>NZ_CP047591.1:1915856-2235166 GCF_010120715.1 Aminipila terrae
AGATAAAAAGTGCAGTAAAAGAGGCCACATCAAGATTTAACATGAGTGAAAAAAAGTCCCTTGTATTTAAAGATAAAATAGCACAAAAAGATTTCCAGGTTCAGCTATATGGGCTAGACGATTCTATATTTGAGGAACTAACATGTTTTAAGGGAAACATTGATAAGGACAAATTCAAAACAGGGAAATATATTATTGCATCAGCTTTTGATTCAGAAGGACGGATTTCATATTATAAAATCGGGGATAAGGTAACAATAAAGTATCCAAAAGGAAATAGCCAGGAATATGAGGTGATGGCCATTGCCAATATTCCATATCCCATATCAGTCAGATATGGAGATATTATTGATGTGGAATTTCTTTTACCTTCAGAGGAGTTTTGTAAAAATATGGGTGATTTGGCACCTATGATGACAACCTTTGATGCAAATGAGAAAGAAAAGAAAAGTATAGAAAATTACTTGGATTATTACTGTAATAAAGTAAACACAGATATGCAATATACTTCAAAAGCAACCTTTGCCGCAGAATTTGAAGAGGTAAAGCAAACGTATTTTTCTGTTGGAATTGTTATAAGTAGTATTCTGGCATTTATAGGCATTATAAATTTTATCAATACAACCATTACTTCGTTAATAGCCAGAAAAAGAGAACTTGCCATGTTACAGAGCATCGGAATGACCAGCAGGCAAATGAAGCAGATGATAATATCAGAAGGCCTTACTTATGTTTGCCTGACGGCTCTAACGGTGCTTATTGTGGGAAGTCCCATTGGCTATCTTGGAATAAGCGCGACCATGTGTAATAACATAGCATTTACCCCTATATTTACGGTAGTGCCGTCTTTACTTTGCTTGCCAGTATTTGTTGTATTGGTCTATATTATTACTCTATCCTCCTATAAAGTGCTTAATAAAAAATCTATTGTTGAAAGACTCAGGGAAATAGAGTGATTTCTGGATAATATATTCAGATGATGATGGGTTATAAACAAAGTTAAACATAACATCCTCTCTGATGGAATATCTTAATATGTGGATACTTGAATCAGAGGGGGTTTTTTAATGTACAGAGTTGTAGTTATTGGCGGTGGCTGGTCGGGTTGTGCCGCAGCTGTGGCCGCCCGAAAAGCAGGGGCATCAGTAGTGCTTGTTGAAAAGACTGACCTGCTTTTAGGCCTAGGCAATGTTGGAGGCATTATGCGTAATAATGGCAGATTTACTGCTGCGGAAGAAAACATTGCTTTGGGTGCAGCGGAACTGTTTGGAATAACAGACAGCTGCTCCAGACATAGAAACATTGACTTTCCAGGTCATAAACACGCCAGTCTGTACGATGTTATGAAAGTAGAACCACAAGTGAGACGACTCCTAAAAGATATGGGTGTTGAAATACGTGTTATGACAAGGGTTATTGATGTGGTAACTGAGATAGTAGAGTTGCCTGAAGAAAAGACACAAAAATATATAAAGAGTCTTATTGTGACTAATGGGGTAGGACTTGGGCAGAGGAATATAGATGTGCAGACTATAGAGGGGGATGTTTTTATTGAATGCACAGGATCTACAGGACCTATGGGGAATTGCCTTGCTTACGGTAATGGATGCTGTATGTGCATACTCAGATGCCCTGCTTTTGGCCCTAGAGTCAGTATTTCGCAGAAGGCTGGAGTAACGGACATAATGGGAATGCGCAAAGACGGTGCATGGGGAGCATTCAGTGGTTCTGGCAAACTGGAAAAGGGTTCACTGTCTGAGGATATTCAGCAGCAGTTAAACCAAAAAGGAGTAGTTGTTATACCCCTTGCAGCCAAAGAGGTTTCCAGAGATAAGCTGAATTTGAAAGTATGTCAGCAGTATGCTTTGGATGAATATGCAGAGAATATCATACTGCTGGATACAGGATATGCTAAAATCATGACACCATTTTTCCCATTAGAAAAATTAAGAGAAGTACCCGGACTGGAGAATGCCCGCTATGCAGACCCTTATGCAGGAGGTAAGGGAAATTCCATCCGATATTTATCTGTAACAGAGAGAGATGATTATATGAAGGTGCAGGGTATTGAGAACCTCCTTTGTGGGGGAGAAAAGTCGGGGTTATTTGTAGGGCACACGGAAGCTATCACTACCGGAAGCCTGGCAGGCTTTAATGGAGCCAGGTACTTAAAAGGACTTAAACCTATGGAACTGCCGAGACAACTGGCTACGGGAGACTTAATTGCTTATGCGAATGAACGTCTGCAAACCAGAGAAGGCCTGATGACCCGGTATACTTTTGCCGGGGCGGAGTATTTTCAACGAATGCAGGAAAAACAGCTATATAGCGTAGATTCTGACGAGATTGCAGGGCGCGTAGCCAGAACAGGACTTGCAGGAATCTACAATGAAAAGATTATATAAAGAGTAATAAGAGGGACTGCTTTGGAGCAGTCCCTCTATATTAATATGTGAGTGTTTTAATAGTAAGCATTCGGCTACAATTATTAATAAAATTTATAAAAACCTGACTGTTATCCTTGAATTATAAGGAAGCGCGCCTTTCATTTAGATGCAATTTCAGAGTGCAAACATTGACAATCACAAGTAAAATGGTAAAATAAGGACAAAATGAAAATTTCATCCTCATTTTTAATTAAAGAATAAGCAGGAAATTACAAAATAGAGCAAGGAGACTAAATGGAGAAAGACGTTGGAAGATACCTAAAAGCTGTTACAATCGTTTTAGTTACTGCTTTTTGTGCTATGAAACTGCCCCATCTAGATAAATCAATATTTGATTTAATGGTGCCAACCATAAAACTAAGTCCAGGATCAAGGTTGGATTTAGTTGGTATATTACCACTGGTCCTGCTATGGTGGAGCTATAAAGAAGTTGTAAAAAGCAACTATTTCAAAAGTGGAAAAGTCGTAATATTTATTGTTATGTTTTGCATTCTAGTGCCCTTTACATTCAAAGCAATGAATGCAATTAAGACACCATACTATTTATTAAGTGGTGGGCTTAAATCAATAGATGTAATAGAGAGCAACTATTCCTTTAGCAATGGGCCAAAAGACAATACCATAAAAGTTGATTTAACTTTGAAGAATTATGGAAAAGAAATGAGAAATTTAAATGTCTCAATGGACCTTCCAAAATGTCTTGATAAAATTATTGATAAAGATTCGATTGTACTACCACGAAAATACGCAATATATAAAGGGCAAGGTAATTTTCATATCCAAGAATCTATCCCGTTCAATTACAAAAAGGGATTTTCAGAAAAAGACTTGTTCGATACAGATTATTTTTACGATGATTACAAGATTATTTTATCTAAAGAAAATGAAAAGCTAACAATTCTTCAACGTGGAGAATAGGCATATTATGCAGCATAAGCCGTAATAGCCTGCAAAGTATTTTTGAAATAGCTAATTCTAATAAAGAAGTTTAGAATAGTTAAAGGGAATATTAGTATATTATTTTTGAATGATTAGAATGATGAAAAATATGGCTGTAGTAATTTTGCTACAGTTTTTTTGTATAAAAGATTATCGGCCTTATACCCAGTCTGTTATTTTTAGCTAATATAAGGTAAAATAAAGTAAAAGTTCAGTAAACACCAATAAGGCATTGACGAAAAGTTGTTAAAATTGTTATACTGATTGCTAATATATAAATGAAAAAACCAAAGGAAAAGGGGAAATGAAAAGTTGGATAAACAGGTTTATGTTATAGGACATAAAAACCCAGATACAGATTCCATCTGTTCCGCCATTGCATATGCAAATCTGAAGAATCAGATATCAGATAAATGTTATGAAGCAAAACGGGCCGGGCAGGTAAATAATGAAACAAAATATGTGCTGGAAAAGTTTGAAGTGGAAACACCTGAACTGATAGATGATGTAGGCACTCAGATTCGGGATGTGGCTATAAAGAAGATAGATGGAATAGAAAGCGGCATTTCGCTGAAAAAAGCATGGAATATGATGAAAGATACTTCCAATTCCACCCTTCCGGTTACCTCGGATGGAAAACTGGAAGGTATTATTTCTGTAAACGATATTGCTACGGCCAATATGGATATTTATGAAACTGGGATTTTAGCCCTGTCTAAAACACCGTATCGAAATATTCTGGATACACTTGAAGGAACCATGGTTGTGGGAGACGAAGAAGGATATGTTGAAGATGGGAAAATCCTCATTGGAGCAGCAAACCCAGACCTAATGGAAAATTATATAGAGAAAAATGATATTCTCATCACGGGAAACCGATTTGAATCTCATCTTTGTGCCATTGAAATGAACGCGGGATGCATTGTAGTGTGCATGGGAGCACCAGTATCTAAAACAATTAAGAAACTGGCCATGCAGAATAATTGTAGAATTATAAGTACCCCGTATGAAACCTATGTGGCAGCCAGACTAATCAACCAGAGTACACCCATACGGTATTTTATGCGCAAGGAAAATATAGTAACTTTTGAAGAAGATGATTACATCAGTGACATGAAAGAAACGGTAACAAAGATTCGATACAGGGATTTTCCGGTTCTGGACACAAATGGTAATTACTGCGGTATGCTTTCAAGGCGTTCTCTGATTAACATGAATCGGAAGAAAATTATTCTTGTAGACCACAATGAAAAATCTCAGGCTGTAGATGGAATCGAAGAAGCAGAAATCATGGAAATAATCGATCACCACCGCATTGGGAATCTGGAAACTCTGGCTCCGGTGTACTTCCGGAATCAGCCTTTAGGTTGTACGGCCACCATTATCTATCAGATGTATCTGGAGCTAGGAGTGGAGCTGGACAAGAAAATAGCAGGATTATTATGTTCAGCCATTTTATCTGATACGTTGATGTTCCGTTCTCCAACCTGTACCGACCTGGATAAAGCGGCAGCAGAAAAACTGGCACAGATTGCAGAAGTGAATATTGAAGAACATGCTGAAAAGATGTTCAGAGCAGGAAGCTCCCTGCAAGATAAATCCACAGAGGAAATTTTCTATCAGGATTATAAGAAGTTTGCAAGTAATGGTATAAAATTTGGTGCAGGTCAGATTA
The DNA here is from genome assembly GCF_010120715.1 of Aminipila terrae. Lineage (NCBI taxonomy): Bacteria > Bacillati > Bacillota > Clostridia > Peptostreptococcales > Anaerovoracaceae > Aminipila > Aminipila terrae. Next base: position 1,920,918 of record NZ_CP047591.1, read on the forward strand.
CTTCCATGGATGGGGAAGAACTGGCAGCCTTGAAACCTAAGATTCTTCCTTTCATGGAAAATGCCTGCAAGTCATCAAGTGCAGATATGCTGTTCTTTATGCTAACAGATGTTATCCATGAATCTACAGAATTACTTTTTGTAGGAGAAGATGCAAGAAATATCGTTGAGCGGGCTTTTGGCGTAAAACCAGAAGAATCTTCCATTGTAATGAAAAATATTGTTTCAAGAAAAAAACAGGTAATACCTCAATTAATCAATGCAATGCAGGGGTAAGAGCTTGACAGTTTTACACCTCAGACTAGTATAAGCATGGGTAGTTTGCCCATAAAAAATGTAAGGGCTATAGGATTGAGGGAAAGGAGAAGATTTATGGAGAAAAGAGTTCTTAGAGATATACAACCGCAAAGGGTAATGTATTTCTTTGAGGAAATATCCAAGATTCCAAGAGGAAGTGGAAATGAGAAAAAAATAAGTGATTATATATATGGCTGGGCTTGTGAAAACGGCCTGGAAGCTTATCAGGATAAAGCATTAAATGTCATAATAAAGAAACCGGCGGCACCTGGGTATGAAGACTCTGAACCTGTCATGCTGCAGGCCCATATGGATATGGTCTGCGAAAAAAATAGTGACAGTTTCCATGATTTTTCTAAGGATTCTGTTCAATTGAAAATAGAAGGCGATATGATATCCTCCGCAGTAGGAACTACCCTTGGAGCAGACAATGGAATTGGTGTTGCATATTGTATGGCAGTTCTGGAGAAGTCTGATTTAAAACACCCGGCATTGGAGATTCTGTTAACAACAGAAGAGGAATCAACCTTTAAAGGAGCACTGTCTGTTTCCCCAGAGCTTTTTCAGGCCAAGAAGCTTATTAATCTGGATCAGGCTGTAGAAAATCAGATTTTAGCAGGAAGCTGTGGAGGTGCAGGGGTAAAAGTACTTTTACCATTGGAGTACGAGCAGGTCTGCAAAGAAAAGGAATATAAAGCTTTTCAGCTTAGCGTAAGCGGGCTGCCAGGGGGACACTCTGGAGAAGATATTGACAAGGGTCATGGCAGTGCTATCAGTTTATTAATACGTTTACTTTATGAAATAAAGAGCAGGCATAATGTGCAGCTATCCCATGTATCCGCCGGAACTTCAAGACTTGCCATATCCAGAGAGGCAGAGGCAGAAATTCTCATATACCCAGAGCAGCAACAGGAGATACAAGATACTGTAGAAAAGATGATGGGAATTTTAAAAATGAGTATAAGGGTATCTCTGGTAATTTACAGGTTGGACTCAAGGAAACTGACGGATTAAAGTCTAAAATCATCACAGAACAGAGTTTTAATAAAATGATACAGTTTTTATACTTATTTCCGGATGGTATAAAACATATGAATGGTGTAATACCAGGAGTCGTAGAAAGCTCTATTAACCTGGGAATCATAAAATTGGAGCAGGGTGGTTTAGAACTTGAAGCCGAGTTGAGAGGGGCATTTGAGTCCACTTGCCAGCATATCAAAAATCAGCTGACAAATTTATGTGAGGTATTCGGAGCGGAAATGAAGTTTTTTGCGCAATATCCGGCATGGTCTTATAATCAGGAATCAGGTTTAAGGCAGAAAGCCATGGACGTATTTAGGCAGGAGTTTGATAGAGATTTAAAAACCGTTGTTATCCATGCAGGTATTGAATGCGGCTGTTTACTACAGCGGATGCCTTGGTTAGATGCAGTGGCCATCGGCCCAAATTGCTGGGGATTCCATTCTCCAGGAGAGAGAATGAGCGCCGCTTCGGTAAAAAGGATATGGGAGTTCTTAAAGAGACTTCTGGAAGAACTTAAGTAAGTAGCAGAACCTTCCGATATTACTAGTATATAGTTGGAGGACAGGACGAATGTATATTAATTATGGAGATAATTTATTTATGCCCGAGGGCGATGATTACAGCAAGCAGGAATTTGATAAGGATGCAGAAGAAATTGCGTTGAAAGGTAATGTTGTTCTGCAGGAACTGAGAATGCAACAGGCCGCAGATCAGGCATTAAGGGCAGAAACTGTACAAGAAAAAGTGAGTAAACCAGCTGAAAATCATAAAAAAGAGCAGAAAAAATTAAGTTATAAAGAAATTTTTGACCAGATGAAAGAGTCAAAAAAATCAAAATGATAAAGGGCATTATTTAAAGGACCTTCCTGAAAAGGCAGGCCTTTTATTTTGTTTTTGGTATTGCAAGGCTCCGATATAGGTACTAATCTAATTTATCTTGGAATTTTTGTGAAAAAACACAAAAATGTAGTATTGAATTGTCAAATATGTTAAAATATAAGGTAAAAATAATTTTATGAAATAAGGAGAATTTTCTATGGCAAATTTGTGGAGTGGTAGATTTGAAAAAGGCATGGATGAAATCGTTGAGAAATTTAACGCTTCCATTGGAGTGGATAAAAGGCTGTATGCCTGTGATATAGAAGGAAGTATTGCCCATGTGTCAATGCTTTCAAAGCAGGGCATCGTAACAGAAAGTGAAAAAAATCAGATTATAGAAGGACTAAACAAGATAAAAGATCGGATAGATGCCGGAGAATTTGAATTTTCTGTAAAGCAGGAAGATATTCACATGGCTGTAGAAAGTGCCTTAATAGAACAGTTGGGAGATACGGGAAAAAGACTTCATACTGCCAGAAGCAGAAACGATCAGGTGGCGGTAGATACGAGATTATATTTAAAAGAACAAATAAAAGAAGTAATAGAAAATTTAATTTATATGGAAAAAGTACTACTTGAAAAGGCAGAAAAGTATGCTGATAGCATTATGATCGGTTTTACTCATGTACAGCATGCACAGCCAGTAACCATTGGATTTCATTTAATGGCATATTTTCAGATGTTTAAGAGAGATATACAGAGATTACAGGATGCTTATGAAAGAATGGATTATTGTCCCCTGGGGGCTTGTGCCCTGGCGGGAACAACTCTGCCTACAGACAGGCATTTTACGGCAAAAATGCTGGGGTTTAAGGCTCCAACAGAAAATGCCATGGACAGTGTAAGTGATCGTGACTATGTGATTGAGTTTTTAAGTGATGCTTCTATTTCCATGATGCACATCAGCCGGTTTGCAGAAGAATTTGTATGGTGGAACTCCCAGGAATTTAGCTATATTGCTATCGATGATAGTTTTTGTACAGGAAGCAGTATAATGCCACAGAAAAAGAATCCTGATATGGCAGAGCTTTTAAGAGGAAAAGTGGGTCGTGTATATGGACATCTGATGCAGATACTGACTGTTATGAAAGGGACTCCACTAGCCTACAACAAGGACTTTCAGGAGGACAAAGAAGGTTTGTTTGATGCCGTTGATACCTGGAAGGCATCTTTGCGAATTTTTGCCAAGATGATTGAAAAAACAGAGTTCAGAATGGACATGATTAAGAAACATCTGCATACAGGCTTTTTAAATGCTACGGATATTGCGGAGCATTTTGTTAAGCAGGGCATGCCTTTTAGAGAAGCTCATGAGGTTGTAGGCAAAATGGTAAAATACTGCGAAAACAATGATAAAGATTTTATAGATCTGATTGAAAGTGATCTGGAAAAGATTGATGAATGGCTTTCTCTGGACAAGCTTCCGGATCTGAGTATAGAAGGATGCGTAAATGCAAGAGTTTCTTTTGGAGGTACTGCACCTGCAGAAGTTCGCAGACAGATTAAAGTGGGAGAAGACTGGCTTGCAGAATTGGAGGAAATACCGGTTGTTTAATGGGAAAAATTATCTGAGGCCATCTACACTGGAAGAAGCCTGGACATTAAATCAGAACAAGAACAATAAAATAATAGGTGGAATGCTCTGGCTTAAGATGGGGCATAAAAACATTTCTACAATGATTGATTTATCAGACCTTGGACTTAGTACCATAGAAGAGAATGACCAAGAATTCAGGATTGGAGCAATGTGCACCCTGAGAGAACTGGAAGAACACTCTGGCATGGAACAATTCTTTTCCGGTATGATAAGAAATTCTATTGAATCAATTGTAGGAGTGCAATTTAGAAATCTGGCCACCGTAGGGGGCAGTGTTTACTCCCGGTTCGGATTCTCTGATATACTTACAGTATTTATGGCCCTGGATTCTTATGTGGAATTATATAAAGGGGGCATCATTCCTTTAGAAAAGTATGCGGACATGCCCTATGACCAGGATATTCTCATGAGGGTTATTATCAAGAAAAGAACTCGAAAAGGAGTATATCTTAGTATCAGGCAAACGGCTACAGATTTTCCGGTTTTAGCCTGCGCTGTTTCACAAAATCAAGAGGGAGCATGGAAAATTATATACGGAGCACGTCCTGGAAAGGCATTAGCATTCGAAAGTGGTTTGCCTGAAAAACCGGGCTTGTCAGATATAGAAGAGGCCATTGGAAAACTTAAGAGTTGGGGTCATTTTGCCGGGAATATGCGGGGCAGTGCTGAGTATAGAAAAGCGCTGGCAGAAGCATTACTCAGGAAGGCCATAAGATATACAATGGATATGACGAGGGCATAATATGGAAGTAAAAATTAAAGTTAACCATAAAAATATTACAGACAATATTCCTGCAGACCTTTTACTAATCGACTTTTTAAGAAAACATGGTTTTTATAGTGTTAAACGTGGATGCGACACGGCTAATTGCGGACTTTGTACTGTGCTAATTGCGGACGAACCCGTATTGTCCTGCGCAGTTTTAACAGCAAGAGCTAATGGCAGCCATATAACCACTTTGGAGGGTATGCAGAAAGAAGCTGAAGTTTTCGGCAGTTTCATGGCCGATGAAGGAGCAGAACAATGCGGATTTTGCAGCCCAGGATTTATCATGAGTGTTTTGGCTATGGAAAAAGAATTTGAGAAAAAAGGTATTACAAATCCATCTGAAGACCAGATCAATAAATACTTATCCGGGAACTTATGCAGATGTACAGGATACATGAGCCACACAAGAGCTATTATGAAATACCTGAAAAGGGCAGGTGGATTAAAATGAAAATTGTCAATACGAGCATAAATAAAATGGATTCTAAGTCCTTAGTTACTGGAAAGCCTGTATATACAGACGACATAGCACCGACCAATGCGTTGATTGTAAAACTTCTCAGAAGTCCTCATGCCCATGCATTAATTAAATCCATAAACAAAACCAATGCAATGAAAGTACCTGGAATAGAATGCATACTTACCTGGGAAGATCTGGAGCAAAATAGATTTACTACCGCTGGACAATCTTTCCCAGAACCAAGTCCCCAGGACAGACAAATCCTTGACAGAAGACTCCGTTGCGTGGGAGACCCGGTTGCCATTGTGGCAGGCAGTGATGAAAAATCTGTTTTACGTGCAATTTCGTTAATTAAAGTAGAGTATGATGTGCTGGAGCCCATTCTGGATTTTAGAAAAGCAAAAGATAATGAAATCCTCATACATCCTGAGGAAAACTGGGAAGCACTTTGCCAGGTGGGGGCAGATAACAAGAAAAATCTATGTGCCCATGAAGTCTTTGAGTATGGTGATATTGAAGGGGAACTGAAGGCATGTGAAATTGTCATTGATGAAATCTATCACACAAAAGCTAACAGCCAGACTATGATGGAACCCTTTTGCACCTATACCCATTTAGACACTTACGGTCGGCTGAGTATTGTATCCTCCACACAGGTTCCTTTTCACGTAAGGCGAATTGCGGCAAAAGCCTTAGGTTTGCCCAAGTCTCAGATCAGAGTGGTTAAACCCAGAATCGGAGGCGGTTTTGGGGCAAAGCAGTCTGTAGTAAGTGAACTGTTTCCTGCAGCTGTAACAATGGCCACAGGAAAACCTGCTAAGATGATATTTACCAGAAAAGAAAGTTTTACCAACGGCAGTCCAAGGCATGAGATGGAAATCCATGTGAAGTTAGGGGCAAATATGGAAGGGGATATCAAAGCCATATATATGTATACCCTATCAAATGCAGGAGCCTATGGAGATCATGGTCCTACTACAGTAGGCCTGGTCGGACATAAGTCCATGGCTATATATAACCATGCCAATGCCTATAAATTTGATTATGATGTAGTTTATACCAATAATCCATGGGGAGGAGCGTACAGAGGTTACGGAGCCACTCAGGGTTTTTTTGCTTTAGAATCTGCCATAAATGAACTGGCAGTGAAGCTGAATATGGATCCCATTGAACTGAGAAGGAAGAATCTGGTACAAGTAGGCGAAAAAATGACAGCATATTATGGGGAAACTCTGGAAAGCTGCGCCCTGACGGAATGCATTGAAAAAGCTAAAGAAATGACGGACTGGGACCATAAATACCCATGCAGGGATATGGGAAATGATAAAATTCGGGCTATAGGAATGGCAGTAGCAATGCAGGGTTCAGGCATTTCCAATCTGGACATTGCATCAGCAGAGTTGAAACTTAATGATGAAGGTTTTTATACACTGATGCTGGGATCAGCAGACATGGGAACGGGTTGTGATACGATACTTGCTCAGATGGCGGCAGAATGTTTAGAATGCCAAGTGGATAAAATTATAGTTCATGGGGTGGATACCGACATATCTCCTTATGATACGGGTTCCTATGCCTCAAGCACTACGTATATAACAGGGAATGCAGTTATAAAAACTTGCGAAACTTTTATAGAAAAAATGATTCAGGAGTCTGCAAAGATACTTCACTGTGATAACGATGACTTAGAATTTGATGGAACCAGGATTTATCAGAGAAACGGTGAAAAACAGATTACCATTAAAGAGTTGGGAAATGCTTCTTATCTGGGAGGTCATAATTGTATATCAGCATCCGAATCTTTTTATTCTCCTGTTTCACCGCCTCCGTTTATGGCGGGTATTGTTGAAATCGAGTTGGACAAAACCACAGGACAAGTAGATATCATTGATTTTGCAGCAGTAGTGGACTGTGGCACACCAATCAATCCTAATTTAGCCAGAATCCAGACGGAAGGCGGCATAGCTCAGGGGATTGGAATGGCATTGTTTGAGGATGTTTTATATGATAAAGAGGGCAGGATGATGACCGATTCCTTTATGCAATATAAAATCCCAAGCAGACTGGATGTAGGAAAAATCCGGGTAGAATTTGAAAGTAGCTATGAGCCTACCGGCCCTTTTGGAGCCAAATCCATTGGTGAAATCGTCATTAATACGCCGGCACCGGCTCTGGCCTCCGCCATTTATAATGCTTCGAAGGTTAAACTTACAGAGTTACCTATGACAAGTGAGAAAATATTATTAGGAATGTTAGAAAATGAAAAACAGGATAAACATGATTTTACTGGCGGCTGGTAACAGCCGCCGTTTTGGCAGTAATAAGCTGCTGACTGAATATAATGGAAAGCTTTTATATCAGTATACCTTTGATATTGTGGCAAAGGTTTCACAGTGGCTGACAAACAACAAGGTCGATTATAGTATTTATACCGTGTCACAATACAAAGAAATATTAATTCAGGCTGAGAAAAATAATTATGCAGCTATTGAAAACCACAAGCCTGAACAGGGAATTGCGTATTCAATAAAACTGGGAATCGAAAGTCATAGTGACTTTACCCAAAATACTGCTGCTCTGACGCCCTATGAAAGAGAAAAATATTTGTTTTTTGTCTGCGATCAGCCCCTTCTCCGAAGTGAAAGTGTCATTGACCTGATTTCAGTATACCTGAATAGTGATAAGTCAATGGGATGCCTTTCTTATAAAAACAGAATGGGAAATCCGTGTATATTTGATGATGAGTGTATACCGGATTTGCTTAAACTAAAAGGGGATAAGGGAGGTAAAAAGATTATCCTGCAAAATCAGTCCAATACCCTGACCGTACAGGTTGAGGATGAAAAGGAACTTTTTGATGTAGATGATATAGCAGATTTTAAAAAGTTACATGAATTTGGTAGAAAGAATAGTCCAACAAAATAGTACTTGTGAACTTTGAAAGATGGCAGATTACAGGGCCTGGAGGCTAATTTTCTGCTGACGAATTATGACGATAAAAGGGAGAAAATAGAAAAAATATCTTGCTATTTTCTCTCTTTTACTTAAAAAAAGGCGCAAAAAAACCTCTGGAGGAACAGAGGTTTTTTGCATAAAATAAAAAAGATGATGAAGGATTGTCCGAATATTACGGACATATATGTTAAGTCAATATGCAATATAAAATATATTACATATTACACATAACCAAATTTAAATATCTATTGGTGTATAATTGGTCGAATTGTTACTTTTTATTATTTTCTCTGTGAATCTTTAGGAGTTACGCAAACACCCTTAGCTCTTGCAACTACGATTGGTTCTTCTAGTGAGTCAGCAGCTGATGGGCTGATGTCAGGTCTAGCAACAACAACTTTTCTAGCTTCGAAAGTCATAGTTCTTGAAGTGTTACCAACCTTAGTGATTTCTCCATAAACTTCGATATAATCTCCAGCATAAGTAGGAGCTAAGAATTCTACTTCGTCATATCTTAAGAAAAGACCTTCGTCTCCGTCTAATTTAATTAATAATTCTGTAGCAAGGTCTCCGAAAAGGTGAACCATGTGAGCTCCGTCTACAAGGCTTCCGCCGTAGTGAGCATCCTTATGTGACATTCTTAATCTTAATGTTGATGAAATCTTTTCCATTATAGTATTCTCCTTTTATAAAATAATTAAATTAATAATAAATAGTTTTTTTGTCCAGTAAAAATAGACACAAATATTAATTGCAAATCCCGTGCCAATGAGTTATTATTGAAAATAGAGAAAAACGAACCGATTTTGGTTCAGAGAAAAAGTGGGGAGATAGTGAAATATGTTAAATTATGGGATTCGTCGTGTTTTAGAACCAAAATATGTTTTGCCAACGTCAGCATGGAAGCTGGATAATTCCAGAGAAATCTCTCAGGAAGAAATGAGAATATCTATTAAACGTTTGCATATTGAAACTACAAGCTTTAAACAGATTTGTCTGGAAGCTAATAACCACGATGAGCAAATAAAAGAAAAGATTATGGATATTGTCCTTAAAAGAGGCAAATTTCATAATCCTGTCACAGATACCGGGGGATTGCTTTATGGCATCGTAGATGAAATTGGTGAAGAATATAACAATGAAAAGAACCTTAAGCCCGGGGATGAAATACTTTGTAATACTTCATTGGCAGGTGTTCCCTTGTACATTAACCGGATTATAAGCGTTGATAAAGCTTATAAACAGGTAGAGGTAGAGGGATATGCCATTGTATTTGACAAGATTCCTGTAGTCAGAAAGCCGGAAGGGGTTCCTTTAAACTTACTACTGTTTATCTTTAATGAATCAGGCACTCTGTACAGGGTGAGTAGGGAAATTGAAGGCCGTAAGAGCTTTCTTGTTCTGGGCAATAATATCATGACCAACTTAATGTTTGGGTATGTCATAAGGAAAAAGGCCGGGCCTGATGCTGAAATTATCTGCCTCTTTGATAAAAAGACAGATCTTGTAATAGTAGGAAAATCAATTGATAAGCTGCTTTCTGAGGTGTTTGATGAGGTACACTATGTAAATATTTTAAGACCTATGGAATGCCTGGAGAAATTAAACATAGAATCAAGATTCGATATGACTGTAAATTGTGCAGACATTCCGGGAGCAGAAACAATTAATATTCTTGCCACAAAATCTGGTGGAACCGTTATATTTGCAAACTTTATAAATAACTACAACATCGCTTTATATATAACCGAATCCATATCAAAACATCTTGAATTAAAGTGTGCAGACGGGTATCTGGAAAAGTATGATGAGTTTGATATTGAGATTGTAAGGGAACTGGCCCCTTATATAAAAGATGCCGTTACCTCTACAGCAGTTTTCGAGGAGGATCTGGCTTACCCGTTGATAAGAGAAGACAGAGTCTTATCCAGCGAAGGATACAGACACAGCATGGCGGAAAACTTTATCTGTGAAAGTCGTGCAATGGCAGTGGTTTTAGAAGAAATTCTAAAGGTTTCAAAGTATGACTGCAATGTGCTTATTACAGGAGAAACTGGTGTAGGTAAAGATAAAATCGCTAATATTATACAAAAAAACAGTGTGAGAAATATGCAGCCATTTATAAAAATAAACTGTGCTGCCATCGCGCCAAACCTCATGGAATCAGAGTTCTTCGGGTATGAAAAAGGTTCTTTTACAGGAGCAAATACGTCAGGTAAAAAAGGGTATTTTGAGTCAGCTGATAACGGCATAATTTTCCTTGATGAGGTAGGGGAACTGCCTTTAGATATACAGGCGAAACTACTCAGAGTAACTCAGGATGGCGAGTTATACAAGGTCGGAGGGACCACACCAATAAAAACCAATGTAAGAATTATTTCTGCAACCAATCGGAATCTGCTGGAACAAATAGAAAAGAAACAGTTCAGGCAGGATCTGTATTACAGATTAAATGTGTTCCCAATTAAAATACCGTCTTTAAAGGAACGAAAGGCTGAAATACCAGCCTTGATAAAGCATTTTGTGAAGACGTATAACAAGAAATATGGTATAAACCGGGGGATTGATGACGAAGCCATTGACTATCTGAAAGAACGTAAATGGATTGGAAATATAAGAGAACTGGAAAATTCAGTGCAACGTATCTTAATAAGCGCAAAAGGCGAAAATGTAACGCTGATAGACGTTATTAAATGCCTGAATGATACGGCATTTGAACAGCTGGATTACAGCAGTGACGACAATTTCGAAGAGATTATCAGTAAAGATTTCGCTTTGGAACCTCTTGTGGAAAGTTTTGAGAAAAACCTGCTGAGACATGCCTGTGAGAAATACGGCTCTACAAGAAAAACGGCTCTAGCCATTGGAATAAGCCAGACACAGCTAGTTCGAAAGAAGAAAAAATATGGAATACTGTAGCTGAGAATGCACTCTGAAATAACGCGAACCAAATTCGGTTCGCGTTATTTTGTATTTGAACATAAAACGGTTCGCATAGAAAGGGACAATGACAAGATAGTTATTGCTGATAGAAACAAAATTGTATATAAAAGCAAAATTGTGATTAAAATATATGAGTATATATATATATATGTAGAAACTGGTTTATTTTTTAAATTTCCAACATAATGGCATGGTTATTGCTTAATATATTTGCGCAAGAATACTTTTAGCCAGAAAAAATATTAAGGTCCATAAAAATTATTTTTAATTTTTTATGATAAATTTTTTTTAGGAGGTATTCAATATGAAAAAAGGATGTCCGTACGGAACACACAGAGTGATTTCCCCAAAGGGAGTATTACCACAACCCGCAGATGTTATTGATAACACAATGGAAATCTATGACAATGAAGTACTAATCGACGTAAAGACTTTAAACATTGACTCAGCATCGTTCACTGAAATTGAGAAAAGAGCTGGGGGAGATATTGAAGAGATTAAAAAGATTATGCTCGGTATTGTTGAGAAAGCTGGTAAACACAAGAACCCATGGACTGGTTCTGGCGGCATGCTTATTGGTACCGTAAAAGAAATTGGGCCTGCGTATGTAGGAGATTTAAAAGTAGGAGACAAGATTGCAACTCTTGTTTCGTTGTCACTTACTCCGCTTAGGATAGATGAAATCCTTGAGATCAGACCTGCTATTGATCAGGTAGATATCAAGGGACAGGCAATCCTATTCCAGAGCGGTATTTATGCAAAACTTCCACAGGATATGCCTGAGGGACTTGCACTGTCAGCTTTAGATGTGGCTGGTGCACCTGCGCAAACTGCAAAGTTAGTTAAGTCAGGGCATACAGTAGTAGTAATTGGCGGCGGCGGTAAGTCCGGTCTTCTGTGCTTATATGAAGCAAAGAAGAGAGCCGGTGTAACTGGAAAGGTCATTTGTATAGGCGGCTCGGATAAGTCAACGACAAGAGCCAGAAATCTTAATCTGGCAGACGAATATGTAACTGCAGATGCAACAGACGCTGTTGGTGTTTATAACAAAGTTATGGAATTAACCAAGGGTAAGCTTGCAGATGTGGTTATAAACTGCGTAAATATTGAAAACACAGAGATGGCTTCAATTCTTTCTTGCAAAGAACATGGAACTGTATATTTCTTTTCCATGGCAACAAGTTTTACAAAAGCAGCATTAGGAGCAGAAGGTGTAGGAAAGGATATCGAAATGATCGTAGGCAATGGATATTGCAACGGTCATGCTGAAATAACACTTCAGGAACTTAGAGAATGCGAACCTCTTAGAAAACTGTTCCAACAAATGTATGCTTAAATTTAAATTGAAATAGAATAGCTGATTTCGCTGATTTTATTTCGTGCTAAAATTTAGGAGGAACAAGAATACTATGAAAAAAGGATGCCCATACGGAACACACAGAGTTATTTCACCAAAGGGAGTATTACCACAGCCAGCAGACGTTATCGATAATACAATGGAAATCTATGATAACGAAGTACTTATCGATGTACAGACTTTAAACATTGACTCCGCTAGTTTTACTCAGATCGAAGAACAGGCAAACCATGATGTTGAAGAAATTAAGAAGATCATGCTTGGCATCGTAGAAAAAGCTGGTAAGCACAAGAACCCGGTTACTGGTTCAGGCGGTATGCTAATTGGTACTGTAAAGGAAATCGGACCTGCTTACGAAGGCGATTTAAAAGTAGGAGACAAGATTGCAACTCTTGTTTCTCTTTCACTAACTCCACTTAAAATTGATGAAATCATCGAAATCAGACCTGATATTGACCAGGTTGACATCAAAGGACAGGCTATATTATTCCAGAGCGGTTTATATGCAAAGCTTCCTACTGATATTCCAGAAGGACTTGCACTATCAGCTTTAGACGTTGCTGGAGCTCCTGCTCAGACAGCTAAGTTTGTTAAGCCTGGAGATACAGTAGTAGTTATTGGTGGCGGCGGAAAGTCCGGTCTTCTTGTTGGCTATGAAGCAAAGAAGAGAGCTGGCGTAACTGGTAACGTAATCGTTATCGATGGATTCGATAAGTCTTTAGACAGAGCTAAGAAATTAGGTTATGCTGACCACTATGTTCTTGCTGATGCTACAGATGCTGTTGGCATTTACAACAAGGTTATGGAATTAACTGATGGAAAGCTTGCAGACTTAGTTATCAACTGCGTAAACATCGAAAATACAGAAATGTCTTGTATCCTTGCTTGTAAGGAACACGGTCTGGTATACTTCTTCTCAATGGCTACAAGCTTCACTAAGGCTGCTCTTGGCGCTGAAGGTGTTGGTAAAGACATTGACATGATTGTAGGTAACGGATACTGCAACGGACATGCTGAAATCACACTTCAGATTTTAAGAGAAAGTGAATCAATCAGAAAGATGTTCCAGGAACTATACGCATAATATTTAAAAAACCACTAGAAAAAAAGCGTGTTACACAACGAAAAAGGTGTGTAACACGCTGTGAACATAGACTAGAAAACAAAAGGCCTTGGGGAAGGTCAAAATTTGCTGATTTTATATAAATAGAGTTCGATAATAGTTTAAGTTTTACAATGAAAAGGAGAGAGTCAAATGGCTGATAGAAGAAATTGGAAAGACATTCCTCTATGGAAAGATGTTACTGATGAACAGTGGAATGACTGGCACTGGCAGGTTGCAAACAGATTAGGTACTGTTGAACAAATTAAGCAGGTAGTAAAATTAACTGCTAAAGAAGAAGAAGACATCACAAAGGTAATGGCTGGATTCAGAGTAGGTATTACACCTTACTATGCTTCTTTAATGGATGCTGAAAATGAAAGCTGCCCAATCAGATTGCAGGCTGTTCCTACACTGGTAGAAACTCACAGAAGTGATGCAGACATGCTTGACCCACTACATGAGGATGAAGATTCTCCAGCTCCAGGATTAACTCATAGATATCCAGACAGAGTTCTGTTCTTAATAACTGACCAATGTTCAATGTACTGCAGACACTGCACAAGAAGAAGACTTGCTGGTGAAACTGATGGTGCAAGATCAAGAGAAGACATCGATGCATGTATCGCATACATTAAGAGAACACCAGTTGTAAGAGACGTACTTCTTTCAGGTGGAGACTGCTTATGCGTTGAAGATGATACTCTTGAATACATCATCAGCGAATTAAGAAAGATTCCGCATGTTGAAATCGTAAGATTAGGATCAAGAACACCAGTAGTTATGCCTCAGAGAATTACTGACAACTTAGTAAATATGTTAAAGAAGTATCACCCAATCTGGCTGAACACTCACTTTAACCATCCAAAAGAAATGACACCTGAAGCAATGGAAGCTTTAAGAAAGCTTGCTGATGCAGGTATCCCACTAGGTAACCAGTCCGTTCTGCTTAGAGGTGTAAATGATGATGTACATGTAATGAGAAATCTTATGCATCATTTAGTAAAGAACAGAGTAAGACCTTACTATATCTATCAGTGTGACCTTTCATTAGGTATTGAACACTTCAGAACTCCAGTATCAAAGGGTATTGAAATCATTGAAGGATTAAGAGGACATACTTCAGGATATGCAGTACCAACATTTGTAGTTGACGCTCCTGGTGGCGGCGGTAAGACTCCAGTAATGCCTCAGTATGTAATTTCACAGACTCCTGACAAGGTAATTCTGAGAAACTACGAAGGTGTTATCACAACTTACACAGAACCTGTAGGTTTACCACCACTTAAGTGCAGCTATGAAAACTGCAAGAATGTTGCAGACTATCACTATGAAGGTGTTGCAGGTCTTGAACAGGGTGAAAGAATGTCCATGGAACCACAGGGACTTCTTCGTCACGAAAGAAATAAGCATGAATAAGTATAACGTTTAAAGACGCTATACAATAAAAAATGACATGAATATATGCACCGAGCCGCTTGCCTAAGCAGCAAGGTGCATGTGTTTTCATGTTATATAAATTAGAAACGAGAAAATTATGGGCTTACTAGATAAATTACAAGATAAATATAAAACGCTTTCTATTGTAGGAATGGCTAAAAATGCCGGTAAGACCACTGCTCTTAATTACATAATTGAAGAAGCTATGGACGAAGGGGTAATTTTAGGCATTACATCTACAGGAAGAGACGGCGAGACTGTGGATTTGGTAACGGGAACAGAGAAGCCAAGAGTGTTTTTGGACACGGGAACTATTGTTTCTATTCCGAAGCAGCTATATGATCTTGCAGAAGCAGGTCTTGAAATATTGAAGATGAGCAAATATTCTACAGCTCTGGGGCAATTGCTTTTATGCAGAGTTGTTGAAAGCGGATATGTTCAGATTGCAGGACCAGTCAGCACTGTAGAACATAGAGAGATGTGTAAAGAAATGCTTTCCTTAGGAGCTGAAATTATCCTTATTGACGGGGCTATAGACAGAAAGTCCATAGCTGCGCCGGAAACTTCAGATGCAATCATTCTTTCCACTGGTGCAGTACTTTCAAGAAGCATGAACAGAGTAGTTGATGAAACTGCTCATACTCTTGAATTATACAGCTTGCCTATAATCGAAAATCGATTTATCAGAGAGACTATTGAAGATAAAAATGAAAATGTTATTATTTTCTCTGGGGACAAAATGAAAAAACTTGACTTAAAAACTGGTTTGGGTGCCAGCAGGTTTATTGACAACGCCATTGATGAAAAGACCGAATATATTTATATTCCGGGGGCGTTAACAAACAGCGTTATTGCAGATATTCATCCAAAAAAGTTTAAGAAGATTAAGTTTGTGTTGAAGGACCCAACTAAAATCTTTATTGATTCTATCAGATGGGGTCAATTAAAGAAACAGGGCTTTTGTGTGGAAGTTCTTAAGAACATAAAGGTTGCGGCCATTACCGTGAACCCTTATGCTCCGTTAGGATATTCATTTGAGCATAAAGCATTGATAGATGCTATGAAAGCTGCTGTAGGAGATATTCCAGTAGTTGATGTAAAATATACGGAATAAATAATCAATGAGTTTAAGGAGGTAATGGACAGATGAGACTGGCAAACGTTAAGACAAGAAAGGAAACTGGACTTAGTTATGTTATGCAGAGTATCTACACTGCAACTCCTTTTGGCACAAAGATTATGAAAGAGCTGGAACCATATATGCCGGGACAGGAGGAAGCGCTTGAACGGGAATTTTCCAAAATGGAACAAATCTCCAGGATGCTTAACCAGAAGCCGAAATTAGGTGACATTTTATCTGAATGCTTTATGGAAACTAAGGATTGTACCTACACGTTAGAAAGATCCGCAAATAGCACATTATCCGTTGTAGAACTTTTTGAATTAAAAAGTTTGCTGCTAATAATGGAAAAGATAAGAAAGCTTTTACTTGACAATCAGGAATTTGTTTTGAAAGAATTCATGCTGAATGATATTGAAGAAATTCTTAATACCCTGGATCCTGGTAAGGAAAGGATAAATACCTTTTACATATACGACCAGTTTTCTGAAAATTTAGGGCCTTTAAGAAAACAGAAACATGAACTTGAAATTGCTGTCCGCAAGGCACAGAAGAAAACAAAATTGTATCTGGAAGAAAAATATAATCTGAATATATCACCTAAATTTGAATGCATTATTTCAAAAACAAAAACTGAACAGGTTGAAAAGTTAAAAGCTGTTCCTGAATTACTTATAAAAGATCAGGATTATGTGAATATTACTTTTGGGATCAAACCCTCTGAGGAAGCCGATGAACTGATTACTAAAATGAATCAGCTTACGGAACAAATCGAAGAGGAAGAGCTGAGAGTACGCGAACAACTGTCTAAGGAAATCTATAAGAATAAAAACTTAATTTTAGGAAATTGTAGTAAGATGGGCCAGCTTGATTTTACAATGGGTAAGACTGTATATGCAAAAGAGCATGGATGTATAAGACCTGAAATTGTTAGAGAGCACATATTAGAGTTTAAAGAAGGCAGACATCTGGAGGTTGAGGACATCTTAACGTCCAAAGGTAAAAAATATTGCCCTGTAAGCATGACGCTTGCAGACGGAGTTTCCTGTATAACGGGAGCTAATATGGGCGGTAAAACTGTCAGTCTTAAACTGGCAGGGATGATACAGTTACTGACTCAGTATGGCTTCTTTGTCCCTTGTGATTACGCCAGGGTCGGGTTATGCAACTTTATTCAGATTCTGATTGGTGACAGTCAGAGCCTGGAAAGAGGCCTGTCGAGCTTTGGAAGTGAAATGGAAGAACTGAAAGAGATATTGGATAACAGCAAATCCCAGTCGTTGATTCTTATCGATGAAATTGCCAGTGGAACAAATCCTGTTGAAGGTTTGGCACTGACAAGAAGTTTAATCGAGTATCTGCAGGAAAAACCATATATAACTTTAATTACAACCCATTTTGATAATCTTACACAGAGAAGTATGGTTAAAACCATGCAGGTTGTGGGTCTTGAAAATGCTGACTTTAATAAGTTGGATAAGGAAATTAAATATGCGAACCGAAAAGAGCGCATAAATATCATTTCCAAATACATGGATTATAGACTAAAGACTGTTGAGCGTGAGGAAGAGATTCCGAAAGATGCTCTGAACATTGCAAAAATATTAGGGCTTAACGATGAAATCATCGAAAAAGCCAAAACATTTATTAAATAAGTTATTTTATTGCATATGTTTTCCCTATATGGAAGATAAAAGCAAAGAGGAGGAATGAAAAGGATGGCAGTAAATAAGCTAAACTTAGATCCAAAGAAAATTGACAGTGCACGTTCATGCGCAGCAAGAATTGCACAGAGTATGCAGGAATTTATCGACAGACATACTACAGTAAGTACAGAAAGAACCATTCTGCGTCTTTTAGGTGTTGACGGAGTTGATGAAGTGGAAACTCCGCTTCCAAACGTTGTAGTTGACCAGATTAAAGCAGCTGGCGGACTTCCAAGAGGTGTAGCTTATTGGATGGGTAATGCAATGATTCAGACTGGTTTAGAACCACAGGAAATTGCAGAAAAGATGGCAGCAGGACAGCTGGACATCACTAAGCTTGAAACTGCATCAAAAGAAGAAGCAGAAGCAAAGATTATGCCTGATGTAAAGAAAGCTTTAGAAAAGATTAAAGCTCAGACTGCAAAGAGAAATGAATATCTTGAAAAATTAGGTGAAGGCAGAAGACCTTACCTTTATGTAATCGTAGCTACTGGTAACATCTATGAAGACGTTACTCAGGCACAGGCTGCTGCAAGACAGGGTGCTGATGTCATTGCTGTTATCAGAACAACTGCACAGAGCTTACTTGACTATGTTCCTTATGGACCAACTACTGAAGGTTTCGGTGGTACTTATGCTACACAGGAAAACTTCAGAATCATGAGAAAGGCTCTTGATGAAGTAGGCGAAGAAGTAGGAAGATACATTAGATTATGTAACTATTCATCTGGTATGTGTATGCCAGAAATCGCTGCTATGGGTGCATTAGAAAGATTAGACGTTATGTTAAATGACGCTATCTACGGTATCCTATTCAGAGATATCAATATGCAGAGAACTCTAGTAGACCAGTTCTTCTCAAGAGTAATCATCGGTTACTGTGACATTATCTTCAACTCAGGAGAAGATAACTACCTAACTACAGATGATGCTTATGAAGCTGCTCATACAGTACTTGCATCACAGTTCATGAATGAACAGTTCGCAGTAATTGCAAACGTAAAAGAACACCAGATGGGTCTTGGACATGCATTTGAAATGGATCCAGATATCGAAAATGGTTTCTTATATGAATTAGCTCAGGCTGAAATGGCTAAGGAAATTTTCCCTAACGCTTCACTTAAGTATATGCCTCCTACAAAGTTTATGACAGGTAATATCTTTAAAGGTCACCTGCAGGATGCACTGTTCAACTTAATTTCAGTTTGGACAGGACAGTCACTACAACTGTTAGGTATGCCTACAGAAGCTATCCACACTCCACATATGCATGACAGATATCTTTCTATTGAAAATGCTCAGTACATCTTCAATAATGCAAGAGATCTGGGCAGCGAAGTTGAATTCAAGAAAGATGGTATCATGCAGAAGAGAGCTCAGGAAGTTCTTGATAAGGCAGATAAGCTTCTGCACCAGGTAGAAGAAGAAAGCCTGTTTACAACTATTGAAAAAGGTATTTTCGGTGGAGTTAAGAGACCTAGAGACGGTGGAAAGGGCCTTGCAGGAGTATGCGTTAAAGATGCAGGTTACTTCAATCCATTCATTCCACTAATGATGGGAGGTGCAAAATAATGACTTGCAATTGTAATACAGCTAATAATAATATTGATTTAACTAAGGTTAAACCTTATGGTGATACATTAAATGACGGACAGATGGAATTTGCATTTACATTACCAGTTCCTTATGGTGATGAAGCAAGTGAAGCAGCTAAAAACTATGTAAAACAGATGGGCGTTAATGAACCTGCCTGTGTTTACTCTAAGGATATGGGTGGCGGATTTACATTCTTCATCGTATACGGAAAAGCTCAGCACACAATTGACTATACTACAATCAAAGTTCCAAAAGTTGATGTAGAAATCATGGATAGAGTAGAATGCGGCGAGTACATTGAGCAGAACATTAAGAGAGAAGTTGTAATGGTTGGTGCCAGCACTGGTACAGATGCTCATACAGTTGGTATTGATGCTATCATGAACATGAAAGGTTTCCATGGACACTTTGGTCTTGAAAGATTCAAGAATGTTAAGGCTATCAACATGGGAAGCCAGGTGCCAAATGAAGAACTGATTGCTAAGGCTATCGAAGTGAAGGCTGATGCTATCTTAGTTTCTCAGACTGTAACTCAGAAAGATGTTCATATTCAGAACCTGACAAACATGGTTGAACTGATGGAAGCTGAAGGATTAAGAGATAAAGTTCTTCTAATCTGCGGTGGACCTAGAGTTTCTCATGAACTAGCTCAGGAATTAGGATATGATGCTGGATTTGGTCCTCATACTTATGCAGAACATGTAGCTTCATATGTAATAACTGAAATCGTTAAAAGAGGCAGAATCTAATTTATTAGGAATTTCAGACTAGAAACTGTTAACATAAACATTGATTTCCTAAAGAGAGAATTATTGACAATATAATAGTTGGGTGTATAATATAGGCAGCAATGAGCTAAATAATTGCAGCCTGATGCATATTTAATATTAAATCACTGCAAATTATACACCCTATTATTTATCTAGGATTTTGGGCTCTTTATCAAAGCTAATTGTTAATTATTTAACCATTTGACTGTTGCCTTTGGTAAAGAGGAAAACTGGCATTAGTTAAAATTTACAAGAGGATGTATAAAGATGTATTATGTTGGTTAACAAATATTTATAATTTTAGATATAGATACTAAGAAAAATCCTCTTGGGGATTACAAATTACATACCAGAGGAAAACTTAAGTATATAAAAGAAAGGTCGTGTTTTTGATGATTAATAAGATCAGAACAGCCGAAGAAGCAGTCGCAGGTATTAAAGACGGCGCAACTATTATGGTTGCAGGCTTCTTAGGCACAGGTACTCCTGAAATTTTGATTGACGCTCTTGTAAAAAAAGGTGTTAAGCATTTAACAATTATTGCAAATGATGGTGGACTTCCAGCAGCAGTTACAGGAACAACAGACAGAGGTGTAGCAAAATTACTTTCAG
Organism: Aminipila terrae; assembly: GCF_010120715.1. Lineage (NCBI taxonomy): Bacteria > Bacillati > Bacillota > Clostridia > Peptostreptococcales > Anaerovoracaceae > Aminipila > Aminipila terrae. Next base: position 1,941,543 of record NZ_CP047591.1, read on the forward strand.
CAGGTATGGTTGACCATATTATTGCTTCACATGTTGGTATGAACCCAATCATTGGTAAGGGAATGAATGATGGCACATTGCAGTGTACACTTGTTCCACAGGGAACTCTGGCAGAAAAAATCAGAGCAGCTGGAGCAGGACTTGGTGGTGTTTTAACTCCAACAGGTGTAGGTACAATTATTCAGACTGGAGAAAAGGTTTCTACAGGAGAAAGAGAAATTTCAATTTCTGATAAAAAGGAAGTTATTAATATAGATGGCAAGGATTATCTTCTTGAAAAACCATTACACGCAGATTTCGCATTTTGCAGAGCTTCCATTTGTGATGCTTATGGTAACTTCTCATGCACAAAGGCTACAAAGAACTTTAACCATGTAATGGCTATGGCAGCAGATACTGTAATCCTAGCTTCAGAAAAGATTGTTGAAGTAGGCGAAGCAGATGTTGATACATTTACTACTGCTGGTGTATACGTAAAATATCTTGTAGGAGGGGAAAAACCATGGCAGATTTAAAAGCAAGAATTGCTAAGAGAGCAGCAAAAGAATTTAAAGACGGCGATGTAGCAAACTTAGGTATAGGTCTTCCTACAATGGTAGCCGATTATCTTCCTGAAGGAGTACACATCATGTTACACTCCGAAAACGGATTTACAGGCTTATCAGGTGCCGCAGAAAAGGGCAAAGAAGATGTTGATGTAATCAACTCAGGTGGTGGATATGTAACATATATTCCATCAGGTAACTTCTTCGGATCCGAAGAAAGTTTTTCCATTATCAGAGGTGGACATGTTGATGCTACTGTACTTGGTGCAATGGAAGTAGATGAACACGGAAATCTGGCAAACTGGATTGTACCTGGAAAGATGGTAGCTGGTATGGGCGGAGCTATGGACCTGGTAGTTGGAGCAAAGAAAGTAATTATTGCAATGCTTCACACTCAGAAGGGTGCACATAAAATACTGAAAGAATGTACACTTCCATATACAGCATTAAAAGTTGTAGATATGATTATTACAGAAATGGGCGTAATGCAAGTAACAGATAAAGGTATTATGCTTACTGAATTACACCCAGATTATACTCTGGATGATATTAAGGCTGCAACAGGCTGCGAATTAATTATCAGTGCTGACTTAAAAGCAATGGAAGAAGAGTAGACCACTGATTATTTGAAAATAAATTATCTTTGCTGATTAAAGAATAATAAAACCGATTAGGATAAGTTTCTAATCGGTTTTTTGATTGTATAAAATATGAAGTAGGGGTTAAATATACAGGATAAAGCAATTTAAAGGGATTTCTTCTTAACTTTTACTAAATTTTGTTGTATAATATAAGCCACACAGCGAAAATATGGATTAAAAATGTATAAGGAGGTTCTTATGTCTAAGAGCGAAAATGGTGACAATAGCGAAGTTTTATTGGAAACAGATACTGACGAAATGGAGATTTTAATTTTCACAATAAAAGATCAAATTTTTGGCGTTAATGTACAACAGGTAAGGGAAATTCTAATGCCGGCTCCAGTTGATAAAGTTCCTCATGGACATCCATCCGTAGAAGGTGTATATATGCCAAGAGATATTCTTATTACGGTAATAAACCTGGCAGATTACTTGGGAATATATTTAAATCCCGAAGAAAGAACGTTATTTATTGTAGCAGATGTAGAACGCTTAAATGCTGCATTCAGAGTGAATAGTGTTCTGGGTATCGAAAGAATTTCCAATGAAAGTATTGAAAAGTCTGACGCATCTTATGGAAGACAGGGAATAATAACTGGGATTGTGCGTGTAAATGGAAAGCTAATTTCCTTAATTGATTTTGCTAAAGTGGTGGAAGAAATTTCACAGTAAAAATAAGTGAAAAATGTTAAGAAGGAGAGTAAGATATGAAATTTCAAATTATTGATGCTTTTTCTGATAAAATTTTTGGAGGAAACCCGGCAGGTGTGGTTTTACTTGATGAGGGACAGGAATTCCCTTCTGATGATATCATGCTTAAAACAGCAGCGGAATTACGTTATTCGGAAACAGCTTTTATAAAAAGAGTAGGGCAGGAAAAGTTCAATATCAGATATTTTACTCCTGCTGCTGAGGTGGATTTATGTGGACATGCCACAATTGGTTCTTTTGGTGCAATGATGGAATGGGCAATCGTTTCCACCAATGGGAAGTATAGCCTTGAAACTTTAGCAGGCTGTTTAAAAGTAGAAATCAAGGATGGCTTTATTTTCATGGAGATGGGCGAGCCTGTGAATAAGGGTACAATTACTGATGAGAATAAAAAAGCAGAACTGGCAGCTGTAATGGGAATCAGGGCAGAAGATATTATTATGGATCCAGAACTGATTTCTACAGGATTGCCAGACATTATGCTGGGAGTTGGCTCAAAAAATGTGCTGAATCATATAAAACCTGATTTTGCAGCATTGGCCAGGTTATCTGAAGTATATCAGGTAACTGGGGTACATGCTTTTTCACTTGGGGAAGAAGGTAGTGGAATCACAGCAGATTGTAGAAATTTTGCTCCTTTATATGACATTGATGAAGAAGCAGCAACGGGCACCTCAAATGGAGCATTAACTTATTACCTATATGAAAAAGGAATCATAAAGCCAGGAGAAACAAATATTTTTCTCCAGGGAGAAGCCATGAACAGACCCTCCAAGATAATGAGCAGACTGTCCGTGACAGGGATTAAGCCTGAGATTTATGTAGGAGGAGTTTATAAAAAACTTGTTGAAGGTAAAATTGACATATAAAAAGCGGGATGTTTCATTCATCCCGCTTTTATATTAACGTAAATGCTTATTTAATAAATCAATGAATGTATCAATAAACTCATCTTTTGAGAATATTGCCCGAGCGCTTGTATTGTTACCACCGCCTTTGCCCTGATAGATTGCAGCATTATCTTTAACCAGTTTACCGCAATCTATTTTTCCATTGGAAAACAAAAGAACAGTATTGTCAGTTCTGCAGATGATTGCCAGTACTTTGGTAAGGTAAGGAATCATAGCTCTGCCTATATTCAGAAGGTCATCAATTTTCATGTCATTATATTCTTTTGTAATAACAGCATCCTGATCAGATATAGCATTTAAAGACTCTAAATAAGCTGTGAGAGCAAAGATTCGCTCTTTGATGACAGATTGCTTAAGAACATAGAGCTCATTCCTTACAGCCTTGTTTTTTTCTTCCTGACCTGACATTTTATCCAGTAAGTCTTTGGACCCTGCAGAATACTTATTGTTAAGAGTAGTAAGTATTTCATGGTAGGAGTCAAAAATCTCCATGGCCCTTCTGCCTGCTTCACAATAGATTCGGAACATTCCTTTATAATTTTCTACCTTTAGGATTTTAATAAGTCCCACCTGACCTGCAGAACCCGGATGAGTCCCACAACAGGCAACGCAGTCAGCAGGATTATTAACATCTCCAACACAGACGATAGTAATATCTTCATCAATAGCCAGGGGTTTTCGAAGCGGCAAATCGGCAGCTTCCGCCTGAGTTTTAAAATGGCGCATAATTACTGGAGCATCAGACCAGATTACCTGATTTGCAAAGTATTCTGCTTCTTTAGCCATTTCCCAGGTTAGTGTTTTTATCTCCGGCATTGCTTCTAAACTGATGTCGATAGTCATATAGTCCTCGCCCATATGAAAACCCCTGTTTATACCACCGTATTCTCTATAAAGTATACCGGATAGGATATGCTCCCCACAATGCCTCTGCATGTTTAGAAACCTGTGTTCCCAGTTTATTTGGCAAGAAACTTCATCCCCGATATCCCATACTATATTGCTGTTGTCACATGATAAGCAATGAAATATTATACCAGCTTTTTCATATACATCCACAACCTCAAGATTGTTAATTTTTCCTTTATCACAGCTCTGCCCCCACCTGTTGGGAAGAAAATAGTCTGATTCAGAACCAAAGTGATAAGGTTTCCTGATTGAGTTACATCAACTATATTGGATATACAATTTTTTAAATAGGGATTTTTTTGATAAAGCTTATTTGTATTCATAAAAATTCTCCTTGTAATTATGAAATTATTATAACACAAATTAGTAATTCTGTTATATAATAATTTTAAAGATGTACTAGTTTGCTCTTAAATCAACCAAAGGAATAGGACAAAAAGCTTTCTGCATATATTTAGGCAGGGAGGCGGAAGATATGAGAGTAAACAGGAAAGTAAATAAGCTAAAATATATAATTTGCATAGTAACTCTTTGCTTTGTTACGGCTGCTGTGCCAATGTACCACGATGTTCTGAGAAGTGTTGAAAGAATTACATCTGCTGATGTTATTGTTATAGATCCAGGTCACGGAGGTATGGATGGGGGAGCAGAAAGCGCAGATGGTGTTACAGAAAAGAATATAAATCTGGCTATTGCAAAAAATCTTGAAGAATTAGCCAGAGCAGATGGCTGGAATGTTATCATGACCAGAAATGAAGATATAAGCCTTGGGGAAGAAGCAAAAGGGTCAATCCGAAGCAAAAAAACAAAAGACTTATTGGAGAGAAAAAGAATCATTTCGGAAGTGAAGCCTACAGCTACGGTGAGCATCCATTTAAATAGTTTTAAAGAGGACAGAAGCGTACACGGAGCACAAGTATTTTATCCATCTGGTTCAGAAAAGGAACCTGTTATAGCAGAAAGTAAACGTTTAGCAGAAATCGTCCAGGAATCCCTGAATAAAGGGATAGAAAATGGAACAGAACGTATTGTGCTTAGTAAATCTGGCGTGTTGATTCTGAAAAATCCCAGTTCCCCAATTATTATTGTAGAATGTGGTTTTTTGTCAAACAGCCAGGAAGCCAGACAATTGGAGAATGAAGAATATCAGAAAAAAATAGCGGGCTGCATTTATGAAGGAATAATGGCGTTTAGCAATAAAGAAGCAAAAAAGGACATAAAAATTCTTGACAGCTTATAAAAAAGCAGTTTTAAATAATACAATGTAACTTGTGGATAAGTATGAACTGACACCCTTAAATTTCGATATAAGTGTTGAAAAACAAGCACATGCGGGCTGTTAACATATCCACAGACACAAGTGAATAAAATTGTATACAATTAATAGAAGAGGTGTGGAAAACTGTGCTAGTCCCTTAAATACTCCAATTTATGGGCTGTTGAAAAATGTTTCGAACATACAACTGAGGGTTTACATAATTTAATAATCTGGATACATAAAAGAGAAATTTTGGAGGTGCACATGTTAAAAGAAAAAAGCTATTTTAGAGAGGAATTGCCAATAAATGTAATAACTGCACATATTGAGGAATACCCCATACATTTCCATGATGACTTGGAAGTGGTTTATGTTTTAGAAGGATCTGTGAATTTAAAAAATGGGTACTATAATTATCTTCTAAAGCAGGGAGATATATTTATTTTAAATGACAGGGAAATACATAGCTTTACCAAGACTGGTGAGGATAATATGGTTATGATGCTTCAAATGAATTTATCCTATTTTTCTAATTACTATGGCAACTTGAAAAACAATTTTTTTGTTACAGATATGCACGACGATGATGAAAGTTTAGATGTACTTCGAAACATACTGGGTCGTATTATGATGGAAGTCATAGAAAAAGGATACGGATATGAACATAAAGTCATAGAGAGTACACACAACCTTTTAGCATGTTTATTGTCTGACTTTCAGTATTTTGTCATGGAAGACGGTAAATTTATAAATGAAACTAAAAACAAGGCAAATAAAGTGCTCGCTGGCCGTCTGAGAAGAATTACTGATTATATGTATGAAAACTATACAAGAAAACTTACATTAAATGAGATAGCAGATCGTGAGCACTTAAGTATTTATTATTTGTCCCATGTGATAAAAGAAGCTACAGGCCTTAGCTTTCAGGATTTACTTAGTTTCATAAGGGTTGAGGAATCAGAAAAACTCTTACTTGGCACAAATAAGAAGATTGGAGCCATATCTGAAGAGATGGGTTTTTCTGCAGTCCGATATTATATCAAGCATTTTAAAACTTGGTTCAATATGCACCCACAGGAATATAGGAAGAAATTTGCGGACAAGCCTAATAAAAGGGAAACAACAGCCCGATATATCAGATGCTCTCCTATGGAAATTGAGGATGCCATCAGAAAACAGGTGAAAGGTGTTTATAGTGATTACATCAAAGGAAAGAAGCCAGATCCTGTTATTGTGGATTTAGATATACAATCCGCTTTAGATGAAAAGTCAAAAGAAGATCTATTTATTGGGCAGTTATTGGAAAAGGATGAGATGAAACCTATAGCAAGGCCTTATAATCTGATGAAAAGTCTGAAAGAAACCATGCTTGCATCAGGGGCAAATTATATCATTACTACAAGCAGCCAGAACCCTGAAGAAATTAACAGTATCAGTATTTTGGTATATAATATAAATGATTTTATAAGAACTGAACTACAGAATGCAGAAAATCGTGAAAAAATTTATGAAATTTGTTCCCAGTATGAAGAAGAGGGAGAGTTTTTAATAAAGTGCCAGGGCTTATCCGGAGATTTCAATGTAAGCCGGTATAAAATATCACAGAAAAATATTGTGACGGCTTATCAGGAAGGATTAAGAGCACCAGGAGTGGCCAGCAAGAGAGAAACTTTAATCAGCAGCTGGTCTACTTTGCCAGATGTGGAATTCAGTACTGTTACAACTTCTGAGGCATTAAGCATACGGTCCACAATGAGAGGAATAAGCGCTGAAATCATTCTCATAGACAGAAGGTAAGATGCATAGATAAGTATATAATAAGAAATGAAAAAGGCTGTTTTGATACAGCCTTTTTTTATTCTCTTATAAACTCCAGAAAGTCTTCGAAGTCATCAAAGTCACTCTGGATAAACTCATAGAGAATAGGTTCTTTAAATTCATATTTGGCAATCATGGAAAGATATCCTTTTAATGGACTTTTTCTTAAATCCATTTCCAGGGATTGGATTCCCCGGACATTATAACTGGCGATAATCATCTGGCCAAAATCAGAGATATAAAACATTCCATATACATCCTCATTTAATCGGAATATAGGCTTATCTACATGAGAATTGTTTTTATTGAATGCCAGAAACAGTCTGCCGTTTTCGTGTATTGTCATCATGGCATTGGTGGTAATTTCAGCCAGACTGCTGTCTATAAAATCATCATTATCGGTTTCCAGATCGTATACTGTGATATATTCCGGCCTTGACAGCATCATTGCTGCTTCAGCGGCACTGACCTTAAAATCAGAACCCTTTTTAAACTCTGAAATAAGGAGTGAATCAACGGTGACTTCTGATACGACAATGTGATAACTTCCACTGCTTTCAATTAAAGATTCACATAAATAAGAATTATTTTCTTTATCATTTATATCAATAGTATTTTTGCATAATGTTGAGATCGGATAATCTGAATATATGTCCACAGGGGTCCGTCCATTGGTCAGAAACTTTGCAGCATAATAATCGTGGCCAAAGCAACGCATTAAAAAGTAGTTGATTATCTGATAATCCGAATGAATGGGATCACACATTTTTTTCATTAAGTCATGTTTTTCTTTCAGGCTAAGAGTAACATCCTTCTGTAAGATGAATTCGTACTCCTCCTTGCCTTTTGGCAATGGTATGGCCAGATCCTGATTGGCTTTGGCATATTCCTGTACTAAATGACAGGCTTCGGCTTCACCTATTTTTATTTTTTTGCCCCCAAGACCGCCTAGCAGTGCACTTTCAATTACGGTGATTTCTTCTATGTCATTTCCCACAATGCTTTTATATGTCTCGAATCCATATTCTTCTGCGTCAAAATAAAAGAACTGGTGAAAATCCGAGCTTATGTTTTCATCTTCAATTCCCCAATGTATATAAAGACCTGTGACACCCATAAGTCTTGTATCTGTAATGTAAGCACTAATAAACTGTTTGTTACTGTGCAGAGGGGAATCCATTCCACCTCTTATAACTTTAAACTTTCTATCCAATATTACCTATCCTTTTCTATACTATAATAAATTTAGTATAACCCAAAAGGTTATATATTGACAATATGCTATTTGTGGATATAATATAATAAGAAAACGACAATAGAGATGAAAAGTACAAAGTACTTAAATCTCTTAAATAACCCCTTATCAAGAGTGGCGGAGGGAATAGGCCCTGCGATGCCCGGCAACCTGTGTATTTGACATGCGCTTGCAATCAGATATAAAAGGTGCTAAATCCTACAGAAGTTGGTATTCTGGAAGATGAGGAAAGATTATCTAATACGAAAAATCGGACCTCTTTCTTAAGAGGTTATTTTAGTTTTTTGGATAAAATTATTGTTAAAGTAATTTAAAAAAGAAAGGACGTAGCGTTATGAAAAGATTATTTACTTCAGAATCAGTAACAGAAGGACACCCTGACAAAATCTGTGACCAGATTTCAGATGCTATACTTGATGCTATTTATTCTCAGGATCCTTATGGAAGAGTGGCAGCAGAGACAACTACAACCACAGGCTATGCTATGGTAATGGGAGAGATTACCACAAATTGTTATATCGATATTCCCAAAATAGTACGACAAGTCATTTGTGATATCGGATATACAAAGAGTGAATATGGTTTTGACGGAAACACTTGTGCTGTTTTAACGGCAATAGATGAACAGTCTGGCGATATTGCCATGGGTGTGGACAAGGCATTAGAATACAAGGAAGGTTCCATGAATGACCTGATTGAAGAAACAGGTGCAGGTGACCAGGGTATTATGTTTGGTTTTGCATGTAACGAAACACCAGAGTTAATGCCTATGCCGATTTCTCTTGCCCATAAGCTTGCATTACAGCTTACAAAGGTAAGAAAAGATGGAACTATTAACTATCTAAGACCAGATGGAAAAACACAGGTAACTGTTGAGTATGATGGGGATAAGGTAAAAAGAGTGGACACTGTTCTTATTTCAACCCAGCATGATCCGGAAGCAACTCAGGAGCAAATCAGAAAAGATTTGATTGAAAAGGTTATTAAGCCTGTTATTCCAGCAGAGCTTTTGGATAATGAAACAAAGTATTTCGTAAATCCTACTGGCCGGTTTGTAATCGGAGGACCCCATGGTGATTCAGGCCTTACAGGAAGAAAGATTATTGTGGACACCTATGGCGGATATGCAAGACATGGCGGTGGTGCATTCAGTGGTAAAGACCCTACAAAAGTTGACCGTTCAGCAACCTATGCAGCAAGATACGTTGCAAAAAATATTGTTGCTGCGGGCCTGGCAGATAAATGTGAAATTGAACTGGCTTATGCTATTGGTGTGGCAAAACCGGTATCTGTTCTTGTTGACACTTTTGGAACAGGAAAAGTATCTGATGAAACAATCACTGAGCTGGTAAACAAACATTTTGACTTAAGACCAGCAGCCATTATCAGAGATTTAGACTTAAGAAGACCTATTTACAGACAGGTTGCTGCTTATGGGCACTTTGGAAGAACGGATATTGACATTCCTTGGGAAAAGACAGACAAGGCTGCAGCTTTAAAGCAGGATGCAGGATTATAAAATCCAGAAAATTAAGGGAAACATGATTATGTGAAGCAAAGCTGTCTCTATGAAATGTAGAGACAGCTTTTGTTGTTTAATCACAAAAAATTTTTGAAAATTGTTGCATTACACAAAAAAATGCGTATAATATTAAATTATACGCTAAAAACAAAATAAAATTTTGTGAGTTTAGCATTGCAAGAAATAATGAATATTATATATTACGAACAAATGTATAGAGGAGGGATTTCCGGTGGGAATCAAAGTTGCAAAGTTTGGCGGCTCGTCTGTAGCCGATGCTATACAGCTTACAAAGACAAAAGAAATAATAGAAGCAGATAAAGACCGAAGATATGTGGTTGTATCTGCTCCCGGAAAGCGGTACGATCAGGACAATAAGATTACAGATCTTTTATATTTATGTAAAACTCACATAGAACATAATTTACCTTATGAACAGGTATTTCAGGTGATTTGTGACAGATATATGGCGATGGAAATTAATCTTGGAGTAGAGGTGGATCTGCTGAAGGAATTTGATGAAATCAAAAGAAATCTTCAGGAAGGAGCTTCCCAGGATTATATAGCCAGCAGAGGGGAATATCTTAATGCCCTTATGACAGCAGCTATGCTTGGTTACGATTTTGTGGATGCTGCTGGCTTAATTTTATTTGATGAGAGGGGTAAATTCCTCTCTGAAGAAACAAATAAAGCTTTAGGAGAAGCACTGAAAAAACATGAAAGAGCTGTTATTCCAGGCTTTTATGGAACCTACCCAAGTGGAAAGATTAAAACCTTTTCCAGAGGAGGCTCTGATATAACAGGTGCAATTGTTGCCAGAGCTGTTGGTGCTGAAGTTTATGAAAACTGGACAGATGTATCCGGATTTTTAATGGCTGATCCAAGAATCGTTAAGAATTCCAAGCCAATCAGCAGAATATCTTATAAAGAACTAAGAGAACTTTCTTATATGGGAGCGTCTGTATTACATGAAGATGCTATTTATCCTGCAAGAATTGCCGGAATACCTATAAATATTAGAAATACTAATATTCCAACAGACCCTGGTACAGTGATTGACGCTGAGGTGGCTGTTCAAAAAGATCAGATTATAACTGGTATTGCCGGAAGTAAAGACTTTTCAGTTATTGCCATTTATAAAAACGGGCTAAGCCAGGAAAGTGGTTTTATCAGGCGTCTTAGCAGTATCCTGGAGGACTACGATATTGCTATTGAGCATATGCCTAGTGGCATAGATACAGTTTCTGTTGTAGTTTCAGATAAAAGCATTGATGGTAAACTGGATGATGTTATTGAAGAAATAAAGAGAAAGCTTGATCCGGGCAGTATTGATATTTTTGATGATATGTCACTTATTGCCACCGTAGGTGCAGGCATGTCCAAAAGACTTGGTGTATCCGCTACTTTATTTACAGCTCTTGCAGAAGCAGGCGTAAATATACGGATGATTGACCAGGGGTCCAGTGAAATGAACATTATAGTAGGTGTTGAGACAAAAGACTTTAACCGGGCCATACATGCCATTTATGATGCCTTTGTGCAATAACCAAAAGACAGAATACTTTACAGCGGGCTAATACCCCGCTGTTTTTATAAACAGAGATTGGAACACATAAGGCTGTTCTAGAGAGAAGGTGTGAGGATTTTATGCCACTGATTATACCAGATAAATTACCTGCAGGTGATTTACTGCAGAAAGAAAATATATTTGTGATGCATGATGCGGTAGCTGTGAAGCAGGATATCAGGCCTCTCCGAATCCTGATGGTGAATCTGATGCCAGACAAGGCAGCTACGGAAACACAGTTGGCAAGAGTTCTGGCAAATTCTCCACTGCAGGTGGAGCTTACTTTAGTAAGGATGGGCAGCCATGATTCTAAAAATGTGCTGGAGGAATATCTGGATACCTTTTATAAAACCTTTCAGGAAATTAAAGATGAACGGTTCGACGGAATGATTTTAACCGGTGCTCCAGTAGAAACCTTAAGCTTTGAACAAGTGGATTACTGGGATGAACTGTGCGCTATATTAGAATATTCAAAAACACATATATACAGCAATATGTATATTTGTTGGGGCGCCCAGGCAGCACTTTATTATCATTTTGGTATCAATAAGTACCCGATGGATAAGAAACTGTTTGGGGTGTTTGAACACAAAGTAATTCGTGCCCATACCCCTTTAATGAGAGGATTTGATGATGCTTTCTGGGCCCCTCATTCCAGATATACCCAGGTACTTAAAACAGATATAGAATCCCATGCTGAAATCAGGATTCTGGCAGAATCAGAAGAGGCAGGACCCCATATTCTGGCTACTGATAATGGAAGACAGATCTTCATTATGGGCCATCAGGAGTATGACAGAGAGACCCTGGGGTTGGAATATTACAGGGACGTGCAAAAAGGAATTCCGGTTGATGTGCCTAAGAACTATTTTAAGGAGGACCAGCCGGGGAAGGATGTCATCGTGAGATGGAGGGGGCATGCAAGTATGTTGTTCGCCAATTGGCTGAATTACTACGTATATCAGGAAACGCCATATGATTTAACACAGTTAAAGTAAATTGAAACCTTTTATATCCAAATATATATCCGCTTTTTATTGTCTATACTGCTGGTGCTACCGGAATTATCATTTTTACTTAAATCCCGGTAGCTTTTTGCATCTTTACTCGTTAGTTTTAACACATTGTTAGCTTTTTTATTGAAATGGCTACCATAAAGTTTCAACTTTTATAAAAATACGGTAGGATTTGCCCAAAATGCTACCGAGGATTTTGTTTTTTTATAATTATAAGAGCAAAAACTTATTCTGGGTTTGTTTTAGTGTGTCCATGTTTTTTAATCACTTGTGCGCCAGCCCTTTTTTTTCTTCACAAAACCCACAAATAGTATTCATTAAACATCAACATTTTTATGTTACATTCATAGAAATCAATTTAAAACAGAGTATTTGTTATTAAAGTAATGTAATAAAAAAATTGAGGAGAAAGAATGAATAAAATAAGAGAAAAAATAATAAATACCAGAAGCATCAGAATGCTGATACAGGTGGCGGGTTTTATTGCTTTTACAGGCCTTTTTACATTGATATATGGAAGTCTGAAAAGCCTTTATATCTGTACCATGAAAGGAAACTTTGATTTGACTGCCTCCATTCCCCAATTAATCATTATTACTGTAATTTTCCTGACTACCATTTTATTTGGAAGATTTTTCTGTGGCTGGATATGTGCCTTTGGCACGTTGATGGATTTTCTTCATTTTATTTCATACAAGATTACCCGAAAGAAAATTATTGTAAACCACCGGATTGATAACACTTTAAAATATTTGAAATATGTAGTTCTTGCAATGTCCATAATTTTTATCTGGACCTTGGGAATGAACTTATTTGAAGGAAGTAATCCATGGGATGTATTCGGCACTTATACCTCTCTGGGAGACACGCCATCTTTGACTGAATATATGAAAAGTAACTGGGTTGGAGCAGCCACTCTAGCAGTAATCATGGCAGGGGGGCTATTTATAGAAAGGTTCTTTTGCAGATATTTATGTCCATTGGGTGCGCTTTTTACTATATTGTCTAAGTTTCGTATAATGAAAATAAGAAAAGAGAAAAACCATTGTGGTAAATGTAATATCTGCAGTGAATCCTGCAGTATGGGAATTTATATAAATCCCATAGATATCGTTCATTCGGGGGAATGCATAAATTGTTTAAAATGTATCCACAAGTGCCCGGGAGAAAACTTAAATACTTCAGTTGGCAAGAAGCAATTAAGTAAGAGGATTATAACTGCATTAGCCGTTTTTACTCTATTATTATGCGCAGCCGCTTACTATGGGGCAACTTATATTGATTCTATCCAGACATCAGATTCAGGTAAAGCAAATATATCTGAACTAACTAAACAAAGTACGGGTACTTATCAAGATGGTACTTATGAAGGAACAGGAACCGGATTTAAGGGGACAACCACAGTTTCCGTAACGATTAAGAATGGTTATATAACAGATATAGCTACAGTATCCACAAATGATGATAAACCATATTATAACAGGGCCTTCAGCAGCATGGTTCAGCAGATCATTTCAACACAGAATGTAGGTGTTGATTCTGTCACAGGAGCAACTTTCAGCAGTAATGGAATAAGGAATGCTGTGGCTGATGCGCTGGGTCAGGAGTACCAAAATAATAACGACCAGATACAGCGAGGGCATAGTGGGCCCGGCAGCCATGGAGAATATGGGAAAAAGAATGGAACAAATTAAAAATAATCTGGGGGGATTGCCCCCTTTTCTTTTTCTCCTAAATGAGGTATAATATTATGCTACAGTATACATAAATAATATGAGTGCACAGGCACAGATTACAAAGGAATTTATACAGGAGGTATAAATGGGAGGGAGTATATTTACTTCGATAGTAGCAATTGTGGTTTTAATCATATTGTCGGCATACTTTTCAGCCACTGAAACGGCTTTCACATCTTTAAACAGAATAAGAATGAAGAGTCTTGCCGGAGCAGGAAGTAAAAAGGCAAAGCAGGTTCTTGTGCTGGAAGAAAACTATGACAGACTTCTTACAACAATCCTGATAGGCAACACTGCAGCCAACATTACCATGACATCAATTGCAACTGTACTGTTTGTAAAATTATATGGATCTTACGGTGCAACACTTTCAACAGTAATCATTACAATTATCGTTTTAATCTTTGGGGAAATAACACCAAAAATCATTGCAAAAGAGGCCCCTGAAAAATTCTCTATGTTTTCCGTACCATTTCTCAGAATTTTACTGGTAATAATGAAGCCACTTAATTTTATATTTGCGCAGTGGAAAAAAATTATTAAAAAAGTATTTAAAGTTCATGATGAAAGGACTATAACTGATGACGAGCTTATAACAATTGTGGAAGAAGCAGAGACAGAAGGCAGTCTGGATGAAGACAGAAGTGAATTGATTCAAAATGCAATTGAGTTTAATGAACTGGAAGCTTATGATGTGCTGACTCCGAGAGTTGATGTGGAGGCTATAGAAATAGATGAGAAAAAGGAGGAGGTGGCAAAGATATTTTTAGAAACAGGATTTTCAAGGCTACCGGTCTATGAAGAAAATATGGACAAAATTGTAGGGGTTTTAAACCAGAAAGACTTTCACAATTTTGTAATTGGCCATGATAAAGAAATCTCTGATTATGTTACCCCCGTTGTTTTTACACCTGGTTCCATAAGAATTGCTACGCTTTTGAAAAGAATGCAGAAAGCAAAGACTCACATTGCTGTTGTTGTGGATGAATATGGCGGCACAGAGGGTATCGTAACAATGGAAGACATCATTGAAGAACTGGTAGGTGAAATCTTTGATGAACATGACGCTACTGCTTCACAGGAAATCCTTCAGATTTATGATGGAAGTTACAGAGTCCTTGGTGGAGCAAGTGTTGAAAAAATGTTTGATTTCTTCGGATTAGAGTATGAAGAAATGGATGTTACTACAGCCAATGGATGGGTTGTGGTGAATCTTGACAAATTACCGGAAGCCGGAGATTCATTTGAATATGAAAATTTAAAAGTTAGAGTAACCAAGGCAGATGGAAAAAGAGCCTTAGAGATAAATGTGGTTGTGATGCCACTAGAAACAGAAAGGGAAGAAGGACTAAGAAAATGGGATTAATGGAAAAAATCTTTGGAGATTTAAATGTTAAAGAAGTTAGAAGAATTGAAAAAATAGTAGACAAAGTTGAGGCACTGGATCAGGACATGCAGACTCTTACTGATGAACAGCTTAAGGCAAAAACTTCTGAATTTAAAGAAAGATATCAAAATGGAGAATCACTGGATGATTTACTGCCAGAAGCTTTTGCGGTGTGCAGAGAAGGTGCTGTCAGAAGTTTAGGTATGAAACATTTCAGAGTTCAGCTGATTGGTGGTGTAGCACTGCATCAGGGAAGAATTGCTGAAATGAAAACAGGTGAAGGTAAAACTTTAGTTGCTACACTGGCGGCATACCTGAATGCGCTTAGCGGCGATGGTGTTCACGTTGTTACAGTAAATGATTATCTGGCAAAACGTGATATGGAATGGATGGGAAAGCTTTATACGTTCCTGGGTCTGACAGTAGGCTGCGTTATTCATGATGTAACAGGAGAAGACAGAAAAGCAGCTTATGAAGCGGATATTACTTACGGAACCAACAATGAATTCGGTTTTGACTACTTAAGAGATAACATGGTTACTTACCGTGAAGAAATGTCTCAGAGAGAACAACTGAATTATGCTATTGTGGACGAAGTGGACTCTATCCTCATTGATGAAGCCAGAACGCCTCTTATTATTTCTGGACAGGGAGCAAAATCTACGGATTTATATGGAGTAGCAGATAAGTTTGTAACAAGGCTGCGAAATGAAGAAGACTTTACCATTGAAGAAAAGGACAAAACAGTTGCTCTTACCGAGGAAGGTGTAGCCAAGTGTGAAAGAGAATTTGGTATTGAAAACTTCTCCGATCCTGAAAACATGGAAATAAACCATCACGTTCTTCAGGCATTAAAAGCAAGAAATTTAATGAAGCGTGATGTTGACTATATTGTAAAAGACGATGAAATAGTAATCGTTGATGAATTTACCGGACGTTTAATGTTTGGACGTAGATACAGTGACGGACTGCATCAGGCTATTGAAGCAAAAGAAGGTGTTCTGGTTCGTTCAGAATCAAAGACATTAGCTACGATAACCCTTCAGAACTACTTCAGAATGTATAACAAGCTGGCCGGTATGACAGGTACTGCCAAGACAGAAGAAGATGAATTCAGAGAAATTTATAACATGGATGTTGTAGTTATTCCAACTAATAGAGAAATTGCAAGAACAGACCTTCAGGATTCTATCTACGCTACAGAAAAAGGTAAATTTAAAGCTATAGCTGAAAGAATTGCAGAAGTTCACGCAACAGGACAACCAGTTCTGGTAGGTACCATTTCTATTGAAAAATCAGAATTAATCAGTGACATGCTTAGAAAGCGCGGTGTAAAACACAACGTATTGAATGCTAAACAGCACGAAAAGGAAGCAGAGATTGTTGCTGAAGCAGGTCGTCAGAATGCCGTAACCATTGCAACAAATATGGCTGGCCGAGGTACCGATATTCTTCTTGGAGGTAATCCTGAATTCGAAGCAAAACGTGAAATGAAGAGACAGGGATTCAGTGATGAAGCTATTTCCTTTGCCACTTCATTTGTGTCAACCAATGATCCGGAACTGATACAAGCGAGAAATACGTTTAATGAGTTAAACGAAAAGTTTAAAGCTGAAAGAGCTGAAGAACAGCAGCAGGTAAGAGAGCTGGGAGGACTTTGTATCATTGGTACAGAACGCCATGAGTCAAGAAGAATTGATAACCAGTTAAGAGGTCGTGCGGGACGTCAGGGAGACCCTGGATGTACACAGTTCTTCCTATCCCTTGAAGATGAACTGATGCGACTGTTTGGTGGCGAGAAGATTCAGACTCTGGTAGAAAAACTGGGAGTTGAAGAAGATGAAGCTATTGAAGCAGGCATGCTTACAAAGCGTATTGAAGCAGCCCAGAAAAAAGTAGAAGGCAAGAACTTCTATATCAGAAAATATGTATTACAGTATGATAATGTTATGAACAAACAGCGTCAGATTATTTATGAAGAAAGACGTAAGGTATTGTTCGGAGAAGATTTAAGAGAGCATATTAAAAATATGACTCAGGAATTAATTGATGAAATGGTTGATCCGATCACTGTGGCATCAAGATATTCAGAAGAATGGGATTTAACTACCCTGGGCAAGAACCTGAAGAAAATCTGTGACAGATTTAATGAGCATCTGCCTTATACGAAAGAAGAAGCTGAGAATCTTACTGCAGATCAGTTAAAAGAAGACCTTTATGCAGAATTTGAAAGACTTTATGATGAAAAAGAAGCTGAAATCGGTATAGACAGAATGCGTGAGCTGGAAAGAATGATTCTGATCAGAGTAGTGGACAATAAATGGATGGATCATATCGATGATATGGATCAGCTTAGAAATGGTATCAACCTTCGTGCGCTGGGTCAGCAGGATCCGGCAGCAGCTTACTCTAATGAAGGATTTGATATGTTTGAACTGATGATTCAGGCTATTAAAGAAGATACGGTTAAGTTCTGTTACAATGTTACTATCCAGACCAATGCCGAAAGGAAGAAAATCATTGAAGTGGGTGAAGGTAGAAAAGAAGACTATCATGGAGAAGGTATGGCCAGTGGTATTTCCACAGGTTCAATGCCTGGCGAGACCGAGGTACCAGAAAGAGAACAGAAACACGAGCCAATCAGAAGAACAGAAGAAAAGATTGGAAGAAATGATCCGTGTCCTTGCGGTAGTGGTAAGAAGTATAAGAATTGCTGCATGAATAAATAAATAAGAAAGGAATTTTATATGGTTGAATTAGATCAGATAAAATATGAGCTGCCTGCTGCAAAGGCAAATTTGACAGAGGTAGGTGAGTCTCTTTGACCTGGCCAACTTAGAAAACAGGTTAGAGGAAATAGAAATAAAGACTCAGGTAGAAGGGTTTTGGGATAATCGTGAGGCAGCACAAAAACTGCTGAAGGAAAAAAAATCCTTAGAAAACAAAATAAATAGCTATAAAAGTCTGAAGCAGGATTTAGAAGATATCGAAGTGCTGATTGAAATGGCCGAAGAAAGTGAAACAGATTCCGCAGGGGAAGAAAATTTCACGATAGCAGAAGAAATAAGAGAAGTTTATGAGAACTATAAAACTAAGGCAGAAGAAATAAGACTGAAAACACTTCTTACCGGGGAATTTGATCACAACAGTGCTATCTTTACGATCCACGCAGGTACTGGTGGTGTTGATGCCATGGACTGGGCGGAAATGCTCCTTCGTATGTATACACGCTGGGCTGAAAAAAGAGGTTATAGCACTAAGATAATTGACCTTCAGGATGATACAGAAGCAGGAATTAAAAGTGCTACTGTAATCGTGGAAGGTGAAAACGCTTATGGGTATTTAAAAAATGAACGGGGAGTACACCGGCTGGTCCGTATTTCTCCCTTTAATGCCCAGGGAAAAAGGCAGACCTCTTTTGCTATGCTGGAAGTCATGCCTGAACTAGACGACGATATAAATATAGAAATAGATCCTGAAGATTTACGAATAGACACTTACCGCTCCAGTGGTGCAGGAGGCCAGCATGTAAATAAAACAGATTCGGCTATCCGGATTACCCATCTGCCCACCAATATTGTTGTTACCTGTCAGAATGAACGGAGCCAGCACCAGAACAAAGATATGGCAATGAAGGTTTTAAAGGCAAAACTCACGGAACTGGCAGAACAGCAGCACAAGGAAAATCTTAAAGAACTTAAGGGAGATTTTTCGCAAAATACGTGGGGGAGCCAGATTCGTTCCTATGTGTTCCAGCCATATACAATGGTGAAAGACCACAGGACGGGGCAGAGGTAGGAAACGTTCAGGCTGTTATGGATGGAGAGATTGATTATTTTATCAATGAGAAGTTAAAATTTAAGGATTAAAAAGTAAGCTTAGATAAAGGGAAAAAGGATATAAAAATGAATATTATTGAAAAATTAGCGCAGGAATTCTCTGTTAAAATTTCACAGGTTGAAAATACCGTACAGCTGATAGATGACGGCAATACTATTCCATTTATTGCACGTTACAGAAAAGAAGTAACAGGGGGACTTTCAGATGTAATCTTACGTGACATGGATGAAAGGCTAACTTATCTGCGAAATCTTGAAGCCAGAAAAGAAGAAGTTACACGGCTTATTGATGAGCAGGGGAAACTGACAGAAGAGTTAAAGGCTGAAATTGAAAAAGCGGAAGTATTACAGAGGGTAGAGGATCTTTATAAGCCTTATAAGCAGAAGAAGGCTACAAGAGCCTCTAAGGCCAAAGAGAAAGGTCTTGAACCTTTAGCGCTTGTTTTTTATGCACAGGAAATGGAATCGGGCAGCATTGAAGATCTGGCTGCACCGTACATAAATGAAGAAAAAGGTGTTGAAAACGCAGAACAGGCTATTCAGGGTGCTATGGATATTATTGCGGAAATGATTGCAGATCACCCGGAAATAACAGCTATGGTTCGTGAAAAGACACAGAAATCCGGACTGATTTCAGCAGAAGCTACAGATCCTGAGGAAAAAACGGTTTATGATATGTATTATGGACATCAGGAAAGTATTGATAAAATTCCCAATCATAGAATCCTGGCAATAAACAGAGGGGAAAAAGAGAAGAAACTTAAGGTGAAAGTAATAGCACCAGTAGAAGAACTTCAGTTAATGCTGGAAAAGGCAGTTATTGCCAACGAAAAATCTATATTTGTCCAGATGTTAACGGACACCATTACAGATGCATATAAGAGATTAATGGCTCCTTCCATTGAAAGAGAAATGCGGAATCTTCTGACTGAAAGAGCAGAGCTGGATGCGGTGAAAGTATTTGCAAAAAATACCGAGAAGCTTTTAATGGTTCCACCAGTAAACGGGGCAAGAATCATCAGTATTGACCCAGGATACAGAACTGGCTGCAAAGTGGCCGTTTTAAATGAAACTGGCAAACTTTTGGCTTATGCTACGGTATATCCCACAGAGCCTAAAAAAGACATTGCGGGAACAGAAGCTGCTTTAAAGAAATTAATAGATAAGTTTAAGATTAATACCATTGTAATCGGTAATGGGACTGCTTCCAGGGAAACCGAAGAGGTAGTTGCAGAATTCCTTAAAAAGAATGATTATAACATTAACTATACCATTGTAAATGAGGCAGGAGCCTCCGTTTACTCTGCATCAAAACTGGCTACTGAAGAATATCCGGACCTGGATGTGACTACGAGGGGCGCCATGTCTCTGGGAAGAAGGCTTCAGGATCCTTTGGCAGAACTGGTTAAGATATCACCAAAAAGCATTGGTGTAGGTCAATATCAGCACGATATAGACCAGAATCTTTTAGATGGGGCACTGACAAATGTAGTAGAAGATTGTGTAAACAGGGTAGGTGTTGATCTGAATACGGCATCCCCTTCTCTTCTGTCCTATATTGCAGGAATTAATATGGGCATTGCAAAGAATATTGTTTCCTACAGAGAAGAGACTGGTAGATTTACAAACAGAAAAGAACTTTTAAAAGTTTCAAAACTGGGTGAAAAAACTTATAAACAATGTGCGGGCTTTATGCGAATAGCAGACGGAGTAAATCCGCTGGACGCAACATCTGTCCATCCAGAGTCTTATGAAGCTGCTGATGTAGTGCTTCAAAAACTTGGAATTGATAAGGAGCAGATCAGACAGGGGGGAGTAGGCGACATTGAAGAGAAAATCTGTGAAGCCTATCCTGCTGCGAAAAAACAGGTAAAAGTTGAGCCGGGAACAAAAGGCCTTGCTGCCTTAGCCGTGTTAAAGGAGACAAAGAAAGAAGATCCTAAAAAGGGCCTGGGGAAGAGCATTGAAAAGCTTGCTGAAGAAGTGGGAATTGGAGCCTTGACTCTAAAGGATATCATAGAGGAAATCAAGAAGCCAGCAAGAGACCCCAGAGAAGATGCACCAGCTGTGGTGTTCAGAAATGATGTAAGAAGTTTTGAAGACTTAAAGGTTGGTATGGAAATGATGGGAACAGTCCGCAATGTTGTGGATTTTGGCGCTTTTGTTGACATAGGAGTGAAAAATGATGGACTGGTTCATATCTCTGAAATCAGTAATAAATTTATTAAACACCCTATGGATGCTGTATCCGTGGGAGATACAGTAAAGGTTAAGATCTTAAGTGTGGACTATGACAGACAAAAAATTGCCCTGACTATGAAGTTATAATAAATTCCACGTTAAAGGAAGAGAATTAATTAAAAAACAGCGATTAAGTGCAGTTAGTGATAACTGCACTTTTGTGTTCCCTGGGTGAAAGTTAGATGTGAAGTGTGTGAAAGTACTTACCAGATAATGTATTTGTGCGATATATTAAAATATATTAAATTGTCATTATCTGATTTAAGGAAAGAAGGTTTAAAGATGATTGAATCCGTAGGAAACAGCATAACTGATTATGCCAGACAGGAAAGAGAACTGCTGGCAAGCAAAGAAAACAGTGTAAAGAGTGCAGATACTAAAGAAGTTTCTGCTTCCGGCGATGCAGCAGCTATCGCAGAGTCCCAGCAGCAAATTTCAGATACTTCTCCGGTGAAAACCAAAGCTCCCCAGTATGATACTGTTGAAATCAGTGAAGAGGGCATGAAAATGGCCAGACAGCAGGCAAGTAGTGATACTGCAGCCTTGAAATCTGCAGTATCCACAAGTTCGGTTGAGGACTCCCAGAAGAGTTCATCAACATCTACCCAGGATTTGTCTTCTTATACGGAGAAACAACTGGATAAGATGGTAGATGAGGGGACAATTACTCAGGCCGAGAAAAATGCAGAGCTGGCAAGGCGTGCAGCTAAAGAAGCCGGAAAACAACAAAATAGTGACAACAGTACTTTAAATCCAGAGGAGATGGCAAATGTTTCAGCACAGGATACTGAAAGTGATGACGAATAAGATAGCGTACCTTGTATAATCCCAGTGATTGTGATAAAATAGCAAAGATATTAAATAAGGGAGAATACAATGAACAGGATTAATACGATATTATTTGATTTTGATGGTACTGTTATGAATACCAATGAACTTATCCTAGGTTCATGGCAGCATACCTTTAAGACTATCATGGGAAAAGAGGGAGATCCCGAGGCTATTCAAAGAACCTTTGGAGAAACACTGGCAAAGAGTATGAATGATTTCTTCCCTGAATTTCCTTTGGACGATGCAATAGAAATTTACAGAGGATATCAGGCGGGCAGGTTTGCGGACGTTATATCGCCCTTTCCAGGTATGATTGAATTGATTAAAGAACTGAACAGGCAGGGATATAAAACAGCAGTAGTTACTTCAAGACTGAGACCAACTACTATGGAAGGCCTTGAAAAGTATAAACTGGACACTATCTTAGATGAAATTGTTACCATGGAGGATTGTACAAAACATAAACCGGATCCGGAACCAGCTCTTATTGCTTTAGAGAAATTGGGTTCAAAACCTGAAGAATCCATGATGATTGGTGACAGTAAATTTGACATTGGCTGTGCTAACAATGCAGGTGTTACCTCTGTCCTTGTGGATTGGGCAGTGGCCATATATGATAAGGAAAAGGAAGGTATTTTTAAGCCGGATTTTGTCATTAAAAAGGCTGAAGATATATTAAAAATTTTACAAATTTAAAACGGTTTAGGGTCATATGTAAAATACATAAAAAAAGAGGGTTCAGATTGTGATGATATCATCAAATCTTGAACCCCTTATTTATATAATTTGATTCATGTTCAATCTGTACTTTCAGGCATGTCTTCTAAGGACAGGAATAAGTCTTACTGGAAGAGGAAGATGACCAGGAAAAGTGTCTACGGCGGCATCATAAACCTTTGCCACCCGTTTCCCGAATGTTTCCTTAGAGTAATTTTCAGCAGAGATTTCTGCGTTTTTGCACAGAGTCTTATATTTCTCAGGATTATTTAACAGGGCAAGAAGTTTTGTACTGAATTCCTTGGAGCTGTCAAAAGAAAAACCATTCTGACCTTCTATTAAAACATTTTCCAGGCACTGGTCATATTTGCATAAAAGAGGAACGCCACTGGCTAATGCTTCAATATAAGTAAGTCCCTGTGCTTCGCTTTGGGAAGCACAAACAAATAGTTTGCCTAACTGAAAATACTCTGGAACAGAATCAGGAGAAACCATTCCGGTAAAGATAACATTATTCTGCAGATGCATGTCAATAACCAGTTCTCTCAGGGCATCTTCATAAGGGCCGCCCCCTACAATCAGCAGAACTATTTCCGGATGTGACTTGACCAGAATCTTCATATTATCCAAAAGCTCATCTATATTTTTTTCCAGAGCAAGTCTCCCAATACTTACAATGACTGTCTTGTCTGGGGTTATACCAAGAGAAGACAGAAGTTCCTGACGCCGGCTTTCGGAAATACGTTTTCTGTATTTATTCAAGTCGATACCTGTAGGTATCGTAGTAATTGGATTTTCAATGCCATAGGAAAGTAATAAATTCCGAGCCTTATTAGTAGGAGTTATAACATAATCCGTAGCATTTATCGCGCGGTTGGAACCAAAAAGTACAATACTTTTGCTGAGACGTTTACTGCGCAATATATAATGAGTATAATCTTCGTAAATGGTATGATAAGTATGAACAATAGGAATATCCAATTTAAGGGCAATGTACTTAGCAAAGTAAAATGAGACCCACTCGCACTGGGAATGTATGATATCTGGATGCCATTGCATGATCTCAGGTAAATACTTACTGTGAAAGTTATAAGTGGCTCTTGCCTGAGGATATATTTTCACCTTAAATGATTTAAGATAGTATGTATCATCTTTAAAGTGCTGGTGCCCATCAGGTGAGAGCGTTAATACCCGTACCTCATGGCCAGCCTTTTCCAATTCGGATTTTAAATTGATTACGGAAGTAACGACTCCGTTAATAACGGGTTTATACCAGTCCGTCGTTATTAATATTTTCATTATTTTAATCCCTCCTAAACTCCCAAGATATATTCTTTCATAGATTTATAGGAAAGTCCATTAAATCTTTATTAAGTTTTCTTAAAATTTCTTAAGATTATAATAGTTAAAATACTTCTATAAATATATATTATTTTTCATGCCAGCTAATAATAAGAAAGCAGTATAAATATCAAAAGGGACAATATGTTTTTTGCATAAATATGATTACTTGACTTTTATACCAAATAAAAATATAATATAATAAAATAATTTGATAATCAAAATAAATATTCATATAAATTTTAAAAGGAGGCTGTAATTGGGAATTACTATAAAAAATGCCGGAAAGGCAGTGCCAGAGCTAATAGTAAAAAATGACGATTTAAATAGATTTGTAGAGACAGATAATGAATGGATTGTTGCAAGGACCGGAATTCAGGAAAGAAGAGTTGCTACCACTGAATCCGGAGTGGATTTAGCCGTTGCTGCAGCAAAACTGGCCCTTGATGGGGAAAATTATGATGAAATAGGCCTTGTTATTGTGGCAACAGTTACACCTGACAAACTGGTTCCTTCCATGGGGGCTCTTGTAAAGAAAGAGCTGGGACTTGCTAATGCCGTTGCTTTTGATATTAGCACTGCCTGCAGTGGATTTATCTACGGAGTATGGATTGCGGAAGCACTGATGAAAAATGGTATGGTCAGCAAAGTAAATGGTGTGACTACAAATACCATCAGGAAGGCTTTGATTATAGGGGTGGAACGGTTAAGCAGAATTGTTGACTGGTCAGACAGAAGCACATGTATTCTTTTTGGGGACGGAGCAGGTGCTGCATTGCTGGAAGACAATCCTAATGAAAAAGGTATACTGGCCTCTTTTGTAAAAAATTATGATGATATGACGGATTCTTTAACTTGCGGAATGGAATATAGGAAAACACCGTTTACAGATGAAGAACGGGATAATCCTGAAAAACAGGCGTTATCTATGCAAGGAAGCCAGGTATTTAAATTTGCGGTGAACGCCATAGGTGAGGTTATGGAAAAATCTTTAGAACTGGCAGGACTGACAGCTGATGATATTGCGTACTTTGTACCCCATCAGGCAAATTTGAGAATTATTTCTTCGGCAGCTAAAAAATTTAAACAGCCTATAGAAAAGTTTCAGATTAGTTTAAGTGAGACAGGAAATGTGTCTGCTGCAAGCGTACCAATGGCATTGTATGATATAATGGATACGGAAAAATTAAAAAAGGGCGATAAGATAATGCTTATGGGCTTTGGCGGAGGCCTCAGTGCAGGGGCAGTAATCTTTGAAGTGTAATAAATCAGGAGGAATATTTAATGAACGATATATGTCAGATCTTAGGAACAGAATATCCGATTATTCAGGGGGCGATGGCAAGAATTGCAGAGAGTTCACTGGCAGCAGCAGTAAGTAATGGTGGCGGACTTGGCATAATTGCCAGTGGAGGATACGATGCAGACTGGCTGAGAGATGAAATAAAAAAGGTGAGAAGCCTTACGGATAAACCTTTTGGAGTAAACCTTATGCTCCTCATGCCCAATATAGACGAACTGATTAAGGTTGTTTGTGAAGAAAAAGTTCCTGTTGTTACAACTGGAGCCGGAAATCCCGGTAAATATATGAAGGAACTGAAAGAAGCTGGAATAAAAGTGATTCCTGTGGTTGCTTCTGTAGCGCTGGCAATCAGAGTTGAGAGAGCTGGTGCGGATGCAATTATTGCTGAAGGAACGGAAGCTGGAGGGCATATTGGTGAAATCGCAACTATGGCTCTGACTCCTCAGGTGGCAGACGCCGTGTCTATACCGGTGCTTGCTGCTGGTGGAATAGCGGACGGCAGAGGAGTTGCGGCAGCTTATATGCTTGGAGCAAAAGGCGTTCAGGTTGGAACAAGATTTGTAGTTGCAAAGGAATGCATTGTTTCACAAAACTATAAGGATGCAATCATTAAGGCTAAGGATACAGATACCTGTGCCACAGGAAGATCTACGGGGCATCCGGTAAGGGTTATTAAGAATAAGCTGGCCAGAGAAATTCTTGCAATAGAAAAATCAAGTGTAGGTGATGAAGTGCAGGCTGCCATTGATAAGGTTGGCATTGGAGCACTAGGCGCAGCGGTATTTGATGGTGATGTTGAACATGGATCGGTTATGTCCGGGCAGATTGCAGGCATGGTCAGGAAAGAGCAGCCTGCTGCGGAAATGATTAAAGAGATGTTTGAAGAGGCGAAAATGATTTATAGCGACAGAGCTTCTTTATTTTAGGAGGTTATGAGGAATATGAAAATTGGTTTGATATTTGCCGGGCAGGGAGCCCAGTATACTGGTATGGGTAAGGAACTTTATGACTATTCCAGGAAAGCTAAGGAAGTAATGGATTTAGCAGGTGAACAGGTTAAGGAATGGTGTTTTGAGGGTACTAAGGAAATGCTCAGGCAAACTCATATAACACAGCCTTGTGTTTATACGGTCACAATGGCAGCTTATGAAGCTCTGATGGAGGAAATAGAAAAACAGGATGCATCACTGTTTGATTCCATTGAAATTGAAGGATTAGCAGGCTTCAGCCTGGGTGAATATGCAGCTTTGACTGCAGCAGGAACCATCAATGATATAAGAAAAGGAATGGACATTGTTACTAAAAGAGGTACCTGGATGAATGAAGCTGGACTGGGAGAAGATGGTGTACAAAGGGGCAGTATGGTTGCAGCTTTTGGGGCAAGACAGGAAATTCTGGACTGTGTAGCTGACGTGAAAGAGGATGGAATCCTCCAGGGAGTAAATTTTAACTCCCCGGTTCAGACGGTAGTTGCAGGAGATAAGGAGTCTTTAGAAAGATTTAAGGCAGAAGCAAAGGCCAGAAAAATAAAAGCAATCCCACTTAGTGTTGGTACAGCATTTCATAGTGAAATGATGGAACCTGCAGCGACAAAACTTCAGAATCTTCTTATGGAATGCGAATTAAAAGCCCCTAACAAAAGAGTTTACTCAGATGTGACAGCGGAAGACATGATGAAGGGCACAGAAGAAATGGATGAGGCCGGAGTAAGCAGGTTTATTGCTGAATTAATGGGTAAACAGGCCATGAGCCCTGTTTACTGGCAGGAAATAATAGAGAACATGGTAGCTGACGGCGTTGAGTGTGTTATTGAAATTGGACCGGGAACCACTCTATGCGGCATTGTTAAGAAGATAAAACATGATATGATTACATTGAATGTTCAAGATATGGAGAGCTTACAACATACTGTGAAAACATTGATTGAAAATAAATAGAAGCTCCCAGTTATAGATTCGGAGGTAAAAAATGTTAAAAGGTAAAAGTGCGATTATTACTGGAGGGGTCAGAGGTATTGGCAGAGCCATAGCGGAAGCATTTTGCAGGAATGGAGCAGATGTACTTTTATGTTACAGAAGCAATGATGCAGCAGCGGAAAAGACTCAGGATGAACTAGCCCAATATGGAACAAAAGTAGAGATTCTCAAAGGCGATGTGGCAGACCCAGAATTCGCAACAGAGGCTATTGCCAAAGCTAAGGAAAATTTTGGGAAAATTGATATTTTAGTAAACAATGCAGGTATTACAAAAGACAAACTTCTTATCCAGATGAAGGGCGATGACTTTGACTCTGTTGTGGATACAAACTTAAAAGGCTCTTTCTATTTTCTGAAAGCAGCCAGCAGTGTAATGATTAAACAAAGAGCAGGAAGTATTATAAATCTTTCTTCTGTGGTGGGGGTAAAGGGAAATCCCGGACAGGTTAATTATGCAGCTTCAAAGGCAGGAGTTATTGGAATGACCATGGCTGCAGCCAAAGAGCTTGGAAGAAGAAATGTGAGAGTGAACGCAATTGCCCCTGGATTTATAGAGACAGACATGACAGATGAACTAAATGATTCCCAAAAGGCTAAGATGAATGAGGTTATCAGCCTTGGAAGAATGGGATCCCCAGAGGATGTGGCAAACTTAGCCCTGTTCCTGGCCAGTGACATGTCAGCCTATATAACGGCACAGACTATATGTATTGACGGTGGAATGAGTATTTAAAATAATACAATATAATATTTTGGAGGAAATTATGAAAAGAGTTGTTATAACCGGACTAGGAGCAGTTACACCAGTAGGTAATAATACTGCTGACTTTTGGGAAGGTATTAAAAATGGCAAGAATGGTATAGATAAGATTACGATATTAGATACTACTTACCAGAAAGCTAAACTGGGCGGAGAAGTGAAAGGCTTTGAATATGAAGATAAAAGGGCGGCCAAGAGACTGGACCGGTCTTCCCAGTTTGGACTTACTGCAGCTAAAGAGGCTATGCAGGATAGTGGAATTGTAAGCGGAGAAAATGTTGATCCTCACAGATTTGGAGTTGTAGCCGGTACGGGTATCGGTGGCGTTATGACATTGGAAGAGGAATCAAAAAAGGCAGCCCTTAAAGGAGATGAAAAAGGTTACTCCAGAGTATCTGCATTGCTGGTTCCCATGGTAATTCCAAATATTCTGGCAGGTAATATATCTATTGCTGTTCAGGCAAAGGCAACCAGCATTGGTGTTGTAACTGCATGCTCAGCAGGAACACATAGTATTGGAGAAGCCTTTAGATACATTAAACACGGCTATGCCGATGTAATGCTTGCAGGGGGGCTGAAGCGGCATTTTCACCAGTATGCTTTGCAGGATTTGCAAACATGACGGCTCTGTCTACAAGAACAGATAAAGACAGATGCTCCACTCCATTCGACAAGGAAAGAGATGGGTTTGTCATGGGTGAAGGTTCTGGATTCCTTGTTTTAGAGGAAATGGAGCATGCCCTTGAAAGAGGCGCAAAAATATATGGTGAAGTTGTGGGCTATGGAACTACCTGTGATGCCTATCATGTAACATCCCCATCTCCAGCTGGAGAAGGTGCAGCAGCTGCAATGCAGATGGCTATAGATGAAGCGGGGATTAACGGTGAGAGCGTGGATTATATTAACGCCCATGGAACTGGAACTCCATATAATGATGAATTTGAAACCAAAGCTATTAAAATAGTTTTCGGTAATGATACAAAGGTACCTGTAAGTTCAACCAAAAGTATGACAGGGCATTTGCTTGGTGCCGCAGGAGCTATTGAAGCCGTTATTTGTGCTAAAGCTCTTGAAGATAATTTTGTCCCACCGACTATTAATTATAAAGTTCCTGATGAGAAGCTGGATCTTGACTATGTACCAAACGTAGGAAGAGAGAAAGAACTGAACTTTGTTATGTCAAATTCCCTGGGATTTGGCGGACATAATGGAACTGTCTTATTTAAGAAGTTTGTAAAATAAATGGTGGCTGTGGATTTGCATGTGGATGCCTGCTTATACTTATAAGTTTAATTTGGTTTTGAGGCTTTTAACCAAACAGAAAATCTGCAATTTTAAAGTTATTATAATGAAATTTATGAGGTATACATTAGAGGGTTGAAAAGGTTAATAAAATGGTAACGCAAATAAAAATATATTTAATCTGAAATCTGAAAATGAGGCTTTAATATACAAAAAAATAAATTTTGTGGTAATATATTAAAATGTGTGTAGAAAATAATAACAGAGCATAAACCACAAGCAAATCCAGCAAATTGTTTATGGAACTCGGAAAGGAACAAACAATATGTTAATGAACAGAGAACAGATTATGGAAATAATTCCCCATAGAGATCCGTTCCTTTTAATTGATGAAATTGAAGAAATGGAAGAAGGTAAAAGCATTACAGCTATAAAGCATGTAAACGAAAAAGAGTATTATTTTGCAGGTCATTTTCCACAGGAAAAGGTGATGCCAGGCGTATTAATTGTAGAAGCACTGGCACAGGCCGGGGCTGTTGCTATTTTATCCATGCCAGAGCACCGTGGAAAAATTGCTTATTTTGGAGGGATAAAGGAAGCCAGATTCCGTCAAAAGGTTTATCCTGGAGACACTCTGCGCCTGCATGTAGAACTGGACCGTCTTCGCAGCAGCTCTGGAAAAGGAGTAGCAACGGCTTATTTAGGTGAAAAAGTAGCCTGTAAATGTGAAATTACTTTTGCTATAGGCTAACAGACAAGGAGCGGAAGGTGGAAAGAAATATAAAGCTAAATGAAATACTCGTCAGCCTTATGAATAGTGTTTTAAAGGTTGAAGAACAGTCAATAAAAGAATCAGGTAATATTGACCTTTCTATTACAGAAATTCACACTCTTGAAGCTATCGGAGTCGGGAAATTAAAAACAATGACTCAGGTAGCAGGTTCCTTAAAAATTAGTGTCAGCACATTGACAGTAGCAATAAATAAGCTGGTAAAGAAAGGGTATGTGGACAGATGTAGAATTCCTGAGGACAGAAGAATAGTGAAAATTGGACTTACGGATGCAGGAATTAATGTAGTTGAAGAGCACCAGGCTTTTCATAACAATATGATTAAAGATATTACAGGGAATATGGCGGACTCTGAAATAGATGTACTCTTAAAATCATTAGAGGGGTTAAGAGACTTTTTCAGAATGCAGCTTATAAAACCTGTTAGAAGCGAGGGACCTATGGAACTTAAACCAATGGATTTGAATGGATTAGAAATACCTGTGCCTATATTTCAGGGAGGCATGGGCATAGGAATTTCTATGTGGAAACTGGCAGCTGCGGTAGCAAAATGCGGAGGTGTTGGCATTATATCTGCAGCACAGCCGGGATATACGGAAGAAGATTTTTATGCAGATCCTTTGTCAGCCAATGTCAGAGCTATAAAAAGGCAGGTTGAACTGGCAGTGGATGCAGTTAAAGATATACCGGGAGCAGGTCCTATTGGTATAAATATGATGTGTGTAGGCAGAAACTATGATGAAATAATAAAAGCTGCTGTTGAAGCAGGGGCAAAAGTTATTGTTTCAGGAGCAGGGCTTCCTACCTCCCTTCCAGGTATAGTAAAGGGAAAAGACGTAAAGCTGATTCCAATCGTTTCATCAGCCAGGGCAGCAGGCCTGATTATAAGAAGCTGGGCTAAAAAACATAACAGAATGCCCGATGCTTTTGTGTTTGAAGGACCAAAAGCAGGAGGCCATTTGGGTTACAAAGAAGAGCAGCTAGAAATTGCTGATGAAAATTTTTATAAAATACTTATGGAGATAAAAGCTGAAATATCAAGTATTCCTGAATGCAAGCTAATTGTGGGAGGCGGCATTTTTACAAAGGAAGATGTACAGATGGCATTATCTTATGGTGCAGATGGGGTGCAGGTTGGAACTAGGTTTGTAGCAACAGAAGAATGCGATGCACCGGAAACCTTCAAACAGGCATATGTTAATTGTACCAAAAGTGATATCACTATTATAAAGAGTCCTGTTGGCATGCCTGGCAGAGCCATAAGAAATAAGTTTGTTACAGAAATAGCCGAAAGACAAGAAAAGCTTCCCATTGATCGTTGCAATGGATGCATGACGGCATGCAACCCAAAAGTGGCCCCCTATTGTATCACTGAGGCACTGATAGCAGCGGCAAATGGAGATGCGGAAAATGGCCTTATCTTCTGTGGAAGCAATGCTCATTTAGTAGATAAAATAGAAAAGGTCAGCGATATATTTGCAGAGCTGACAGGAAAATAATATGATTTTCAAGGTCCCAGTGTGAGGTGTATTTCACACTGGGATTTTTAATTATGTAAAAACATTATATATAAATTCTGCAGAAAATCACATTTCATGTAGCTTAGACAACATTTCATACAGAATGTATTGATTAAAGTTAGAAAAGAAGATACAGTATCGATTCAACTGTCTTTTTATTTTCCACTTCGTTAAGTTATGCCATAGGTCTGGCAGGTAACAATTATAGGGGCCCAGAGAATCACGGTGGAGGCTCTGGATATTGGAATCATATACATGCAAATCTGCACCCTAAAACACATATTTGGTTCTTTAGTTAGTTTTTTCATTATTAAATTAATTTGATTTTTTAGAGAAGGGATACAATTATGAAAAAAAGGACATACAAACTTACAACTAAAATTATGGAAAAAGAGAAACATATATCATTATTTAATATATGCTTTAAAAATTCAGATTACTTTTCATTAACAATAAATTATGATGATAAAGATGATATCAAAATATGTAAGCTCCGAGAATGTATAAAAGAAATGCAACAATGGCTGTTATATGATTTTAAAACTCACCATTGGCATTGTTTTTATGTCACTTTAGAAAAACCCTTGAATATATTTGTTTTTAAATCTAATAAAAATACACAACAAATTATATTAAAATATTTCCCCGATATTTTTTTAGATAGTTTGCACAGTGGTGATATTTGTTTTTTTTATCGAAATGAAATAATTTTAGGTACTGTATCACATGAACATATTTGTAATTTGTATCCTACAACACAAAAAATGTTAGAAGAATTTTTAGAATGGGGAAACTGGCAAGAAATTGAATTCTTATTTGAAGAGTCTGTTAAATTACAGTTAGAATAATAACCATAAAGACATATGCTGATGAGAAAACCTCTTTAGTTAAACAGAAGTTTAGCAAAAGAGGTTTTTGCTATTGTCCTTTTTTCTCCTCGATTTTTTATTGTGGCTAAAAGAGAAAGCCTTTGATATACTTAATATGTTATAGGATGATGAAAGTAGAAATAAGGAAAAGGCTAAGAATATGCTAAATATATATTATGGAAGAGAAAATATAGATAAAGATAAATTTATTTATAAAAGGGTATCAGGCACAACTTTATTGTTGGTGCCGGATCAGTTTACTCTGCAGGCAGAGAGAAATGCGTTCAAATATCTGGGAGTCAGGGGCCTGATGGATTTAGAGATAATAAGTCCATCCAGGCTTGGACTGCGTGTGCTTAAAGAAGTGGGTGGAGAGAAAATCTCACGACTGGACAAATATGGAAGGCATATGCTGCTTTCTAAAATAATAGCACAAGAAAAGGATAACCTGCAGGTTTTCCGGGGAATGGAAGCAAAGACTTCCTTTATTGAATTAGTCAACAATCTGATTTCAGAGATGAAACAGTATAATACGTCTCCCGAAGCTTTGCCAGATATACTAAGTACCCTGGATAAAGAATCCATTTTATATAAAAAACTAAAGGATATGCAGGCGGTTTATGAGAAATATGAGGCTGTAATATCTGAAAAATATATTGATACGGAGGATTATCTTGAACATTGCATCAGTAAAATAAAATATTCAACAATGATAAAGAGATGTGAAATATGGGTTTATGGTTTTGATTATTTCACTCCTAAAAATCTGGATCTGATTAGAGAGCTTATTGGTTACGGGAAAAATGTCAATGTGGTTATGACTTACAGTGAGAAATGCCGGGACAGTGAACTTTTTGCCTTGACAGGGGGTATTATAGAAAAACTGGAGAAAATCTCGGAGTCTTTATCAAAACCATATTGTACAACAGAGATAGCTGATGAAACCTGCATCAGAGAAAATATGACTACGGGCCTTTCTGCCATAGAATCAGAGCTATTTTCTATACCAGTAAAAAAGTTGGATAAAGAGGTTCCGGCAGTTACTTTAGTGAAAGCTGCCAACCCTTATGCTGAGGCGGAAACTGCTGCTGCTTATGTTACACGGCTGCTCCGGGATGAAGGCCTTCGATATAAGGATATTGCTGTTATCTGCAATGATCTGGACGTACGGGGCTCCATAATTAGCCGAGTCTTTAAGGAATACGGGCTAAATCTTTTTATGGATAAAAAGAGAAGTATTCTGCACAATCCAGTAATCAGTCTAAATATTTACCTGATGCAGATTGCCAGAGGCAGAATGGATTCAGAGACTGTAATCGGTTTTATAAAAACAGGTCTGGCTGGTCTTTCACAGGATGCGGCTGAGCAGCTTGAAAATTATGTTTATAAATTTAAAATACGGGGCAGCATGTGGAAAAAGGATTTTACCCGGGGTATAAAGGACTATGCACCGGAAGAATTTGAAGAAATAAACCAGGCACGGAATTTTGTCATGCAGACTGTGCTGGCTTTTACGGAACCATTAAAAAAGCCGAAACTGTAGGAGAAAAAGTTGCGGTACTGTATTACTTTTTAAAAGATTATTTACAGATTCCAGAACGTATTGAGAAAATCATGGAAGAGCAGAACCAAAAGCGTTATTATGAAATGGCTTTCGAGATGGCTCAGATCTGGAAAACTGCAGTTGACATTTATGACCAGCTGGTTACGGTCATGGGAGACGAGAAACTTGAAATAGAAGAGCTTGACACAATTTTAAGGGCCGGCTTTGAGTCGGTGGAATTGGGAATGCTTCCAGCAACTATAGATGAAATCATAATGGGAACCATGCAACGTACAAGGACCGGGCAGATAAAAGCCCTTGTGGTAATAGGCGCCAATGATGGTATCCTGCCTTCAGCAGTAAGTGGAGACGGGATTTTAAATGATGATGAAAAAACAGTTCTTTTCAATCATCACGTTGAAATATGTAAACTGGATGAATTAAGGGCCATGGAAGAAAAACTGGCAATCTACAGGACTCTTTCAAAACCCGAGCAATATTTGTTTATGAGTTATGCAGTATCGGACAATGAGGGAAAAGAGATGAAGCCATCTGCTGTATTTAATAAAGTAGCAGGTATTTTTCCCCGGGTTAAAGTATGTAAAGATATCATCAGCGAAAATAACCCAGTTGATTTGTTACAGGCCAGAAACAATGGAATAAAGCATTTGACAGAAGTACTTCGTAAAAACCTTGAAGGAGAGCCGTTAAATGATTGCTTTAAGGCGGCCTTAACCTGGTATAAGTTAAATGAACAGGAATCCATAAAACAGGTGGAAGAAGGTCTTTTCTTTAAAATAAAGGAAGAGGCAATGTCTGCCACTCTCACAGATTCTCTGCTTAAAAGGGAAGAAAATGCAGATTTGTCTTTAAGCCCTTCCAGACTTGAGAAGTTTGGAAGATGTCCCTTTGCACATTTTATAAATTATGGACTAAAGCCAGAAGAAAAAAGAGTTTTTGAAATTGCGGGACGTGAAATAGGGGATATTTACCATTTGTGCCTGATGAAGCTATCAGAGCATCTGACAGAGAAAGGAGTTCCCATTACTGCTCCTGAGTCACCGTGGATGAATATTACCCCACAGGAATGTGCTGATTTCGTAGGAAGATTCATGGATAATGAAGGGGCTGAATATAGAGAAGGTATCTTAAACGGGGGAAAGGAAGAAAGCTATAAAGCTGGAAGAATGAAGAGAGTCTGTACAGATGCAGCATTAATACTGGTAGAGCATGTTCAAAAGGGAAGAATTGAGGACGTATTTTTTGAAGCGGAGTTCGGAAGAGATTCCAGAAAACATTTTCCTCCTATAGAAGTAGAAACCTCCAGGGGAAAGATTCTTATAGAGGGAAAAATAGACAGGGTTGATCTGCTGCCTGGAGATTATGTGAAAATAATTGATTATAAGTCTGGAAATGAAAAATTTGATACAGAAGAGGCAAAAGGCGGTTGGCGCCTACAGTTAATGCTGTACCTCAAGGCTGCTCTGAACCAGAGATTAAATGGAAAGACAGCAGAGAACAGGCCAGCAGGTATTTTTTACTTTAAACTGGATGAGCCGGTTTTTAATGCCAGTGATCTGGATAGCAAAATTCTTGAAGAAAAAATAAAGACCGAGTTCAGGAAGTCTTTTAAACTGGATGGTGTTTTAGTAGATCAGCCTGAAGTAATAGAAAGCGTTGCCGGAGAATTTACAGGAAGTTCAGATATTGTATCGGTTCGCAGGAATAAAGAAGGGGTCATCGTGGGAACAGGGAAGGATAAGCTTCTTTCCTGTGAAGAATTCTCGGAACTTCAGACTGCAGTAGACAACAAAATTGCAGAACTCTGTGAAAACCTGAATCAGGGAAGTGTGGATATAGCTCCTCGGAAAGCAGGAAACGAAACAGCATGCAGTTACTGCATGTATAAAAGCATATGTAAATTTGATGTGGCTTTTGAAGGTTGTACGTATACCGTTATAAAATAAATGTTTCTAAGACGCAGAAATCTGAGACTCTGAATCTGATTTCTTATCAAACCACAGGTTCAGAATCAACCCTATAGTCACGCAAATGCCTCCCAGCAGATTACCAAGTGAAAAAGAATGGCTTATGATGATATCTAACACAATACCAGTAAACACCTGGCCCACAAACATTAAAAGGGTGATACAAAATGAAGAAATTCTTGTTACTACAGCATTGGAGATACTAACGGTACACACTCCCATGGCGCCTCCCAGATAAATCCACAGTTGGTTAATGTGTAACGGCAACGGAACTTTAGGAAACTGAGGAGCAACAAAAAAATGCATAACCAGTAGGACAAGAACTGACCCCATAAGGCCAAATATATAATTATAAAATGTGCTTTTAAACAAACTGGTTTCTGCAGCTAAGCGGGCATTTGTAGTCCGGGAGACTACCACGGTTACTCCCGCAAGAAACGATACGATTATGGCAATAAGCATTTATTTTACCTCCTGAATTAAAAATACAATGTATTTTCATAATATGAATAAAGGGGATGTTGTAATAAAGTGTTAAAACTGCGCAGAATAAAAAATCCATTACAGTTTTTTCTGCTGCTATGTGTGATGGGAACAATTATTTTCATCATATGCAGTTATATGATTCAGAAACTGAGGCATGGGAATGATATCTTCCGTGATTTACAGACTTTCACTGTATTTCTGAAAGAGGATATGATACCCTGCTGGCTAGGTAGTGTACCTATTTATTTTGTTATAGTTTTTTTATAATACCATATAAAAAAAAACAGGGCCAGAAATAGTGTTAAATTGTAAGTTCAATACTATTTATAAAAACCTTCAGACCAACAGAATACATTCTGTCTGTCTGGAGGTTTTTATATGACCATGATCAGGACAATTCCAAGGATAATAAAGGAAAGTCCAATGAGTTTTTTTTTGTTAAAGGGCTGATAGGGCATATCAAGCCAGCCAAAATGGTCAATTACAATTGATGTTATACTCTGACCCAGAAGGACGATAGCCAGAATGGCAGACATACTGATTTTGCCGAAGGCCATATTATTAAAGATAGTTGTGGCAACACCTACAAGACCGCCAGAATAAAGAAAAAGCGGAAGCTTCTTATTTTTCCAGGGAGCAGGATTCTCTTTGTGCCGGACAAGTATAATAGTTATAATAATTAAACCTACTATGTGTATAATAACTGTTGCAAGGTATATAGTAAAATGGGATGTGAGCACACCATTTACTGCAATCATAACTGCGATGATTGAACCTGCAAGAACAGATAAAAAGTAATACATAATAAATCTCCTTTCTATTCGCAGTTAAGAATAACAAAAGAACTTGACGGTACATATGACATATGTCATAATTGAAGAAAAATATATTGAGCCTGATTTTAATGAAGTAGAAAAGGCAGAAAGGAGCGACGTGTATGTCAAATGGAAGTTTAACAGTTACGATGAAAAATGAGCTGCTTAAGTATGGATTATCTGATTTTGAAGCAGGAGATGTGAGGGTATTAAAGTTTGAAAAAGGACAGTATCTTTGCAGAGAAAGTTTTCCCATGGAGTATCTGTTATTTATGGTTAGCGGGAAAGCAAAAGCTTTTATGAATGTAAGCAATGGAAAGTCTTTGCTTCTGGCATTCTATACCAAGTCAGGAATCCTGGGTGATATTGAATTAATGACAGATGGCATTTGTACCACAAATGTGCAGGCTTTAACAGAGGTGACCTGTATGGGAATTCCACTTAAACACTGTGGGGAAAGGCTTAGAGAAAATGTTACTTTTATGAATTTTGTAGGCACCCATTTAGCTCGAAAACTTGACAGATGTGCCAGGAATGGAGCCATCAATATACTGTTGCCTTTGGAAACCAGGTTGTGCTCATACGTGCTAATGACCAATGAGGATGGATTATTTAATGAAAATCTTACAGAGGTGGCAGAATTGCTGGGAACAAGTTACAGGCATTTGCTTAGAACCTTTGACAGCCTTCGAAAGGATGGCGTTCTTCAAAAGGCCGCCAGAGGATATATCATAAAGGATGGAATAGAACTTCAGATTCGGGCACAGGATTTTTATTCTGTGTAACACAGAAAGGCAAAAAAGGCGTAGAAATGATACAGGATATAGAACCACGTAAATTTAATATTACTTTTAAAAATATAAAAGCAGAAGACAGGGATTATGCCCTTTTATTTCATGAAGAAAATCTATTAATGAAACAGCCTGAAGGACAGGATCATATGGCAGAATTTCTTACTTTCAAAGAACTGAAAGAATTGGAACTGATAGATTACTCCAAGGTTAATATAGCATATTTGTTTTCAATAGATGACAATAAATATTTTTCGGTTAACTCAATTCTGGAAGAAGGTACTAAGGATGATTATCTCCATTGGCAGGGAACAGAAGTACCGGATGGGAAAATTCTTGTATGGCACTCCCAAAATATTTTCAGAACACTACAAGAGAAATGGCAGGGTTTTGCAGGAGTTACAGCATTGCAGATAAACAGATGGTCCTTAAATCACAAGTATTGCGGCAGATGTGGGAAGCCTATGAAACATAGTGCTGCAGAACGGTGCCTTATATGTGAAAGCTGTAATATTGCAGAATATCCTAAGATTTCTCCCGCTGTAATAGTAGGCATTGTAGATGGTGATAAGCTTCTTCTGACCAGATATGCAGACCGACCTTACAAAAGGTATGCATTAATCGCCGGATTTGGTGAGGTAGGCGAAACCCTGGAGGATACAGTGAGGCGTGAAGTCATGGAGGAAGTGGGATTGGAAGTTAAGGACATAACATATTATAAGAGTCAGCCCTGGTCCTTTTCTGATTCCTTGCTGGTAGGATTCTTTGCAAGACTTGATGGAGATAATAAAGTAAGCCTGAATGACGGAGAGCTGGCAGAGGGCACTTGGTTTACACGGGAAGACATCCCTGTAAACAGCGAAAAAATAGCACTTACGGCTGAAATGATCCGGTATTTTGCAGATGGAAATGACGTATTTTATAAACAGAAATAAAACTACATAAGCTGAAATTTTAAACCCCACTAATCTTACTTAAAATTTTTAGTAAGACTAGTGGGGTTTTGATATAGGTCTGTGTTGATTTATTTTGGACCGTTAAATAATCTAATCGTTCTACTGATTATAGCTGCCACAATGAAAATAATCCAACCTGGATGCCATAAGTTAAATAGGAATCCCATGCATAGGAAAATAACGGTTGCACTGCTGAAAATAATGGATTCAATTCCCTTTGATGTATTTGTTTCAGCATCATCTGTTGTATTATATTGCCTCCTGTATTTATGATTCTGTATCCTGAAGTAAATACAGATTGCAGCACCACAGGCGATTAGAGAAAATAAGCCTAAGTAAGGAAGTGGGGAATCGCTTGCAAAAATTGATTGCATTGAAATAAATACTGCAGGTGACATGATAAACAAAATGCAGGCTATGGCTATTGCCAGTGCATACTGTTTCTTAAAGGCAAGGAGCTCTTCCTGAAGAGCAGGGTTTTCCTGTGATATATAATCTGTGTCTGTATTTCCCAGTGTTGTATCCTTAATACCCAGTTCTTCCTTCAGTTCCTCCATATTTCCGAAATCCGCAAGAACTATCCCTACTGCTTCATTTTCATTCTTTCCTTCTTTCAGCAGTTCTTGAAATTTTTCTTCCATATTTTCCAGCATAGTCATCTTCATATCAATCACTTCACGTATTTTAGGTAAATTTGAAAACATTGCTTCAACATAATTTCTAATTTGGTTCATTATGTATATCCTCCCTTGTAAATTGATTTATTACTTTTTTTGTTAAATCCCATTCCTGACATTTTATGCGATAATATTCACGTCCATCATTTGTGATTTTATAATAGGTGCGTTTTCTGCCGAAGGTTTCGTCACCCTGATAAGAAACCAGATATCCATTTTTTTCCATACGTGAAAATGCTGAATACAAAGTAGTTTCTTTTATGGTATAGTTCCCTTGACTTCGACGCTCAATTTCTTTTGAAATTTCATAGCCGTAAGAATCACCTTCCAGTAAAAGGTGGAGAATAATGGTATCATTATATCCACGAATCACATCACTGCTGATCAAAATTCATTCCTCCTTTTTACTCCGTCTGTCGTAGTAATAAAAGAATAACATAATTACTACGACAGGTAAAGTACTTTTTTTATAAAAGCAGATTTTTTTAGTTAAGGCCTGGGTGCTGCTATTGCACTCTAAAAAAATATGTGATAAGATATAAAAATCATCTGAAGAAAACAGAGTAAGTTTTTGCGCGCTGGTGTGGCTCAATGGTAGAGCAACGGTATCGTAAACCGTAGGTTGGGGGTTCGATTCCCTTCACCAGCTCCAACTTAG
This sequence comes from Aminipila terrae, assembly GCF_010120715.1. Lineage (NCBI taxonomy): Bacteria > Bacillati > Bacillota > Clostridia > Peptostreptococcales > Anaerovoracaceae > Aminipila > Aminipila terrae. The sequence continues at coordinate 1,982,162 of NZ_CP047591.1, forward strand.
CTCCGGGACGTGGCGCAGCTTGGTAGCGCGATTGCTTCGGGAGTAATAGGCCGCAGGTTCGAATCCTGTCGTCCCGACCAAAAAAACAACCCCATTTTTATCATTGAGGTAAAAATGGGGTTGTTTTTGTCATGACGGCTGTTCAAGAATATGTTCGTGTTACTTATTTTTTTTAATAAAGGGTGGTCAATTAAGGAGCAATAAGTGTACAATAATGAATTACCGTGCTATAATCATAAATTATTAGATAAGAATGGAGCTGTATATGCGGTATAATAAACAAATTATTGTAGCAATAGGAATGTTTTTCAGCGTAATTGTTGTGGGAACCATTGGATATTATTTTTTACTAAATGTGAATATAATAGATGCTTTATATATGACGGCGATTACTGTAGCTACGGTGGGATATCGAGAAGTTGGTGTTATGACACCGGAAGCCGAAATATTTACGATATTTATTATTTTCTGGGGCGTGGGGACTGCAGGGTATGCTTTTACAAGAGGTGTTGTAATTTTTATTGAAGGCGGTTTGGGAAATCTATGGAGGAGTAGAAAAATGCAAACAGAAATTAGTAAACTCGAAAATCATTATATTTTGTGTGGTGGGGGAGAATCAGGGCGCGTAGTTGTAGACGAGTTTTTGAGCAAAAAGGTACCTTTTGTAATTATTGAAAAAGATGAAACGCTAGTGAATCATTATGCAGAAAGAGGTTTATTGGTCATTGAGGGAGATGCAACGGAAGAAGAAATTCTAGAAAAAGCCAAGATTAAGCATGCTAAGGGCTTAATTAGTGCGCTTTCTAAAGATGTGGACAATTTATTTACAGTCCTGACTGCCCGTCAATTAAATAGCGAAATCTATATAATTTCTAGGTCAATTGATAAGAGTTCTCCTGATAAACTTAAAAAAGCTGGAGCTAATCATACAATTTCTTCCAATGAAATTGGTGGAAAAAGAATGGCAGCGTTAATGCTCAGGCCATCCGTTATTTCTTTTCTTGATGTAATTACCCATATAGGCGATATTGAATTTGCGCTTGAAGATATCATCGTTAATGAAAAATCGGATATTGTGAACAAAACCATTGGAGAATTAAAAATACCAGAGAGTTTTGGATTGATTATTTTAGCAGTAAAAAAGAATCAGGATAATTTCTTGACTTTTAATCCAGGGGCAGATGTTTTGCTGGAAAAAGGAGACGTTTTTTTGGTATTAGGAACGGATTCTCAAGTTTGTGCCCTAAAAGAGTATGCCAAAGATAATGGGGAAAGACTCCCGTATTGTATGTATTAAGAAAGAAGGCAGGGTGTGATTTTATAAAAATAAGGTTAACCTTACCAACAACCCGCGGTGGGGGCGATTCCCTTCACTAGCTCCAACTTAACTCCGGGACGTAGCGCAGTTTGGCAGCCAGATTGCTTCGGGAGTAATAGGCCGCAAGCTCGAATCCTGTCGTCCCGACCAACGAAAAAGCATCCGTTTGACGGGTGGCAGCGATTGCAATAAATGAGTTTTTAAGTGTAAAGGCTCATTTTTTCTTTTTGATGATATGATTTTAAAACAGAAAAAGGTTGGTTCACAGGTGCGCTGGCCAGATTTACCGATGGCAGCAGCACCTCTGAGTATGCTGAAAAAGCCATGGGCTAGACGGTTGACAATGAACTCGTAAGCGGTACGGGCAATGGTATCCTTGGGCCTAGGGATAAAGCTGCCAGAGCGCAGGTTGCTGCAATCTTAACCAGATTTGACAAGTTGTTTTCAGTAAAATAAATCTAAAAATATTCATCCAGCCTGGAGGCGGCAAGTATAATACTTGCCGCTTCCTTTTAACAGCTTAAGTTAAAAATTTACATTCATTTTAAAATATGATATCATTTCAATAATTAACTCGTATATTATTAAAATATTGTGAATGGAGGGATAATCCAAGATAAATCTGGGATAGCTAACAGCGTAGTTACTAGAAGATATAGAAAAGGAAAAGAAGAGGTAGAAACAGTTATAAAAATATTTTAAGAAAGGTATATAATAATGTTGGAAATTGAAGAAATTAAACAAAACCTTCAGAGAGCATGTAAATTGGAATCTGATATTTTTATTATGCAGAATTATCAAAGAGAATGCCAGAAGCATTTGTTGGATTTAGAACAACAAGGTGATTTTTTAGAAAATCAGAGGAGAAATTTCGGGAAAAATATAAATAGTAAATTAGACTATAGTGATACAAAAGGAAACTCAGCTATTACACAAAAACGGAAAAAGGAAGCTCCAGCCGTATGGCTAATTCTATTTTTTATAGTTGAATATTTAGGGTTAGCATATTTATTAATGCACAAAGGGGTAGGCTCAATTTTGATATATAGTGTGCCTGTCAGCTTATTTTTTTCATATATTAGTTATTTTAATTCCAAAAAGGCTAGTATCTCTAAGTTTTGTGGCTTATTTGCCTATTGCATTTTAAAGTATTTAATTTTTATACCAATGATAGATTTATCTATAGGAATTAAAAATTATCCAATTTTGATTCCGGGGATATTGTCATTAATTTCTTGTGTTGTGCTGGCTGTTTTAACTTCTATAGCAAGAAGAATGGACATTTCAGAATGGAATTCCATAAAGTGCAAGGCAGGTTTGGAAAATGTTCAAAGGGATATTGCTCAGCTAAATAGTCATATAGAATCATATGATAGTAAATTTGAGGAGCTTATCAAGCCATTAGAGAATGCATCAAATGAATTAAGAGAATTATATAAAAGTGGCTGGTTGCATCCTAAATACCAGAATATTATTTCAGTACATAAAATATATGAATATTTTGATACAAAGAGAGTAACAGAATTCGAGGGGCCCTATGGTGCTTATAATATTTTTGAAAAAGAAATCAGATTAGATAATATTCAAAGTAGCTTAAACAAGGTAAACGAAAATTTAAGTAATTTAGTACAAATTGGTACAGAACTAATAAAAGAAGTAGGGGGACTGCAATATGCAGTACAAGGGTTGGAGAATGCTATTAAAAATCAAAATATTAATGTGGTAGTAAATATAGACGGGTATACATATCCGGTAGGTTATACCAGATATTAAAGGAAGGTTTAACACCATAATTATATCTTATACGGCAAATATGGAAAATAAGAAGCCAGCGTTTTAGGACGCTGGCTTTTTATATGAGCTTACTCTGCAATTTTAAAAGTTGTGACAACATCTTTAAGACGAGCAGCATGGTCTGCCAAATCCACACTTGTAGCAGAACTTTCTTCTGTAGAAGCAACATTAGCCTCCACAATGCCTGCAATTTGGGAAAGACCCGCCAGAATTTGTTGAATTGAAGCAGCCTGAACCTGTGAGATTTCAGTAATCTGATTTGAGATGTTGGAGGCTTCATCAATTTTTATGTCAATCTGGCCGATGACATTTGCTGCTTCCTGAGCTGTTTTCATTCCAGCCTCTACACTTCTGACAGACCGTTCAATAATGTTGGTGGTACTTCTTGCTGCCTCCGCAGATTTCTTCGCCAGGTGTCCAACTTCTTCGGCCACTACGGAAAAGCCTTTTCCAGCAACTCCAGCCCGGGCAGCTTCAATAGATGCATTCAGGGAAAGAATATTTGTCTGGAAGGCGATATTATCAATGGTTTTTATTATATCCTGAATACTACGTGATGCATTATTGATTTCTTCCATAGATTTTAGCATTTCCTGCATTTTAGCATTACCCGCATTAATATCATCTTTAACAATATTAGTAAGATTGCTGGCTTCGGCTGACTTTTGTGCATTAGAAAGAGTCTGTTTGGAGACAACATCCAAAGTGGCATTAAGCTTTTCAATAGAGCTGGCCTGTTCCGCCGCCCCATGGGAAATGGACATGCTGGAAGTAGATAATACATCTGACTGCTCAGCAAGATGTCTTGACATATTGCTGATTTCTGTGATGATTGAGCTGAAATTGTCCAGCATTTTATTCAGGCTGATATTCAAAACATCTTTATCAGATTTAATCTGAATTCCTACAGAGAGATTTCTATCTGCTAGATTTTCGGCCAGGTGTGCCTGAGCCTGTATATTGGAAACTATTTTACTGAAAGCTGTCATAAGCTGACCTATTTCATCCAGGGAATCGGAGGCCATGGTAACGTCTACTTGTCCATCTGCAAGTTTGTCTGCAATTTCGGTGAGGTTTTTAATTGGCTGGGTTATGCGCTTTGCAACAAAATACGCTGCAATAAAGGCAGCACCCAGAAGCAGTAGGACGATTACAGAGATAAACAGTTTTAGCCTGTTCAGCCAGTTAACCATCATGTCTCCGTTAAAATCAGCTCCCAGTATGCCTACTACAGTTCCAGACTGATTTTTAATGGGGACAAAAGCACTAATCGAATTTCCCCATTTATCACTGATAAATCCAAAATTGGCAGTACCCTGAAAGGCTTTCAAATAGTGATTGTTAATGTCCGTTTCTTCGTCTCCCAGTGAGGAAAAATCACTGTCCGTCATATTACTTCCATCAACCGCATAAATATAATGCCCGTCTTCCGTTACTTTCATTGTGTAAAGGTATTTTAGGCCAATTTCATTACGAACCCCATTTAGCCGGTGCTGAAGATCTTTGTAATAGTTCGTTTGCATATCTTCTTTTGTTTGAAGATTGTTGAACTGCTCTGGGTCAATAATAGAAACCACAGAATTTACGATAGACAGAGCTGTGTTTCCCATACTGTTTTCAATAGCCAGTTTAGCCATATAATAAGAAATACATCCAATCATAATAGATGAAACAGCAATAAAGAGAATGGTACTTCCTGTGATACTTCGCCTCAGGGAAGGGGTTGTAAATAGTTTTGTTAGTCGCATCACTTTTGCCTCCTGGTTAAACCATATAACCTTCAGTCTTTACATGTTAATTCGTGTATTTATGATAATAAATGAGCATAAAATACAAAATTTGTATTTTAATTATATAACATCCAGGAACGTAATTGTCAATTAATTCTGAAAAATAACCCGGGTTTTAATTTGAGTGCATTATTATAGAATTCTTTATTCGTATCGATTTACTTTACCATTAAACAAATGCAAGAGAATTATGTGTTACAATGGTTTGCTGGAGTCAGACTGGAGGGGAGTATGTATTGGTGAGATAACACGAAAAATCCATCTCTCTTGCCCGGCCGTATCCCATCATATTAAAAAGCGTTCCAGACACACAACTACTAGAGTGTAAGAATAATTGAAAAAACAGAGGCTATTTTTATGATTCCAATAAATTAAGATGCAGTTGTGAATGTAAATATTTTATTTGGTAATTTTGAAAAAATATTATATAATAATGCCATAAAATCAATTGGCAGTGGTTTTAGAAGGGTAACTACAACTAAAGGAAGATGATATCTTTGAATATTGGTAAAATATTAAAACGACAAAGAGTTGAAAAGGAACTGGACAATCTGTTCAGTTATCCACTTACCATTGTTTCTGCAACAATGGGATATGGTAAAACTACGTCTGTAAGGTCTTACTTGATGGCAAGGGATGTGGAAACTGTATGGATTTCTCTGCTTGGATGTGATGGGAATGAAACGGTATTCTGGCATAAATTATCGACTGCTGTGGGCAAAGTATTTCCTGAAATGGGCAATATGCTTGAACGTTTTGGGTTTCCTATGGATGCAAGGCAGGATGCAGAAATCCTTGATTTAGTGTGGAAATCAGGTAACAAAAAAACCAAAGTAATTGTTATCGACGATTTTCATATGATTGAGCAAAGTAAACATATGGCAAAGTTAATAGAAATCTTTGCAGAAGAAAAAATTCCACATTTACATATCTTATTAATTTCCCGAACCAGACCTAAAATAAATCAGATGAATTTAATTGCAAAAAAATTATGCTACTATATTGATACAGACACGTTATCATTCAATATTCAGGAAATTGAAGAGTATTTTTCAATGGTGGGCTGCTGTCTTTCAAAACGGGAAATTGAAAGAATATACAGGTATACCAATGGATGGATATCCGCTATATACCTTCTCCTGCTGGGAGTTGAGAAGGGAATTCCAGTTACTGAAGTTTCAAATATTACAGAGCTTGTGAATGATAACCTTTTTTCTTCTTTGAAGGATTCCGTTAAGGATATTCTGATCAAACTATCCGTATTGGATTCCTTTACCTTGTTGCAGGCAACACAGATTTTGAAAAATTCAGAAGTGCCTCAAGTAGTCAGAGGACTAGTAGAGCAAAATGCTTTTATTGAGTATGACTTTCAAAACGGGGTTTATAAGTTGCATCATGTACTTTTAGACTTTTTAAGAGATAAAATTCAAGCAGAAAATCTGGATGTACGAGATGTCTGCCATAATGCAGGCAGATGGTTTTTAGACCATGGAGAGACCATTCAGGCTTTTGATTATTATCACCGTGCTGATAAGGCAGGGGAGATTCTTAACATCATTAATCAAAACGCAAACATGAGAAACTGGCTGTTAGGGTTTAAACTGTTGTGGACAGTTTATCAGGGATTCCCAGAAGAATGGTATGTAAAATACCCTTTTCCTATACTGCATTTTGCCCGTACCTTTATAATAAGTGGAGATAAAGAGGCTACTATAGAAAGCAAAAGAATTATTACCATTATGGAAGAATACTTTTCAAAAGAAAAAGGGGTTTCTACACAATTAAGGAACAGAGTTTTAGGGGAAATAGAAATCATTAAGATTTTTCTGGTTTTTAATGAAGCAGAAAAAATGGTTGAATTATCAAGAAAAGCAGAAAAGCTTCTGGAGGGCGAAGTCTCTAGCAACGTTTTTCGAAATAGCGCATTCTCTTTTGGGGTACCACACTTTTTATACTGCTACTACAGGGAACCGGGTAGGTTAAAAGAAACCCTTGATTGCATCCAAACAGGATTTCCACCAGTGGTGTTTGACGGATCTGGCACTGGCTGTGAATTGGTAGCGCTTGCTGAATATGATTTAGAAACAGGAGATTGGCAAAACGCTGAGATTTATGCCCAAAAAGCAATTTATAAAGCCAGAACCATGGAACAAACCAGTATAATTATTTGTGCAGAGTTTACTTTGATGCGGATTTTACTTTTCAAAGGTAAGCTGGCTGAAGCAAAGGAGATTATTGCCAGGATGCGGACTAATCTTCATCAACTGGATGATGAGATTAATTGCCAGAACAGAATTGTTTATAATGCGGCAATTGATATGTGCGAGGGCTATTTGTACGGATGCAGGTTGAAACGAGAGGAAATCCCGGAATGGCTGCGCCTGGGGGATATGGATTCAAGAGTCTTGATGCTTCATGCAGTTGCATTCCCATATATTATTTATGGTAAGGCTGTAATGCTTACCAAGAATTGGGTTGAGTTAGAAGTGCTCTGTGAAAGTTTTATCTCTCGGTATGAAGTATATCATAATCAACTTGGCTTATTACACAATGCTATCTACAGTGCAGTAGCAAGGCTTCATCTTTATGGCATGGAATCTGGTATTGCTAGTCTTATTCCAGCACTTCAGGATGGCCAGAAGGACGGCATATTGCTCCCCTTTGCAGAAAATGCAGATTTTATTCTGCCTATGCTCTATGAACTACAGTCCAGAGGGGGCATGGATTCTCATTATCTGCAACGACTGATACAAATCAGTGAACAATACATAGAAAATTTCGCTTTGGAAAAATCTAATCCGGTTCATATAACCAAACGGGAAAAAGAGGTATTGGTTCTGCTTGAAGGAGGGCTGACCCAAAGACAGATGGCGGAGCAGCTCTGTATTTCTGTTTCCAGTATTAAGAAGCATCTGGAAAGCATTTATTCCAAGTTTAAAGTGAATAACAAAACCAGTGCCATTAAAAAGGCACATGAAGCAAATATATTATAAAAATTTTTTCTGCAAAAAAACTAGCCTTTTGGCTAATATATTTTTGACAAAAAACCCTCTATACTAAAATATGGAGGATTTTTTTGTGCTTTAAAAGAAAGGCATTTTTTCTTTGTTAAAATACGTGTGAGGGAATGAGCAGTAAATGAAGAATAATATAATTGAATCTAAAATACAGGTTCCAAGAGTATCTAAAAACTTCATAATAAGACCCAGATTGCTAGAGCAGTTTCAGGAAGAGTTAAAGCTATTTGTCCTTCATGCCACTGTAGGTTATGGGAAAACTGTTCTTATGACACAGTTAAACGGAGTAGCAGGTGCTGATGTAGCATGGTATCATCTCAATGAATCGGATAATGATGTGATTACATTTATGCAATATCTGAGTAGAAGCCTGGAAAAGATTTATGGAGTACTGCAGTTTGATCTGGAACGATATGAAGGTATGGAACAAAATGAGAAGCAGCTCACTGAAATGACATATGATTTACTGGAGCAAATTACAAAAGCACAACAGAAAAAAATAAAAGATACTTTTATTGTACTTGATGATTTTCAGGTAATAAACAATGAAAAAATTGACACGGTTCTGGAAATCTTTATATCTAGCCTGGAAACTAATTTAAAGGTAGTAGTGGCTACTAAAGGAAGTATACCTCATTTCTGGAGCCGTTTTTACATACAGGGACAGGGAATGTTAATTGGGCAGAAAGAACTGGGATTTAATAAAGAAGAAATAGAAATGATTGTAAAGCAGATGGTAGCTGAAGATAAAAATCCAACTGAAATTGCAGGCAGAATGTATCAAAGTGTTGGAAGATGGCCTGCTGGTGTAATGTTTGAAATTTTATATTTAAAGCAGGGAGGCCTACAGAGCAGTGAAAATATTATGGGAAAAGCTGCTGTTTATGATTACATAATGCGTGCACTTTACCGAAAGCTTCCTTTTGATATACAAACTTTTTTGTCTTCCACATCCGCATTGGAATTTTTAAACGCAGATGTGTGCAATGCAGTTATGAAAATTGACAATTCCCAAAGTATTTTAAACTATTTAGTTCAGGAGAATCTTCTGATTATAAAAGTAGGTTCTGGAGACAGAATGTTCAGATACCATTCTTTAATGAAAGAATTTTTAAATGAGCAGTTAAATGACCTTACAAGAAAAGAGATAATGAAGAGAGCTGCTGAATTTTATTTGCATACAGATAATAAAGAACAGGCAGTGGAATATGCAATCAACGGAGAAAATCCAGAGCTTGCAGAATATGCAGTAGGGAGCATCGGAATCGATATGGTTAATCAGGGAAAGCTTTCTACTGTAGAAAGATGGATAAACTGGATCGAATCCTGCAACATAAATATTACGCCTAAAACCATGCTGGTATACGGGGTATATAACTGGAAATCAGGGCGCATTAATAAAGGTCTGGATTTCATAAATATAGCCATTGAAAAATTTATTACTTCAATGAATGAGGTGGGTTATATACAGGCCATGCTGGAAAAAGCAAGGATAATGAAAGTTATGGGGAAGGATGAAGAGTCAGCTGGCATAATAGATGAATTATCACCCATACTTAGAAACAAAGACAGGAAAAAAATGGTGTATAATTTCTGTAGAGAGAGCCAGATTGGTTTTAATATTAATTTAGATAACAATTTTAAAGACAATCAGGAAAACTACCAAGTTGTTACTCTGGCAAGACAGAATCCAGACAGTTATAGGGAAAAACCCATTTATATTAAAGCTTTTGGTGAGTTTCAGGTATTTATAACAGGAAAAACCGAAGAGATAAAATGGAGAACGAAAAAAGCCCAGGAGTTATTTGCCTATTTATTTCATTTAAATGGGGAGCCTGTATCAAAAGAAGAGTTAACTCTGCTTTTGTGGCCTGATAACCAGGGAAAAAGTGCAACTTCTCTTTTACATACGGCTTTATACAGTATACGAAGAGAATTGAGTACCTTCGGCCTGGACAACCTTATTTGTTACAATAAGAAAAAATACTTATTGAATATGGATATGATAAATTCAGATGTTCAAGATCTTACAGTGTATTATGAAACATTAAAAAATGGCAAAGAACTTCATCTGGAGGAAGAAGCACTTAGTGATATATATACAGGAAGTTACATGGAAAGAATGGAACTGGATGAATTTTTACCCCAGAGGGTAAACCTGGAAAAAATGTTTCTCAAGGTTTGTGAAATGGAAGGAATTGAAGATTTTAAATGTGGCAGGTTTGAACGCACTATTATGTGGATGAACAGGGCTGTTGCAACTGACCCTTTTGAAGAAAGCCTGCAACTTTTACGGATTAAAAGTTATGCAGCCTTGAGAGATTTTAAAAATACAAAAAAATATTATGAAAAAATGAAGGAAATGCTATTAAAAGAGTTTGATTTACAGCCTTCTGAAGATATTGGAGAAATCTGGCGCAAATATGTGGGGGTTAAAAATGGAGTATAATTCGAACGCATCCTATTTAAAGGATATAAAGCATTTAACGTTGCTTGAAGTGGATTTTTATGAGAGTATTTTACATAAAGAAGAACTGGGGGAAAAGGAAGAAAAGTTAAAGAACTATAAAAAGAACATGGAAGAGAGGCTTCAGTGCGGAGACAATATTGTTTTTTTGCCATTGGAATATTTATTTGAAAGATTTAATTTAGACCTTTTTCAGAGGTATTGTGTAAGACTTTCCCTTATGCCCGAGTTGATTGGAGGTTTTTCATGTGATGTGGATTTTGCTGTGTCTTCTTTTGCAGCAATTTATCACAGAGACATGTTTGAGGTAAAAAAAATAGAGCTGTTAAAATATTTTGAAGTCAACAGCATTTTGAAAAGAGTATTTCTGACAACAGAATTATACTGTCCTAAAAATAGACTGCTTGAGTCTTTACAAAGTTCTGAAAGAATAAAAAGCTTTGTAATAGATGGCAGTCTATTTTCGAATGCTCTAAGAGATAAAGCAGAAATTTGGGATAGCTCAAACTACAAACAGAATCAAACTGGTAATATTGCTTTTGACCCGACAATTAATGAAATACAGCTAAAAACTCTGGAAAAAGCATGGACGGAAGATGCGGATATATTTTTACTTTATGGCTTACCGGGAAGCGGCAAAAAGGAAGTCATCAGGCAATTTTGCAGGAGAAAAAATTTATCCGTTATTTTTGTTAAAGAGCCTTCAGAGGGAGAAGACATAAAAGTTTTTATTAGTCAGGTAAACACAGAAGCAGCTATATCACAGAGCATAGTCTGCTTTGAGGAAATAAGGGGCATTGAAGAATTTAACGTGTATCTGGATAAGATTTGCACAAGATGTTTTGTAATCAGCACAAATGAAAATCCCAATTACCCAGAGCAAAAAAACTGCAGGATTTTTTATATTCAGTTTCCAAGGCCAAACATAACTGCCTGCATTAAATTCTGGAATGAAATGAAAAAGTTTTATTCAGTTGACAGCCAGATTAAATTTGAAAGCATAGCTTGCAAATTTAATCTTAACTTTGGGGAGATAAAAGAAGTTATGGAAACAGCTGAACAAGAACTAAGGATTTCATCCGCAGATGATATCACGGAAGAAATGCTTTACAGGATTTGCCGAAAAAGGAAAAGCTTTGGAACCACAAACAAAAAAATTATAAAAATCGAAACCCATTATTCATGGGATGAATTAGTTTTACCTGAGTTCTCTAAAGATTTGTTGCTTAAGGTCTGCAGCCATGTGGAGCATTATCAAAAAGTCTATGAAGAATGGGGTTTTCTTGACAAATTTGCATATGGCACAGGGGTATCAGCTATCTTTACAGGGGCACCGGGTACTGGAAAAACCATGGCAGCGCAAGTGGTTGCAAATAAATTGGGGTTAGACTTATATAAAGTAAATTTAGCAGGGGTAGTGAGCAAATATATAGGTGAGACTGAAAAGAATCTGCAGGAGATATTTGAAGAGGCATCGGGCAGTCAGGCGGTTTTATTCTTTGATGAAGCAGATGTTCTTTTTTCTAAAAGAACAGAAGTAAAGAGTTCTAATGATAAATACAGTAATATGGAGGCAGCTTATATGCTCCAGAAAATAGAAGAACATAAAGGTATCTGCATACTTGCTACAAATTATTATCAAAACTTTGATGAAGCTTTTAAGCGGCGTATAAAATTTATTATTGATTTTCCTTTTCCAAACTCCAGTTATAGAAAGATTTTATGGCAGCAGGTGTTTCCGCAGAAAGCTCCACTGGACAAAAGTATCGACTGGGAGTTCCTGTCCGATAACTTTGAACTGTCAGGAAGTAACATAAAAAATATTGCTTTGAATGCAGCTTTTGAAAGCGCAGAAGAAGGTAGTGAAATCAATATGAAGAATATATTAAAATCCCTGAAAAATGAATATGATAAAATTGGAAAACATATTTCAAAAAATGATCTGGGACAGTATTATTTGCTTTTGGAAAATGGCAAGGACGGTAATGTTTATGAAATGGACTGAAAAAGAAAAGGCAAAGCATAATGAGCTGCAAAGTTCAAGAGAAATACTAAGGGAGAGCGATGGTAATAAGGGAAAACAGCTGGAGGGGTATCGGCCAGGGACAAAGGATAAAGCTCAGGGCAATTTACCAAAGCAGATAAAGACAGTGGGCAATTCTTTTGGAAATATATCTGTAGGCACTGCAGGAGGAGAAGAAGCTGTAATGCTTATTAACCAGAAAAAAAGTATGACTCTGCATGAACTCTCAGGGGAAAGCAAAGAGATAAAAGAAGAAACGGCCAGAAAAGTTCCAATGTGTTCAGATAATATAAAGGTAAACGAAAACAAAAGAACGGAAAGTGCACTGGAATACAGATTCCCTAAAGATATTCCCGTCAGTTATATGCTTGGACGTATAGAGAAGATGTCTGAAAATAATCATTTTAAGGTTCAGAAAAATATGGTTCCCTTTATAAATAAAAGGAAGACTAAAAAACAGCTGAAAACATTAATCAGATTAAGGCAGGGGAAAAAGGAACATAAGGAAGAAGTTCAAAAACAGATTGATAAGCAGCAGAATAAAATAATTCAAGAAGAACAACTGTATGAAAAAGTTTCTAACAGACTTGAAGAAATAAGGCAGACCATGAAAAGGAATAAAAATATAAGTAATGAAAGGGATGATTTTTTATATTTGATGTTTTTAAGAAAAGCTATGCTGCTAGACGAAAAGAAAAAACAAAGTAAATCCGGTAAAGAATCAAAGAAAGGGGAAAAAATATAAAAAAAGTCAGAACATAAATAAATATTCTAATGTTCAGAGATTTGTTTATAAATTTGTTCAGAGCCATATGATTTAATATTTTATATGAAATAAGTTATTTTTAAAGTTAATTCAAAATAAAAAATTATGGAAGGGGGCATCCGGTTTCGGTTTTACAGATAGGAAATCGGGATAATATGGCTGAATATTTATCACCCGGCGTATATGTCGAAGAATTTGAATCTGGCGGTAAGCCAATGGAAGGCGTTGGCACCAGTACAGCAGGATTTATTGGACTGGCAGAAAGAGGTCCTTGTGAAGGACTTCCCCAGCTTGTAACAAATTTTGCAGATTTTAAGAGAAAGTATGGTGGATATCTTTCGGAAAGTGAATTTGGTGAGTATCGTTTCTTAGCTTATGCAGTAGAGCATTTCTTCATTAACGGGGGATCAAGATGCTTTATTTCTAGGGTAGCACCAGATGATGCCAAATGCGCCAAAGGTTCTGCCCCTGCTGGTCAGGCAGCAGTAGGATTCACTGTTAAAAATCCTGGAATCTGGGGAAACAATGTAAGAGTGATAATCACACCTGCAAGTAAGGCAAAGACACAGGTCCTTGAAATCCGGGAAGATAATGGAGTAAAGCAGTACATAGTGAAAAATTCATCTGGCTTCAGTGCCGGTGATATTGTAATGTATGCCGATAAAGAAAACATTATTTACAATAAGGTGGTTAAGAGTCAGGATAATATCATTGAATTTGCCAATGAGTTTAATGAGACAATCATAGATAAGAACCTGCTTCCTAAAAAAGTTATTACTACCTGTGAAGTCAACGTGGAAGTTAAATTCGATGACATCGTGGAAACTTATGAGAATGTTTCTTTCAATATTGATGCTGCAAGTTATATCGAAAAGAAGATGGCGAAATCAGATTTAGTAAAAGCCTCTTATGTAGGAGCGGGCAGTGAAATTATATCACCTTTTAACATGTTAATCGGTGGTGATACAGAAAAAGCAGTATGTATTATTTCATTTACAGGAGGAAGCAATGGCTCTTCAGGAAGTATTTCAGCAGCAACTTTTATAGGAGCTGATAACGGTCCGGGAAAACGTACTGGTATTCAGGCTTTTGTAGACAATGATGTTGTTTCACTTATGGCTATACCAGGAGTTACGGATCCTAACGTTCAGCTGATGCTTACAGCACACTGTGAAAATTTGGGAAGCCGGTTTGCAGTACTGGATATTCCAAGGGAAAGCAAAAAGATTGATGATGTGATTGCTCACAGAGATATCTTTGATTCTAATTACGCAGCTTTATATCATCCATGGCTTGAGATTTTTGATCCTCTTGACAAAAAAAATATTGTCATTCCTCCATCAGGGTCAATTCTTGGTATCTATGCAAGAAGTGATAATACAAGAGGTGTTCACAAGGCGCCTGCAAATGAAGTAGTCAGAGCTTGCGTGGGACTTGACTGCCAGTTTAATAAAGGAGAACAGGATATCCTGAATCCAAAGGGTGTAAATCTGATCAGAGCTTTTGCAGGTCAGGGAATCAGAGTATGGGGAGCAAGAACTGCTTCAAGTGATCCAAGTTGGAAATATATAAATGTGAGAAGGCTATTCATTTTTATTGAAGAATCCATAAAAGCAAACACAAACTGGGCTGTATTTGAACCAAATGATGAAATGCTCTGGGTAAGAGTAAAGAGAACGATAGATGTATTCTTAACCGGACTTTGGAGAGTTGGTTCTTTAGCAGGTTCAGCACCAAATGAAGCCTTTTATGTAGAAGTGGGACGAAATACCATGTCACAGGATGACATAGACAATGGAAGATTAGTATGTGTTATTGGGGTAGCACCTGTGAAACCGGCTGAATTCGTAATCTTTAGAATTACTCAAAAGACAAGCGAATCTGCAGGGGAGTAATTATAGAAAGGAGATAAACGATGGCTGGTTATCCACACGGAAGTTATAGATTTAGATTAGAAATAGATGGCCTGGAGGCAGGAGGGTTTTCAGAAGTTTCCGGTTTCGATGCAAATATTGATGTTATCGAATACAGGGAGGGAGATATGGTTCAGACTCCCATGAAGCTTCCAGGTTTAAAGAAATATGGAAATATTACTCTGAGACAGGGAGTTACAGATTCAATGGTACTGTATGAATGGCTTATAGCTGGTGTAGACGGTGCAGTGGAAAGAAAAACTGTTACGATTACTGTGCTTGATGAAACAGGTGAAGCTGCAGCTTCATGGCAGGTTATAAATGCCTGGCCTACCAGTTATAAAGCACCAGATTTTAATGCTTCTTCTTCAGAGGTTGCCATTGAAACTCTTGAGATTGCTCATGAGGGCATGACTAGAATTTCATAATGAATTTATATGGGTGACTGTTTTAGATTATGTATATATTCTCATACTGTTTAAAACAGTCACTTTGCGCATAAAAGGGTTAATAAATATATAATTTGTACTTTTATAAAGGAGAAGAAAAATGGCTTTTCAAACTGAATATACTTTTACTCTTCCTAGGGGATTTGTGGATGCATCGGGAATGCTTCACAAAGAGGGAATTATGAGGCTTGCTACAGCAGCAGATGAAATATTACCAATGAGAGATCCGAGAGTACAGCAAAATCCAGGATACTTAACGATTATACTTTTAGCAAGGGTAGTTACCAAGCTGGGCTCACTACCAAGTGTAGATACAAAAGTGATAGAAGGATTATATACTATGGATTTGGCATATCTGCAGGATTTATATCAAAGAATCAATAGCATGGAAGAACCTGTTTATCATAGTTTATGCCCTCATTGCGGCAAGGAAATAGATGCTCCCATAAATTTTATGAGCGCCGGAATATAGAAGTATACCCGGCAGGAAAAATATATGAGGAGGCAGCATTTATTGCTTATTATCTCCATTGGGAGCATGACAAAATAATGGAGATGACACATAAGGACAGAATCCGATGGTGCAAAGAAGTCTCTAAGATTAACAGTAAGCTCAATGATGAGCCAGATAACGTGTTTGCAAAGTTTTAGTGGGGTGATAATGTATTGAAAAAATTATTAGATGTAAAATCTGAGGCTGGAACAGAACGAACTTTTGAGGCCATAAAAAATATAAGCTTTGCAGTAACCATAGGCGATACACGATTAAGTTTTTCTAAAATCTCTAACATCTCAAGGGAACAGGAGTACGAAACTGTCAGAGAAGGAGGAGTAAATGACAGAGTATTTACTTTGTCAACTGGGAAGCAGCAGGTAGAAAAACTCATACTGGAACGGGGAGTTTCAAATAAAAGAATTAAAAATACAGATTTAAAACTGGGGGAACAAATCAAAAAGCCAGTAACCATTATGATTCTTGATCAGTTCGCTGGAAAAGCACCAAAAGTTGTAAGGGCTTATTCCTTTGATGAAGGAGTTGTAACAAGTTGGGAAACAAATGAACTGGATGCCATGAATGGAGATATTTTCATTGAGAGGTTTGAAATCTCACACTCAGGACTTGTGGAAATTAAGATGTGAGTGAACAGAAAAATTGTGCATAGGGTTTGAAAAGGTGGAAACTATGTTGTATACGGTTTTAAATATAGAAGAAAGTCTGCCTGAAATTGCGGGATATGTTTTTGGACAGGAAATTATTAAAAAATATTCAAATACAGGAAACTACAATTTTGCGGGAGTAAATCTTATATTCAGAGATGAAATGCAGCAGAAAGCCCCAGGAGTATCTGAGGCGTCTGGAAAAGTTCAAGATGTTTCTCAAAATATTCAATTGGTTTTACAGTTTTTTATGCAGTTATTGACAGATAAAGTTTGTGAAGAAAAAACCATTGTAAACTCGATAGAAAACAATTTAAGAATAATAGGGCTTAGAGATGTCTTTAACTTCAATAAACTGAACAGGATTAAAAATGAAATAATATCTTTGTCTGCAGAGCAGAACCAGATACAAAAACATGAGGAAAAGAAGCTATTACAACGACTGGAACAAAAAAGACGTGAAGTTATAACGCTTTTAAATATCTATAAGCGGGTTGAAGAAAGAAAACTGCTTGAAGAAAAGCAGAAGAATTTATTTCATGCAAAAACTATAATACAGAAGCAAAATGAGAAATTGTGGTACAAGGATAGTAAATATATCAACGAAAACCTATCAAAAGACTTTAAGCTGATAACCATGCCATTAAAGGTGTATCAAAATTTTATAATACATAATAAGAACTATGATGAACAAAGAAATAATACTGAAATAAATAATGAGTATAAGGAAAGTGCTAAATATCCAGTAAACAGATTCCATATTGGGAATACAACTAATCTTTTAAACCACGACGGCAAAAGCACCATAAGTAATATTTTAAACGGTTTTACAAACAATCCTGTAAATAATTTTTTATGGGTAAAACCACGACTGATTAATGAAGAAGGCTATACCTATTTAACAGATAAAAATCAGAATTTTAATGATTTCTCAGATTTAGAATATAAAAATTTTATTACTACATTAAATAAATATGTAAATGAAACAGATAATCCAATAAATATATTTAATACGCAGATTAAAAAAGTCCAGAATCAGATAAATGCTATAGAAAAGCAAATAAACTATGCAGATGTTGGGAAATTGGGAAATCAAATCTGGAGCACGGGAAATTACAACCAGGAGAGACTTGAAAATCATTTTATAAAGAATGTAGAAGGGCCAGTAAGTCTGATGAATCAATCTATGAGATACACGGACGGGCAAACAAGTACAATAGATAATCAGTTTAGCCAGGTAAACGAAAAGGTCAATGGGCAGGTCAGCCATTTTAATAATCAGACCAGAGATATTCAGAATCAAATAGGTCTGATAAAGAAAACCATAAACCAGGCTATAAATATAAATAGGAATATAAGGTATAATGCAGATACCGATTACAGCCTGATAAACACGGTCAGTCCCTTAACAGGAATTATTGACGGCAGAAGGTGGAATATTGGAGAATTTACCACCATAAAAAATGAATATAACCAGGCCAATTTGGTAAACAGATCTATAAAAAATGCTGATAGGCAAACAAACGATATACATAATCAGTTTAGCCAGGTAGACGAAAGGGTCAATGGACAGGCCAGCCATTTTAGTAATAAGACTAGAAACATAGAAAATCAGATAGATTTGATAAACAAAACTATAAATGAGGTTATAAATGAAAATATAAAAAAGACTATAAATAATAATGCAGATACTGATTACAGCCAGGTAAACATAGAAAATCACTTCATGAAAAATGAAGAAAACCGGGCCAGTATGATAAATAAATATATAAAAAATACTGATGGACGAACAAGCAATATAAATAATCAGCTAAACCTGATAAAAGAAGAGAGCAATAAACAGATCAATCATGCAAACAATCAGATTGGCAACAATATAAAGAACCAGATAGGTTTGACAAACCGAACCATAAATCAGGTTATAAATAATAAGATAAATAAGACTATAAATAGAAATACTGATACCAATTACAACAGGGTAAACCAGATTAACATAGAAAATACCTTCCAGGGGAAGGCAGGAAACCAGCCTGGTCTGGAAAAAAAACATATAAGAATTGCTGACATACAGACAGCTAATATAAATAATCAGATGAACCAGTTAAGACAAAAGACTTACGATAAAATCAATTTTGCAAATAATCAGATTAGCAATGTATACAATCAGGCACATTATATCCACAACAGAATTAGTCAAAATATGGTGAATCAAAAAAGTAATCCCATGGCGGGCTATTTGAACCACTCTATTCCTGATGGGGAAAAACAGATTCATTCAGCTGATTACATCGTGGAGAAAAATCAGTTGTTGAATATTCCAGCATTTATATTTAAAAATGAAATCCCCCCCAAATCTACGTCTCCCAAAGGAACACAGAGTACAGGAGAAAGCAAGGAGAATTATGAACTGAGACAGATAAAAGCAGACAGCAACAGGAACCATAGTGAAGCAGAAAAACAAAGGCAGATGATAAGTGAGCTTAAAGAAAAACTGGAATCTCAGCAGTTAATGATTAAACAGATGAAAAGCAGGGCAGAGCAGGAAGAAGGAACAATAAAGCCTTCTGAAATAGCCAAAATAAAAAAAGAAGTAATAAATTCAGTAAGTAAGGAACTTAAATTAGAAAAACAGAGAAGAGGTCTGATGTAGGAGGGAAAGGTAATGTCTTACGAGAAAGCAAAGCTTTTAATACACAGGGAAACAAAAACAGAGACCGTTTTTGTTATGTTTAATCCCGCCGAATACAATCTGACAGATAAAGCAAAGTATATAAATAAACAAGTCCCAGGGCTGGCAGGACCTATTACACAGTTTGTAATGGGAGAAGAAAGTACCCTGGAAATCAGTCTGATGTTTGATACTTATGAAACCTCACCCAAGGTTGCCAGTGCTAATGTGGCAGCTAAAATGAACGATAAAAGTGCTCCTGTACATCCAACAAATGTAACGAGTCTTACAAAAAAAATAGTAGGGCTTACTCAGATAGATGGACAGCAACACAGGCCCCCAATATGTGAATTTATTTGGGGAAGTCTAAAATTTAAAGGGGTTGTTACTGAAGTAAAATCTAATTATACCATGTTTACAGAAAGTGGTATGCCAGTAAGAGCCAGGCTGGAAGTCACTTTTCAGTCAGTAATGGATTCGGCTGAAAGCAAAAAAAAGTCACCTTTTGAATCACCAGACAGAACCAAGTACAGGACTGTTGAACAGGGTATGCAGCTTTGGCATATAGCCTATGAAGAATATGGTGATCCTGAACTTTGGAGAGTTATCGCTAAAGAAAACAACATGATGAATCCCAGAGACTTACAACCCGGGCAGATGGTCCGCCTACCTGCGTTAATATAGCAAGGACATATAAACAAATATAGGAGGAAGACAACGTGGCAGATTTGATGAGCAATAAATTTACATCTTTTCAGGCCTTAAGCCAGAAATATAAGAATTTCTTAGTACCGGCTTTGAAAATAAAAGTAAAAGGTCAGGATGTAATATCAAATTTAAATATTGCCATAGAAAATATGTCAGTGGTTCATTCTCTGGAAACAGCAGGAAGCTGCAACTTTAATATAGTGAATGCCTATGATATAAAAAAAAGACAGTTTGACAGTAATATCATAGATAAATTTAGATTAGGTGTAGTTATTCAGGTAGAACTGGGATATAGCTCCGCTCTGGAAGTGGTATTTAAAGGTTACATTTCTGAAGTGAATTATAACTTTTCAGAAGTACCCATGCTGGAAGTAACAGCAATGGACGTGAGAAAATTAATGATGGAGGCCATGGAAAGAAGAAAAAAGTTTTATGTGAAAACCTATTCGGCGGCTTTCTCTGAATTGATGCAGGACTATAAAAAAATATGTACACACCTTGTGATTGATAAAACCACAACTCAGCTGGGAACGGATGGTATAAGCCAAAATGCTTCCGACTTTGAATTTATAAAGGAAGAATTAGCCCCTATAGCGGGACGTGAATTTTTTGTTGTAGCGGGCAAAGCCTTTTTCAGGATTCCGAAAAAGCTTACCGTACCTATTACGGCATTAACCTGGGGCAGCAGTCTGATTTCATTCAATAAGAGTTCAAACTATTTAAATGCAGAGGTCATTGTGCTGGGTTTTGATGAAGATAAACAAAAAAGATTTGAGGGGACAGCCATAGCAGTAACAAAAGCACCCCAGATTCCTGTAACTGTAAAAAAGCAACCCATTATATTACCGGATCCAGATGCAACAGATCAAAAAAAGGCGGAACAGAGAGCAAAATCAGAAGCAGAAAAACTGATTCAGCAGGCTGAAAGCGCTAATGGAATATGCATTGGATTACCCGAACTTGTACCGGGACGATTCGTTCGTCTGGAGAAAATGGGTAATGATATAAGCAAGAAGTATTACATAACAAAAGTTACACACAGGCTTGGAACCGAAGGGTTTGAGACCGAATTTGAAACCGGGGGGTGGGATTAATGCCTATGGAGAGCCTGTTTGTGCAGGAAAGAAGTTCCGTAAAGGACAAATCAGGAAATAAAAAAATACCTGGTATTACCACTGGGATTGTTAAGGACAATTATGATGAACAACACCCCGGTATGGTCAAAGTGGAGATTTTCATGGGTGAGGATAAAAATAATCTTACAGACTGGGTAAGGGTCATGCAGAACTATGCGGGTAACGGATATGGAAGTTATTTTCTCCCTGAAATAGGTGACGAAGTGATAATCGGATTTAACTTAGGAGAGATGAACCGCCCATATGTATTGGGGTGTCTTTGGAGTTCAGGTAAAAATAAGATTCCTGAAAATACGGCAGTAAAGTATAACACCGTAAAAAGAATTAAAACCAAAGGTGGTCATGAAGTTATCTTTAATGAAGAAAAAAATAAGGGTAGTTTTGAAATTCATACACCAAAGAATCTAAAAATTACTCTGGATGATGAAAAACAAACTATAAATATTCAGGATCATAAAGGGGAAAATATCCTTTCTATAGATGGTGAAAACGGCAGCGTGACCATCGAAGCGAAAAAAAGTATTTGCTTTGAAGCTGGACAGAAAGTTTCTTTAAAATTAAATGGAACAGACAATAGTATTGAACTTAAAGCGGGAAAAATAGATTTAAATGCAAATCAGGCATCAACAATAAAAGCTCAGAATGTAAAAGTATCAGGGACATCGGTTGAAGTGAAGGGCAGTGGAAGCACTAAAGTTCAGACTTCGGGGGTATTAACCCTCAAAGGTTCCATGACAAAGATAAACTAGGAAGGAGGTTTCCTGATGAACAGAGATTTTGCAAAAAGTTTTTTAGGTGCTGGGTGGAAATTTCCTATCACAGTAGATGAAGCTACTGGCAGAATATCCATCTCACAGTATGAGGAAGATATAAAAGAAGCCATAAAGATTATAATTATGACCAATAAGGGCGAGCGGGTTATGCGTCCGGAATTTGGCTGTGATATTCATAAGTACATATTTGGAGGTATGGATTATACTACCATCATGCAGATGGAGAGTGAAGTCAGAGAAGCTTTAATTAATTGGGAGCCCAGAATCACAGATATAGAGGTATCTGTGGAGATGACGGAGAATCAGGATAATCCGTTGATTAATATCAGCTATGTGGTGAGAGCTACAAACAATCCATATAATTTGGTATATCCGTATTTTATAAAGGAAGGCAGTGAGTAAGGAGGCGTAGTGAATTGAGGATTCCTAATATTGATAATAGAACCGAAAAGGACATTATTAAATATATTAAAAAAATTCAGCCTGCTTATACACCTGAGTGGCGCTTTGAGGAAAAGAATCCAGATGTGGGCTCTGCGCTGGCTATGATTTATACGGACATGTTTTATGGCACCATAAGAAAGTTCAATCATATACCCAGAAAAAACCGGCTTGCATTTTACAATGAAATTGATGCAGGGCTTTTGCCGGCAATACCTGCTTTTGGATACGTTACCTTTGGATTGTCAGGAGCTCCGGTTTCCGGTGAGGCGGTAAAGAAAGGGACACAGCTAATTGCTGATACGGAAGATGAAGAGGAAGGGACTACCATCTTTGAAACGGAGAACGATGTTTTTGTAACTGCAGCAAGGATACAGAACATTTTTTGTACCAGTGGGGTCAATGATTTCATAAGTTGTGTAGCAGATGAAACAGAGCTTAATCAGGCTAATAAACCAGATAAAGAAGAAGGATTTTATTTATTTGATATAAAAGCAGAAAATCTGCAGCAGCATGTAATATATTTCAGCCAGGCCCATGCACTTAATATAAAAAAGGGAGCATGGATAGAAATCCTTTTAAATCCTCACTATCAGCACCAGGTGCCTAAGGACCAGATGGAAGCACTGTTGGATGCCAGAAAAAGTAAATGGGAGTACTATACAGATAATGGATGGGAAAGCTTTGATGGTCAAAAAGTCCAGGGAGGCAGATTGTTATTTTTTAAGAGTGAGCGTCAGCCAGCTTTCGCGCCATGTGAAATAAATAAGATGCAAAGTTGCTTGATGAGATGCACAGTCAATGACATAAGTGATTTTGAGAATCTGAGTCTGGACAGGATTGAAATTTCATCAATGGGTGCAGGATTAGAACCGGATATGGTTCTCACTGACGATATAGAACAGAATATTCATGAATTTTTTCCTTTCGGTGAAAAAATGTCCCTTTACAGTGATGTATATATAGCTGCTGAAGATGCTTTATGTAAAAAAGGCGCGGATATAAGACTGACATTTAATCTAAACTTTATAAGAATTCCTGTAGATCTGGATATGGCAGCTTCAAATGTTAACTGGAAACTTATCATGAAGCGCAGCGAGTTTAAACCGGATAAAGATTATGATATCACCATAGAAGATGTTATATGGGAATACTATAACGGAAATGGATGGACCAGGTTATTTCCTTCTGATGAGTACAGAGACACCTTTACTACGGAATATGGAACATTAGGGCAGTTCCGAGTCATAGACTTTAAATGCCCCATGGACATGGAGAAAATACTCATCGGTTCTTTTGAATCTTACTATATAAGAGTGCGGGTCTTAAAAGTGAACAACTTATATAAGACCAAGGGAGAATACGTTGCACCAGTTATAGATGGAATGGCTTTTAGCTATGATTATAAGGAAAAGGGAAGGCTTCCGGAGTATATCTATACGGAAAATAATCTGGAAAGGAAAAGCTATGAAGAAAGGCAGCTTTCTGATGATTTGTTTTTTTTCAAACCCTTTTATACCATGGAACAAAAGAAGACCGCACTTTATTTAGGGTTTGATATGGCTCCATCAGGTGGGCCTGTAAAGATGCTTTTTGACCTTAAAGACACCATCACAGATAAACTTACCCGTATTTCATGGGAATATTATAGTGATAAAGAGTGGCGGACTTTAAATGTTACAGATGAGACAGAAAACTTTAAAAAAACTGGGATTGTTACTTTCATGGGCCCAGGGAATTTTAAGAGAAGTTTATTATGGAACAGGGAATTATACTGGATTCGGCTTATTGATAATGGAGAGCGGTATAACAACGTTAAACTACCGGTTCAGCTTCCCAGGCTGTTAAATATATATATGAATACTACTCAGATAAAAAATGTTCAGACAAATATTACGGAATATTTTTATGCAGAGCCTCAGGATGTGAGTTTCCAATGCCAGCTGTTGCACAATAAAATCCAGGAGGTGCAGGTCCAGGTATTTGAAGAGGGAAACTGGGTCAACTGGACTGAGGTTGAAGATTTCATAGACTTAAATGATGAGAGAAGACGGTATACCGTAGACCGGAATGAGGGAATAGTCAGATTTTCTGACAGGAAAGAAGAAGGACTGATTTCTTTTAATCAGGAAGAGACAATAAAAGTTACATACAGTACAGGGGGAGGAAGTATAGGTAATCTGCCAAAGGGAGCCGTAAACCGGACCGCATACTCCATTGGATTTATAAATGAAGTAGACAATCCTTCTGTAACTTTTGGGGGCTGTGATATAGAAGAAACAGAGGCTGCAGCTTACAGGAATGGTCAGGCATTAAAGCATGGATACAGGGCTGTGACAGCGGGGGATTTTGAAAGTATGGCCATGGAAGCAACACGAAATATTTACAGGGCAAAATGTTTCCCAGGGTATAACGAGCTGGGGTCAAAAACTCCTGGGGCATTAACACTGGCTTTACTTCAAAAAGATTTTATGAAGGGAAGAGCTTATTTTGGAGCTGTAGCAGAGCAGGTGAAAAACTACATCGAAAAAAGATGCAGTAGTAATATCATTGATTTAAACCATTTTTTTGTAGTGGAACCTCAATTCATGGAAATGTGCGTAAAAGTAGAACTATCCGTAAGAGAATATAATCAGGTATTTAAAGTAAAAGAGCAGATTGAAAACCGCTTAAATGAGTTTTTAAATCCACTAACAGGAAATTTTGACGGCAGGGGATGGAATATTGGAAGGCTTCCTAATCCTACACAGGTTTTAAACTGTCTGAAGGATATAGAAGATATTTCTTACCTGAAAAATGTTTTTGTATCTGCTTATACAGAAGGAAAATTCGGGAGAGTGGAGGCTGATCTGGATAAGGCAGCCAGTATAAGGTTTGCGTTACCCCTGGCAGGCACTCACGAAATCATAATTTCTGTAGACGAAGGAAGGTGAGCATATGCTTCCAAATATAGACTTGGATGATGAAAGATTTGCAGATATAACAGAAAAAGCAAAAAAATTAATAACAAAATATGCTCCTGAATGGACGGATTACAATGCACATGATCCTGGAATTACTTTTATAGAAATGTTTGCCTGGCTAAAAGAATTACAGCAGTACAGGATGGATCAGATAGGGATAGAAAGCCGTAAAAAATTTTTAAAGCTTTTAGGTATAAAAAGGATTATGAAGGAACCGGCAAAAGCTTATGTAAAGATTATATCATCTGATAAAAACATGCATCTTGGACGAGGCTTTAAAATTTGGGCAGATAATATACCCTTTGAGACAGAAGAAAAAGTATACATATCAAAATCACGCATCATTGAAGGTATTTTAAAGACAAGTGATAAAACAGTAAACTTTTCAGGGGAAAGAGCCTTAGAGGGTGAAAATCTCTGGTTTTATATTTTTGGAAGAAATCCGGAAATAAATAGTGAGTTCTATCTGTTGTTTGACAATCCTTTTGAAGTAAACGAAGAAATTCATATGTTTATAGATATTTTTAATGATTATGAAATACATAGAAATCCAATTGGTTTTGGACAGGAAATGGCTCAGGGGATTACAGACATCAAATGGCAGTACTATTCAAAAGGAGAATGGAAGGATTTACAGGTTCTGGCAGATGAGACTTTTGGTCTTATTCAAAGCGGAATGATTAAATTTAAGATTCTGGAAGAGATGTGTTCATTCCATATAAAAAATACAGGTTTTTATATAAGGGCCGTATTAAATGAAGGTGTATATGATGTTCCACCAGTCTTAACGGGAATATCTATAAATGTTGTGCCTGTAAAACAACAGGATACAGTAAGTGAATATGAAGATTTCCTCATAACAAGTGGAAACATCAATTTTCAGAGTGGTTCCTATCTGGAGAAAACAGGAAAAAGCAGATACTTTATTTTACAAGACGGTGTCTTTTCAGAGATAGAGCAGGAGTCGCTTAAACAAAGAACAGGTCAGATAAATGAAAAACAATCCCTTCTTATACGACGTGTAAATTTTCTTGAAGAGGAAGAATTACACCTGGAGCCAGGCATAGGAAATGGCTTCCCCTATCAGGAATTTAAAATACAGATTAATAATGTTATGCAAAAGGGTTTTGAAATTTTTGTAGAAGGTGAAAATGGTTTTACAGTCTGGCAGCGAGTTGAAGACTTTGACATATCAGGCCCTGAATCTAAACATTATAATCTGGATGAAGAACAGGGAATCATCCGTTTTGGTGATTGTGAAAAGGGCATGGCACCCGATGGCAGGATTATAATCATTGGATGCAGGACAACAATGGGACAGAATGGCTGTGTAAAGGAAAACCAGATTAAAGAGTGTAACCAGGTAAATACAGATTTTGAGATTATAGGAAGCAGCAGAGGCCTGGATGGTAGAAATACAGAAACCTTAGATGAATGTTTTAAAAGATTCCAGCATGAACGCTTTAAAGTTGAAAGGGCAGTTACATACGAGGATTATGAGCGAATAGTAAAAAGTACACCGGGTCTTATGGTAAATAATTGTAAAGCCATACCAGCAAGCAAAATGCCAAAACTGGATGGAAGCATTGAGGAAAATTGCATAAATATAGTGGTTCAGCCCTATTCTATGGATGGTTTTAAGAAACTTAGCAAAGCTTATATAAACAAAATTTATGAGCAGCTTGAAACAAGAAGATTAATTGGAACCAAAGTAAATGTGCTGTCCCCAGAATACATAGGAATTGTGATTTTTGCAGAAATAGCTGTTAAAGCATATTATCGAAATGCTGAGCAGGAAATAAAAGAAGCTGTAAACAATTTTTTCAGCAGGTCTTCCGAAAGTTTTGGAAGGCCCGTACAATACAGTACTATTTACGGAATTATAGATACACTGGAATGTGTTTCTGCAGTAAATTCTCTTGTGATAGATGCTCAGGGCAGAAGTATCAGAAGAAGTTCGAATGGCGATGTAATGATTCCAGAGAATGGAATGGTTTATATTAAAGAGGCAGAATATGTTTTAACTGTGTCAGAATAGAGGTGAGTAATCTTTGAAAAACTCAACGAAGTATTTTGTATTTAATAAAGAAGCGGATTACAGGAAGGGAATTTTACAAAATATTTCTGTAGATGGAGCTGCTATAAAAATTGAAGATTTGGATTCTGGAAAACCATCTGTTTTTTATAGCAGAGTTTTAGACAGTCTGGAAAGGGGAACTTTGTGGCATAGAATACTGATAAGGTCTAAAAGCCTTGGAGATGCCTCAATAAAGTTTACATTTTATGCTTCCGACAGCAGAACTGTTGCGATAGATCATGTGAACTTGGATATTGAAGAATTACTGAATCAGGAGGAAGTGTCTCAGGAAGAAAAGGAGCGGATATTGCAACCCTTGGAAACCGGATGGGTTTTTAATCCGGAGGACATGCTTCTAAGAGGCGCAAAGGGAAGGTTTTTCTGGTTTAAATTAGAGTTGTTTGGAATGGGTGATGAATCTCCAGAAATCCATCATATAAAAATTTACCTTCAAAAAGAAAACTGGATATCTTATCTGCCTGAAATATATCAGGAGGATAAAAAAAGCAAAAACTTTTTAGAAAGATACCTGAGCATTTTTCAGTCTATATATGAAGAGATGGAAGAAAAAATCAACAATATAGCAGAATCTTTTGAGCCTGACCTGGTATCGGGGGAACTGCTTGAGTGGCTTGCAGAATGGCTGGCTATAGATGACATTTATGTATGGAATGAAACACAACTGAGATTTCTGGTTAAAAACAGTATAAGGTTTTATAAATACAGGGGAACCAGGCAGTGCATTTCTGATATGGTAGAACTTTATATTGGGCAGAAGCCTTATATTATTGAAAACTATCAGCTGGAAAGTTATTTAGAAAATGACAGTTCCGCAAATTTACTCCATGGATTATATGGGGATACCAATTACCAGTTCACAGTAATAGTTCCTGAAAACTGTGTGCCAACCACGAAGGAATATAAAACCATATTAAAGATTATAAGCAGTGCAAAGCCAGCCCATGTAGAAGCAAATTTAGTGGTTTTAAAGCCATATATTTTCTTAGATAAATATTCTTATCTTGGCATGAATAGTGTGCTGGGCCAGTACAGGCCGGCAAACCTGGATGGTTTTACAGCATTACCTTTTAGCAGTATTGCAGAAAAAAATATATTACAGGATAACAGCCTTACATGGAATGTAGAAAAGGAGAGTGAAACGTGAAAAATCTTAAATATTTTCCATTTGAAAGAAACAGGTACTTTTATGGGAAACTGCTCACAGTTGATGATTTTGAAACAGAACAGAAATACGTAAATGATAAACGAAGAATGATTAATCGGTTCCTGTTTGGAAGCGGTGTGGTATGTGGAATGAATGTAGTAAGAGTAGATGATACTACAATTTCTGTTGAAATGGGTCTGGCACTTGACTTCTCTGGTCGTGAGATTGTTATCGATACCCCGGTTATTAAGAAGCTTTCCATGGTAGATGGATTTGACGCCTGCATGGAAGAGAGTGAAAATACGGGCTATGTTTATCTTTGCGCAGAGTACGCAGAAAATGCAAAGGAGCCAGTGCATAGCCTGACCAGCACTAATGCAAGAACCACAGAGGATGTGGAACATAATAAATATGCCGAAGGCTGCAGAATCTTTCTGACCTCTATGGAACCTGAAAACGAAGGATTTACAACAGAACACTTCTATCTGGATAAGAAAACCTTATACTGGGGAAATGGCTTTAGAATTAAGCAGATCATACCCAGGTACATAAAAACATCCGGAGATGCGGAAGTGAAGATTATTGTGGAGAATATGGGGCAGCAGCAACCTTTTTCCTTTAGTTATGAACTAAATCTAAGTTGTTTGCAGTTTCAGGGAAAAAATCAAATGACTGTTTCTTTTGATGAAAAAAATTTTGAAAAAGCAGGACGATATGAATTTTCATACCCTTTAAAGGCTATGGCAGTAAAAGATGCAAAAGGGAGCGTTTCCGTCCTTCAGGATTCTTTTAAAGTAAGGATAGGGGATAAGGAAGTAAAAGCGGAAGCAGTATGCAGAAACAGCTGTAGTATAATGCCACAGAATGCAAAAAAGCAGATTATGGATAACTATTATCGCACGGCAATGGATGAAATAGTAAAAAACACATATCAGCAGAGCATTTATCTGGCTAAAATAGGGGTCATTAAAGCAGGTAGCGCCTACGTAATTGAGAATATTGAAACAATGCCTTTTAAACAATATGTGTATAACAACAGCTTAGCTGCAGCTATTAATGAAATCCAGTTAGGCGAACTGGACAGGATGGCCGAATCAAGCATGGACGGCAGTACAGATAATACTGGGTTTAGTGTTCACAAATCGTCTTTGGGAAATGTGTCCGTTGCAACAGGTACTGTTACTCTGGATTTAGGGATAGGTGGAAGTGTAAATCAGAAATTCTTTTCGGAAGAAATAACTCATGGTCTGGGACTTGGAAATGTGTTTATCACTTTAGGGCAGGCTTATTCTGTCAGTGATGACAGTGAAAGGGTGTTTGGAAGTGCGGAAGTATTTATCAATGAAAAAGAATCTCCGTTAGCAAATGTGCAGCTGGCAGCCAGACTCAATGCGGCAAAAGGTACTTTCGTAATCGGAGCATTAATGAAAGCTCCTACCAATGCAAAGAAGATAAGGGTAGACTGGATGGCGGCAAGAGACATAAAGGAAAGTATACATGACGTATCAGTGAAGAAAATATTAATAAAACCCGATATGGCAGATATGGAAATCCGTGAAACCTGCTATTTCCAGGCTGTATTTTCTAACATCTCAGATAAAAGAATTAAATGGTCTGTTAAAGAACAAGAAGGTGGAAGCATTGATGCAAATGGAATGTATACTGCTCCAAATGTACCTGGGGTATATGAGATTATTGCTTCCAGTATGGCATATCCGGATATCAAAGCATCCACTTACGTTGTGGTAAGAGAAGTAAAAGAAATGGGAAGCAAAATCTGACAGCAGACGTGGGAAATGAGGTGAAACCAGTGATAATACAAAGTCTTGAACGTGGGTTCGCTGTTATTAAAATAGTTGAATCCCAAAGAGATATGGACATCTTAATATGTAAGGATTTGCTGGAAGACCAGGAAAGCAGATATATGCTTATAAGTATAAAAAATCCGGATCTGATATATAAAAGTATGCCCTTTTTTACAGAGCAGACAGAAAACAATTCTTTTAGTGATTTAGTTGAATGCTTTTCTCAAAACGGAAATTTTTACATAGTCTTTAAATATAAAGAAAAAGAACGATTATATGAAAAAATTGAGACAGAAGTTTATTCTCTGAGGGAAAAGCTTGAAATAATCAGAAACATGTTTTCTGAAATTACTCTGCAGGATATGCCTGCAGCTATTCAGTATGAGGGGTTACAAAGAAGAAATTTACTGCTGGACGATTCGTTAAGCGTATTTTTTAATTATGATTTAAGGGAAATAAAAGCGTACAGCATTATGCCGGAAAGCAGGATGCAGACAGAAGCAGCAGCAGTATTGAGAACTGTATTTGATGTAGAAATTGAGGCAAAATCCGTAAAAGTTCTGGAAGACTTTATAACTACTCTTGAAATAGGTGGATATAAAAAATATATAGATATTTACCAGGAATACGACAAGGTTTATCAGGAGATATTGCACAATCTGGAGGAAGATAAAGTACAGCCTCAGGGCTTTCTCTTTAGACTCTGGGAAAAGATGAAGCTGTTCTGGCGAAAGGCTAAACCAGCTTTTCTCATATTGGTTGTAGGTATCGTCTTTATTTATATGTTTTATAATGCTTTAAAGCCTCAGCCTCTGCCGGCATCTGCAAAAGACATTAAGCAAATTGGAACCGTAATGATTGAAGAGGAGAAGTAACCATGGGTTTTTGGAATTTTGACATAATTAAAACCTTAAAATTCGGCGCTAAAAGCTTAACCCGTATATTTACTGCGCCTTTTTTAATGAAAACAAGGAACATATCCAAAGTTGCGAATCCTAACAGCATTGTAACGCAGGTTATGACAGATGTAAGGAAAGGCCTGTCAGATTTTAGAAAAGTGAAGCCTGAATCCATTAAGGATTACGTTGCAACTCCAAGATATTATGTGGCCAAGAAGCTGGTTGTAATTATACTTATTCTGGTATTGTTATTACCCCTTGTATACATACAATTTCTTCATCCTATAGTGAAATCAAAATTTCTTACAAATACCATGTACATTAATTCTCAGGAAATGTACGGATATACAGGCAAAGTAAAGCTCTTAAGTAAAACAAACGGGGGGTTTTATTCAAAGGCAGGATGGAAAATGGAAGAATTACAGGACCGGGTGAATTATATGATTATAAAGAAAAACTTGTGTATAAGGGAGATTTCCTTATGGAAATGTATGAGGGGAATGGAGAAACTTTTTTTGCAAATGGAAAGACACAGTATAAAGGACAGTTTTCAAAGAATCTCTATAATGGTACAGGAAGTTTGTACTATTCAAATGGACAGTTAAAGTTTACAGGGAGTTTTGTAAATGGAAATCCCAGTGGATATGGCACTATTTACAGTGCAAAAGGGAAAACGGTATATTCTGGTGATTTAAAAGACGGAAAGTTTGATGGAACGGGAACAGTTTATCAAAATGGCCAGGTATTATACCAGGGAGAACTGTCAGCAGGTATGATGAAGGGTAACGGAAAAATATATTCCGGAAAAAAGGTCATTTATGATGGGGAATTTAATAATAACAAGCTAGAAGGAAAAGGAAAAAGTTACGACCCGGTTAAAGGCAAACTGATTTATGACGGGGAATTTAAAGATGGCAGGTATTCGGGAAAAGGAAAGCTGTTTGATATAAAGACAGGCAAATTAGTCTATGAGGGAGATTTTTATAATGGATACTATGATGGGGAAGGTAAGTTATATGATCCTAAAACAGAATTTCCTGTTTATGAAGGAAATTTCAGAACCGGAAGATATGACGGACAGGGAAAAGAATATGGAAAGAATAACGGTTCTTTGATATATGAGGGAGAGTTCCTGCTGGGTAATTACAATGGGAAAGGTGTAATGTACGATGAAAGCACAGGGATGACTCTTTTGGAAGGAGTGTTCAGAAATGGTGCACTAGCGTACAGTGAAAGCAAGGACAGCCAGCCAGCAGATAATCCGGAAGTAGTGCCGGATAATACGAATTCAGGAAAAACTCAGGATAACTCTGCTCTGGATACAACCAATAAAGACAGTAAAGACACCAATGGGGGAGCAGATGCCGCTTCTGGTTCAAAGGATACAGCAGGTAAAGACGGTGCTGGGAGCAAAGCCATTTACAAGGGACCTCTGACTGAAAACAAAGAGATAGATTATTCCGCTTTGGCAGCAATGACCGTAGAGGATGCAGGCAAGGTATTAGATACTACTCCTGAGGAGTGGACAGTGGATGAAGGCAGCGCCAAGGTGTATGAGGACACCACTGAAAATATAGGCATGACTATTCAGAGTGACAGTCACGGAAAAATGATAGGGATAGATATTTGGAACAACTCAAAAGTGAAGGGTGTGGCACCGGGTATGACGAAGGACCAGATTACAGCTGTTCTTGGAAAACCGGCTTCAGAAACGGCAGAGGCAATGGGAGAAAACCGTATGGTATCAGTCAGTCAATCTAACCGATTCGCAGGAAGACTGACAAATCTTTCAGCTGAATCAAAGATTACCGTAGTGAAATATAAAACGGAAAAGGGATATATAAATGCGATTTTTGCCAAGGGTGACGACAAAGCTTTAATTATAGAAGTCAGATAGAAAACCGGATAAAACACAAGTTAAATTGAGAAGGAGCAAAAACATGGGAAAGCATACAGGGATACTAGATGTCAGCAATACTATAATGGAAACCCTTAGAATCAATCTTTCACCAGAGATCATTCAGAGCACTGATACCATAGGACTTTGCAGTCCTGACGAAAGAGGAGATTTTGTACTTGGGATTCATTTGTATGACATAAGGGAATCGGAAGAATATCGAAATAACGATATGATAAATGTGTCCTTTAATAAGCAGAAGTACCCTTCTACCTTTTTAACCCTTTCTTATATGATAACTGCCTATTCAAAGGCAGATGTGAAGTTTAAAGAAGGGGAAGATCAGAGAATTCTGGGCAAGGTGGTGCAGACTTTGGCTGACAATCCAGTGGTAAAGGCTGAGAGTCTGGGAGGAAGTGAAACTGATGGAAATATGGATACGAGGATTAAAATGATTTCCTTATCACCGGAAGAAAAGCAGAAATTATGGAATATTCCTAACGTGCCCTACAGAACCACATTGTTTTATAAGGTTTCACCCGTTGAAATTGAATCGGCTAAAACTCGAAGTGTTCAGAGAGTTCTGGAAGCAGACTTTAAAACAGTTGAAAAAAATCAGAATATGCCGGCTGAGTGAAAGATTGCATAAGCATCAGGGGGACTAAGTGATGGAGAATATTACGAGATTTTGTGTAAAAATGAAAGTAGAGTTTGCGGTGATGGTATTTGATGATTTCACAGGCAGACAACTGAAAGGAAGCCAGGCGAAAATTACAGTGCCTGGAGTGGAGAACTTCAGGCTTGTGGTTAAGCCTGACGGGTATTTCGTCATGCTTTCAGGTCCTGAAAAAATAGAAAAAATAATGGTATCTGCTTACGGATTTGAAACTGAAAGGGTGGACATCGATCACAAAAAAATCTGTCCAGATAACCCCATCGTAAGAGTCAGGATGAGACCAGACCGGTGTTACCCTCTTAGAGCTGAGCATGAGTGGTTAGAAGGGTGCACTATCCCGGGAACTGTGGTACAGGTAGCATGTAGAACCCGTGAGCATCAGTTGAAACTTCTTATGGATTATAAAAAAGGCGGGAAAGAACTATGCATTTTTCCTCCAGGTAATGAAAACTATGAAGGAAAAACTTTTGCTATTTACACAAAAGACAAGTTGAAGGAAATTGTTACGCTGCAGGAAAGAGTCAGTGAAAAAGACAGCATTTACAAGTTATATGAGCCCTTGAATGGGGATTATAAAAAACTTGAAACGGTTTTATGTCCTATATGCAAGGCTGTAGCAGATAAAGAAGGAAAGTATTTTATGCCTGTTAAAGGTACAAAAGAGGAAATAGATATTTTAAATATTGTAAATGCAGACAATAAAACTGAAATAAACAAGAGAGCTGAAGAAAAGGACGGATAAAAATATGGGAATGTGTGTATGCGGTAACGCGATAATTATGTGTAGCTTTGGAGCGGCACCAACTCCACTGATGGTTCTTCCTGTTAAAAAGGCTATAACCAGCCAGCCTATAGCTACTATTCTGGACAATAAACCTATGGTGAATATTCAACCCTTTGGAATGTGCTCCTGTATGGGCAATCCCCAGGTTGCAGCCGCTACTGCAGCAGCATTGGGGGTACTTACGCCTATGCCCTGCATTCCTAATATTGCAGCACCATGGGCTCCCGGCTCACCTACTGTCTTAGTGGGTAATACACCTGCATTAAATAATTCTTCAAAGCTTATGTGCATGTGGGGTGGGGTAATCCAGATATCCGCACCGGGGCAGTTTACGATACAGTTGCCATAAAAGTCAGGAGGTAGTCTAATGAATGAAAAAGGGACCATAAGAATATTTACTGTATTAATTATGATAACTGTTTTAATTGTGAGTGGTATACTTGCTTCTTTCCATTCTGGCGATAAGTTCATTTTCATAGCAGACTCATGTGCTTATGAAAAGGGCGTATATGTGGTGAATGATGACGGAGAAAATATAAACATAATTAATATGAATTTAGATGGGAGAATCCTGGACAAAATACATGAAAAGAAAATAAAAGGCTCCCATATATCTACTTATAAATACTTAAATATAGACGATAATAAGGTTTATGTTTACAAAATGGATAAGGATATAGTCAGCAACCGAGTAGAGACAGAAGGTGTTTACCTTTGTAATTTTGCAAAGAATAAACTGGAAAAGGAATGGGAGCTTCCTTTAGGGGATTCGTCGGCTCAAAGCAATTTCAATATAGCTGTAAGAGGGGGGACTCTTACCTATTTTACAGTTGGATATGATAATAAACAGTTTACAGCCCAGGCGGTGTTACATAAATTCTTAAAAAATGCAAAGGAACCTGAAAAAGCTGCAGTGGTGAATTATGATCTTGCAATAGGATTCACGGACTTTTTTTATGGGGATAATGGCTCTATAGTGTTTACCACTCCAAAAGGTGAAATTTATAAGGCAGTAAATCCCAATATGGTCAGGGGAAATATAGATGAGAATATAGATAAAAGTGTAAACAAAAATAAAAAAACAGACATAAATGTGGAGGCCATAGCTGATAAGCAGATGCAGGAACCAAAGCGTAAGTCCGTGAAAAAAGAGATTCCGGTGTATACTGCAGTAAAACTCTATCCGGCTGAAGGCTCTGATGGGGCTAATTCATTGGTGAACTTTACTTCTGATGGGAAACATACTCTGTATTTTATGGATTTAAAGGCACAGGGAATAGCTGCTTTAAATTTAAGCGATGATTCAAACAGGATAGTAATTGATGGGTGGAATAAGATAAATGCAGACAGAGGAATAAAAGAAAGTGATTTAATTAATGTGAGATTTACTGATAATTCTCATTTTACTGCAACAGTAAATCTTGATAAGAATAAAGGAATATTAGGTGTTTATAACAATAAGGGCATGAAGGTTTTTGAAAAGGCTATGCCGGGTATAGGGGGAATATTTAAGTCAGCGGCTTTTTATTTTATATGCATCATGGGTACAATGCTGCTGGTTGGTGCATTCATCAGGATAGTCTTTATGCTGGCAGGGGGAAAGTTCCCTATAGTGGCCAAGGTCATAGGGTTATGTATACCTGCTTTAATTGCAGGGATTCTTTTACTTCAAGGTGTGATGAATACCATTTATATTGGGCAGATAACAGATAATCAATATAAAGAACTTTATCTTATTTCAAGGCAGCAGATTGAAAGTATAAGCAGTGAACTTCTGAGTGAGATTGACCTGAAAAATCCTTATGAGCAGGTCTATTACTATGAACTGAGGCGAATCCTTACAGCACTGCCTTCAAAGAGCACTGTTTATGAAGCGGCACAGGATAAAAAGGGAAAGCGAGTTTATGATTTTGGTTACCACTGGCTGTATAAGCTGGATCAGGGTAAACTTGTTTCAGTATTTACGGATCAGAATTATATAGGCCTGCCTATTGAATATTACTATGACAGAAATACTTCACAAATGTTTTACGATGCAGCAAAAACAGGAAAAACCTACAGGGGAAGTTTTAGAGATGCAGGGGGAGAATGGATTTGTCTTGCCATTCCAGTTTTCGACGATAAGGGCCATGTTACGGGTGTTATGGAAACGGGAACCACTAAGAATTCCCTGGAGTATGCTGTAAAAGAAAATACAAAAGAGATTAACCTTATAAATTTTATTTTCCTGATTGTGCTCATAGGACTTTTGGTGCTACTGCTTTTGATTTCGCTTGCACCGCTGAAAGCTTTAAAAGAAAGTATTAAGGCTATAATACATGGAAATCTGGGTATACAGGCCAGAGTCAAGGGAAACGATGAGATTGCAGAAATTACACAGGTATTTAACCAGATGTCTTCAAGTATAGATTATCATGTAAAAGAACTATCCGCTTTAAATGAAGGGTATTTTAAATTCGTTCCCGCTAAAATATTTAAAATACTCAGGAAGGGCAGCGTTATAGATGTAAAACTTGGGGATCAAATGAATTCTGATATAACCATATTATCTTTTAATGTGGTGGACTTTGATAAGATGATAAGCTCCATGAATTCCCAACAGATGTTTATCTTTATAAATGAGATTTACTCCAGGCTGGTACCAGTGGTTTCATCTAAAGACGGGGCAGTGGATAAATTTGAAGAAGCTGGGTTAGTAGCATTTTATACGAATAACAGTGAACAGGCTTTAGACACTGCAGTATCCGTATGTCAGGATATGGAAATTTTAAATGGAAAAAGATTGGCAAGCGGATTGACTCAGATAGAACTAACCAGCGGTATCAGTTTTGGACCTGCTATGGTGGGTATTGTGGGGCACGGTAAGCGGCTGGCGGCAACAACTGTTTCGGAACATACCAATTTAAGTGGATTTTTAAGAAAGATTGCACCAAAATATTGCAGCAGGATTTTAACAACTGCTACAACTGTAAATGAAATACAGGAATTTGATAAAAAGTTCAATTTCAGAGTCATAGGCTTTCTGCATATCACTGCAAACAACAGTGTTGAGAAAATAATTGATGTATTCGATGGAGACAGGGAAGACATAAGGTTATTAAAACGACAGACAAAAGTTTTGTTTGAACGAGGAGTAGAACTTTATTGTCAGAAGGACTTCTATGAAGCAAGACTTGTATTTATTGATATCTTAAAGCAGTTCAGACAGGACACAGCAGCAAAAGAATATTTATATCGGTGCGATTGCTATTATCAGAGAGAAAACAGTTCAGATGTTGAAAACTATATTGAGGAATATTGATTAACAGGCAGAAAGGAGAATTATGATAAAAAGAATAGGGACAGCGTTGATTGCCATTATGTTTTTTTCCGGACTGCTTATGGGACAATTTACAGAGGCGGTCTGGGCAGCAGGAAAAATATGTGACATAACCATAACTTATCCAGGAGGAAACAGTACGCTGGAATGTAACGGGGAATCCGACCTGGGCACCGTCAGTGTAACTGCTGGTTCAAAAGGAGATATAACTCTGAATTGTAACAATGGTGCTTCCGCCAGGTTTGACAATTCTGGTTTTAATATCGTTAATTACCCTGGAGGCAGTCAAAGTGAAAGCGCAAGGGTAGACTGGGTTTATGAGGGACAGCAGGGTATTTCCATCTTTAATGTTAATATAACTGGACCAGCTCCGGCCTCACCAGTTTCAAGCTTGAAGGTTAATGGAGACAATGCTGCTTATGCAGGATATAAAGAGAAAAGGCATGTATACACTGCTACGGTTTCAAGCAGCAGTGGGACCATCTATATTAGTATACCGGGTTTAACTCAGGGCATGGGTATGGAAAGCCCAGGGGCTGAAGTAAAACTGGATCAATCTGGGGATCCTTTTACATATAAATACTCACAGCTTACTGAAATGGCAAGAGTATATTTTTATCCCCCAGCTTCTCCAGTTGTGGAACTGGATTTAACCTATTCTGCAGCCTCAGGAGGCGCCAGTGGCGGAGGAACGACAGCAAGCCAGGAGAATGTCAATGTGATAAATAAAACCAACACTGAAAATGAATCCAGTGATACCATTCTCACTCCTTTAAATACCACAGAAAAAAACGGTGAAAGCATAACAGAGGTGGCTCCTAAGGAAGTAGATGCCTTAATAAAACTGGCAGAAGCCCATAAAGGGGATGTGGGTGATGGAGAAAACGAAGCAATTATTAATATAAAGAATCCCCAATCTGCTCAGACAAACAGCTATGGAATAAATATAAAACCCACAGATGCAGAAAAACTTACACACTCTGTTATAGATGTTTTAGCAGTAAATACGCCAGTTGGAGATTTCAGAATAAGAAATGAGGAATTAAACAATGTAACAACATCCCATGGAGGGGAATTAAAGCTCATGCTGAAGAAAATTGATAATAGCGGAAAACCTGGGATTGATGCAACCTTTAGTAAAGGAGATGCCAGAATCTCCAGTTTCGAAGGGAACTATTGCGTGGAGATAAGGATTCCTTATGAAGCCAAAGCAGGGGAAAATCTGGATAGTCTTTATATTGAATATCTTAGAGAAGATGGTACAAAGGAAATTGTAACAGAGTCAAAATACGATGAAGAACATAAATGGCTCAGCTTTTTCCCAAGTCATTTGTCCAAGTATGGAATAGCTTATAATCCTGTTATATTTAAAGATGTTTCGGCAAAATACTGGGGCAGCAGCTATATTACATATTTAGCTTCCCGAAAAGTAATAAATGGGAAAGGGGACGGCAGATTTTATCCTGATGCCAGGGTCAGCAAAGCTGAATTTATAAATATGATGACGAAGGCGTTTTCTGCTGCAGCTATAGGTAAAAAAACCATAAAATCCTATAAAGACGTTCCTATTGATAAGTGGTATGCCAAAGCCATAGGCTGGTCCTATATAAATAATTTATCCAATGCTCTGGCTAAAAATGGAAGGTTTTATCCGGAAGAGAACCTGACCAGAGAGGATATGGCTACCTTGGTGAATAATATATCTGTGGGATTACAGATAAGGTTGAAGGAAAACGGTAAATATTCAGGGTTTTCAGATATAAGTACGGTTTCATCTTATGCGAAAAATGGAGTAGTACGAATGACGAAATGCAACATCATTTCTGGGGCAGGTGGAGGAAGGTTCTTGCCAAAGCAGGGCCTTACAAGGGCTGAAGCTGCCAAAATTATAAGCACATTAATGTCAAAGATGAGGTAAGGAGGGATAAAATGCCAGATGCAATGAGAAAAGAATTGAAAATTGGTTCTCATAGACAACAGGACAGTAAACCGGATAAAAAACCTGTATCAGAGCAACTGGACGCTCTGGGAGGAATGGAAGGACAGGTTGGAACTGCATTGAGCAGCTTTAGCCCGGATATGTCAGATGCTACAAAGAAAAAAGGCGGTTTTCTACATAAGGTAGGCAGTGCCATAGCGGCACCAGTTCAGT
The DNA here is from genome assembly GCF_010120715.1 of Aminipila terrae. Lineage (NCBI taxonomy): Bacteria > Bacillati > Bacillota > Clostridia > Peptostreptococcales > Anaerovoracaceae > Aminipila > Aminipila terrae. The sequence goes on from NZ_CP047591.1 coordinate 2,022,320, forward strand.
CTATGAAAAGAAAACATGAGAGGGCTGCAGATCAGTTAAACAATAGCAGAGAGGATTTTAAGGCGATGAGCCGATGGAATCGGTTTAAATGGGCAGCAGAGAATCCTTTAGCTTATACGTTTGCTTCCAAAGAGAAGGAAGGTACTGCTACCAGAAACGCAAGAAATGCAGAACTGCAGAAAAGAGTTGAGGCTGGCAGGCAGACCAGTAAGCCGACTGCAGCACAGGAAGAGTACCAGAGACAGCTGGAACAATATCGAAAGCCTCAAAGTGAAGAGCTCAGTGAAGACATAGATGAAGCCTGGGGATATGAATCAAAAGCGGCAGAAGGTGTTGGAAAACTGGCAGAACGGGCAGGAGATTACGGTGAGGCTGCCAGTGAATCCATGGGTGGCACTATGTCGTTGATAACGGGGGGCAAAGAGGTTTATGACAGAATTAAGGAAGCAAGAGCTGCTGGTGCCAGTGGAAACAGGACAAAACAGATAAACAAAGGGATGGATGCAGGACAATCACTTCTCACAACTTTAGCCAATGGAGCAGAGGCTTCTTTAAACATAGCCAGCAAATTCCAAGGCTTATCAGGTTTAAGCGGTGTTGCTGAACAGTTCGCACCTGGGGTGGACGTTTTGTCCGGAGGCGTTAAGGCTGGAAAAGGGGTTGTGAATATGGTAGACTCTACTAAAACCCGAATGAATATGTCAAAACAATTGGAAGAACTTCAGGCGTCCAGAGGAGATGTAAGCGGGGAAACCGGACAGATTATGCGTCAGATCAGATCTCAGTCTAAAATAGACCAGACCGGAGCGGGCTTTGATATTGCTACAGGATCATTGCAGGCTGCTGGTGGAATCCTGAATCTCAGCGGAGTAGGAGCTGCAGCAGCAACGGCCCTGAAGGGCACCGCTCAGGCAGGAGATTTTGTCAAAGGTCAGGTAACAAAAAAAATGGGTAAAAATATGAGACATCAAGTACTAAATGAAGCCTTTGATTTAGATGGAAAAATTGAAGCCTTAAAGACCCAGTATCCGGACCTGAGTGACAGAGAGGCAAAGCATGTGGCATTACAGCAGATGGGCTTCTCCACTGGAAAGAGGAAAGAAGCATTTCAACATTTGACCATGGGCAGAGCTGCAGGGTTAACAGGCAGTGCCACAACGGAAACATCGGAGGGTGTCAGATCCAGAAAAATTATAGAAGGGACAGGACTGAGAAAAGGGAAAAATGGCCAGTATGACTTACAAAGTGTTTCTGAAAAGTTAGGAATGGATAAAGAAAAGTCCTGGCAGGAACAGATGCAGGAAGTGGCGGAATCCAGAACAGCCAATCCATTTGCTGAAAAAGCTGCAGCAGAGAGGAAAGCCAAGGCAGCTGCCCAGCTAGCCAAGCAGAAAAAGAAGGGAGAAGCATCGATATGAGCTTAGACATGAAAAAATCTGTAATAAAAGCATTACAGAACAGGATTGAGGAACTTAACATTGAAAATAAAATAAAAGAGGATTTTCCCTTTGAAGGCTTTGACACTTTGTGCACACTTACAGGTGTTGCGGATGGTATGTCTGTATTGACGGAAACAACGGTACTTGATTGGAATGAAGAGAATTTCATTGTCCAATTTTATTCTACCATAGCAGTTAATCTTAAAGATTCTGTCATGGAGGAGCTTTTTAAAGCAACAGAAAAGCTGAATATCTTATGTCCATTTGGAAACTTCGGTATTTACAGGGAAGAAAATCAGTTTTATCATAAGTTTTCTGTTCTATTGGAGAAAGATTTAGAAGAAAAGGAATTCGTAAATAAAATCATAAAAAACTTAGAAGCAGTTTTTGATGCCATAAGCGACAAAGTTCCTCTTCTGGCTGTTTTCATAACAGGTGACATGGACTATAAAACTGCATTGGAGGAAGATTTATTCTAATGGAAGATATGCTTAATCTGGAGAATGCCCAGCCATTTACGGATAATGAAGAATATTTAGATGTTCTTTTTATACTGGAAACTCTCAGATTGACTTACAGCTTTGAAAAAGATGAGGCAGATAAAGGGAGGAAAAGGCGTAATTTAAATAAATTCATACCAGATATGGAAGAAATAGAACATCTTCTTGACAGTAAGCTGGAAAGCCATTTTGATGAAACAAACCTTGCTGAAATGATTACCTGGGATCAGTATGTTGATAAAAGAGCAGAAGCTACCCAAAAAGAGGGGACGGTTTTAAAATTTTATAGTATGCTTGAAAACCTTGGCATGACTAAATTCGGCAGGAGTGTTGTGGTTTTATCCCTGATGGCTGCATTGGATAGGGATTACAGAAGGATTGTTCAATACATGAGTGGAGATGTGGACAGGCAATATCCAAGTCTGGGTTTTTGTGCAAAAATTTATTTCACTAATATAGATGTTGGTATTGGTGGAATTTTTATGTCTTCAAACCGGGATCTGGCTGCTTTGAAAATAATATTTCCGGAACTTTATGAAAGTGAGGACATTTACAATGAATCTCTTATACCAAGCGGACAACTGCTAAATCTTATCTATGGCATAAATGAAGAATACCAGCCTTATTTGAAAAGAATTAATATTACGGACAGGGTAGAGCCTTTAATTCACAGAACAGATGAATTTGAGGCTCTATGCAAAATCTGTGGGGACAACAAAAAATATGATTTACTAAAATGGGTGATACTTTATGGTAATAAAGGTGCAGGGAAAAAGCACTTAATTTATCAGCTTGCAAACAAAAAAAGACGTAATCTGATCCAGATTGATTTAAGATATTTTTCACAAGAGCAGGAAAACAGAGAGACAAAAGTAAAAAAAGCAGTAAGTGGCTGTATAACTGAAATGGTCATGACCGGAGGACTCCTTGGGATACTGGGCATGGAAACTTTTACAGAGCAGAGCAGTAAGAGGCTTATGGATTTTGTGAAGAATAGTGTCAAAAGTTATCCGGGAATGGTCTTTTTTATTTTTGAGAAAGAAGAATACAGTAATCCCTGGGAGGATACGTTAACGATTGGCCTAGAACTTCAGGATTCTTATAAGCTCCATGATATCTGGGAGCACTATATGAAAGAATACCAAATTGATAATAATGTAGATTTGTGGGCATTGTCTGACAGCTTTTCATTTACCCCGGGACAGATAGTTGGAGCCTTGAGAGCAGCCCACATTACCAGTATGATGTCAGATGGAATCATTCATTACCAGGATTTAGTAAGAGCCTGTTACAGTCAAATCCAGCACCGGTTAAAAGAGAAGGCTAAAAGGGTGAATGTCTGTTTTCAGTGGAAAGACTTAAAACTTCCAACTGAGGAAAAACAAGTTCTGCGAGAACTTTGTAACAGAGTAAAAAATAAACATATCGTTATGTCAGAGTGGAATTTTTCAGAAAAACTTCCTTATGGATCTGGAACTCCTGTGGTTTTTGCAGGACCTCCTGGTACGGGTAAAACTATGGCAGCCCAGGTGATTGCCAATGAACTTTCTATGGAACTTTATCAAATAGATTTATCCCAGCTTGTAGATAAATATATAGGGGAAACAGAAAAAAACATTAAACTGGTCTTTGAACAGGCCAGAAAAAGCAATAGTATACTGTTTTTTGATGAGGCAGATTCTGTGTTTGGAAAACGAGTGGAGGCAAAATCCTCCAATGACAGATATGCTAATATAGAATCCTCCATGTTGCTTCAATCTGTAGAAGCTTATAATGGTATATCCATTCTGGCAACAAATAATCTGAACGGGATGGATACCGCTTTTATAAGGCGTTTTAAATATTTAGTTAATTTTAGAGCCCCCGATGCACTTCTAAGAAAAGAAATATGGGAAAGTGTTTTTCCTAAGGCAGCACCAATAGGTTCAGAGGTAGATTTTAAATGGCTATCCAATCAGTTTGAACTCACAGGTGCGTTTATTAAAAATATAGCACTTTCTGCTGCTTTTCTGGCAGCAGAAGATGGAAGTGAAATTAATATGCTTCACATATTAAAGGCCTTAAAAAGGGAGTTGATTAAAGAGGGCAGAAAACTGGAACAGACTGAGTTAGGGGATTTTGGGTATATGTTTAGTGAAATATAAAAGAGGCGAATTTTTGAATAAAATTATCCTATGGTATATATAGAAAAATATAAAGAAAATTCAAAAAATTTACTCCTTTGTATTGACAAACATAATAAATTTAGTTAATATAAAAATAGTTTAAAGGAGCACTGTATGACGTAGTGCAGGGTTCAAAAAGTTGATTTGTGAAGCAGCACCTGGACAGATTGTGTTTAGGTGCTTTTTATTGGTCCATGTAAGAAATGTAGATTTTTGAAGGAACAATGCTACACAAAAGTAAGGAATTGGAGGATAACAGACAACAGATTATAAAGGAATTTTTTTCAGACAACTGGTGACACTGGTGCATGTAATTACAAATCCACCGTAGGATTTATAAGAGCATGTAGTATCGAAATCTGTGGGTATTTCAATTTGTTTTGGATTGCCTCAATAGTTCTCTGGCGTACTAAGAACCACTCCTGCTGCAGAGGCAGGACTGGGAATGTAATGAGCATTCTTATAATAAAACAGAATTTGTAAGACCCAGATTTAGTAGATTTTAATGGATACGTGAATAAGTCGTTGAACGTACAACGGCTAATACTAGGAGTAACATATGAAGGAAAAAGGAAGAAAAAAAGTCGGGGTTGTAATCGTTGAAGATGAGCCCATTACCAGAATGGATTTAAAAGAAATGTTAATGGAAGCCGGATATAAAGTTATAGGAGAGGCGTCTGAGGGGTTTGACGCAATTGAAATTTGTACCAAAGAACATCCGGATGTAGTGCTTCTGGACATTAATATGCCTTTATTAGACGGATTATCTGCTGCAAAAGTAATAATAGAAGAGAAAAGCGCTGATACGGTTATTCTTTTGACTGCTTACAGTGACCAGGAGTTTATTAATTGTGCCAAAACCATTGGAGCTTCAGGATTTATAGTGAAGCCTATTGATGAGAAAGAATTAGTACCAAGTATTGAAATAGCACTGGCCAAAAGCAGAAAAATCCAACAGATCAACAGATTGCGGAAATTATATTAGCTTAAAAGGATTGGGGATAAAATGCCGGATACTATAGAAAGATTATGTAAAAAATATACTAACTTAACGGATGAAGAAATTGAAACCATAAGAAAAATGGAAGGGAGCCTTCAGGTGATGGCAAATCTGGAGGATGCAGATTTTTTTATCGATTGTATGACTACAAATGAAACAACGGCTATTGTAGTTGCAGAAGCAAAGCCACAAAATGTACCATCCTCATATAAGAAAACGGCAGTGGGACTTTTAGTGGAGCCACACAACGAGCCAGCTGTTACAAGAACTTTTAAACTGGGACTGCCTACCAAGCAGATGAAGGCTGTAACCCAGGAGAATATTAATGTTATTCAGTCAGTGGAGCCTATTTCCCATGGTGATAGTATAATCGGGGTATTGATTAAAGAAAAGAATGCAAGTAAACACAGTGAACGCAGCACACGAATCCGATTTACTGATCAAAGTTATGCCAAGCTGGCAAAGGTACTTACCAGGTTGGACAGAGAGGGCTGGTGGCTGGCAGAGTGTATTGATGAGGCGGTTATCTTAGTAGATATGGATGGTTACATAAGCTATAGGAATAAGATTGCCTGGAAATTATACCAGAAACTTGGATACACCATAGATATCCTGGGACAGTCCTACAGCCGGGTTGCAGTACATGGAAGTGATCTGGAGTGGTTTGACCAGGATGCAAACTATTCAGGGATAGAAGTAAATACAGCAGGATTAAATCTGACTGTAAAACAAATTTCTTTAAAAAATAATAATGTAGATTTTGCGGTAATGATACAGGACATTACTCAGATTAGAAATAATGAGAAAGAATTAATTTTAAAGTCTGTGGCTGTAAAGGAAATGCATCACAGAGTAAAGAACAGTTTGCAGACCATTGCCAGCTTACTTCGATTACAGGGAAGAAGGACAAAGAGCCAGGAGGCTAAAGAAGTTCTGGATGAAAGTATGAATCGGATACTGGCCATTGCAAGTATTCACGAACTTTTAGCCAAGGAAGGTGTTGAGCAGGTTAACATAAGGGATGTATTAGAAGAAATTAAGAATAATACAATGCGTTATTTTTTTAAACCAACAATGAATATTGTTGTGGAAATTAATGGGCAAGGATTTCAGGTAGATTCAGAAGTTTCAACGTCGGTAGCTCTTGTAGTAAACGAATTGCTTCACAATTCATTGCAATATGCTTTTAATAGCAAAAGCAATAATAAAAAAATAACCATAACAATTAAACAGACAGAAGGGCAGTGCCATGTCTCAGTAGAGGACAATGGTATTGGATTTGATATAAATTCTATCAGGGAAAACAGCTTAGGTCTGAGCATTGTTTTTTCTATAGTAAAGGATAAATTAAAAGGTACAATTAATGTAAGTTCCAGTGAACAGGGAACATGTATTTCATTTAAATTTAAGAATAAAATCACAACAATAGATAATGCAATGTAATGTTTTACAAAAATGGAGTAAAAATAATGGAAAATGCAAAAAAACATATCATGCTGGTAGGAAAATCCCAGGCGGGGAAAACTACCCTGACACAATACTTGACAAATCAACAGCTTTTTTATCATAAAACCCAGACAGTTCAAGTAGTAGATGGACACTATGTTGACACACCCGGAGAATACTTAGAACAGAGAGGCTTTTATGGAGCTTTATCCGTAACGGCATCTCAAGTAGATGTTATAGCCCTGGTGCAATCTGCAGTTGAAGAGAGTACCATGTTCGCACCTGGATTCGGAAGCATGTTTTGTGGTAAATTTGTTATAGGAATTGTTACAAAGATAGATTTAGCTACAGAAGAACAGTTAAAGAGAGCCACCAGATACTTGACAGATGCTGGAGCGCAAACTTGTTATAGTGTGAGCAGTGTAACAGGACAAGGAATGACGGAGTTTAATAAATGGTTCGAAAACTTGTAACCCGCAAATTTAAACAATTTATCTAATAAAGTGAAAAATAGTTGCATGAATAGTCAAAAAATTTGGGTTTCCATCTTGACAATCAAAAGAGATTTGGGTACTATAAGAGTGTAATTTAAAGGAGTACTGTACGACGTAGTGTAGAACTCTGGAAAAGGATTGCGAAGTAAGCGCCTAGACAGATTTTGTTTGGGTGCTTTTTTGTTAGTTTATTGAGCATACAAGAGCATTATCAATGCTGAAAGGAAGTGAGGCATTGGAGGAAAGCAAACAACGAATCATACAGGAATTTGTTCCAGGTAAGCAAGTGACTTTAGCCCATGTGATTGCTAACCCAATCAGTGATTTATATCCCAAGCTGGGAATGATTCAGGATAAAGGCGCTATTGGCATTTTAACGATTACTCCCAGTGAAGGGGCTATGATTGCAGCAGATGTTGCATCTAAAGCAGCCGATATTTCAATTGGTTTTGTGGATCGTTTTAACGGATCATTAGTTATATTAGGGGATGTTGCTGCAGTAGAAGCAGGAATACGTGACGTAATGAATATTCTTTGTGACAAAATGGGATTTGCAAAAACTGAAATAAGCAGATCGTAGATGTGAGACAAGGGAAAGGCCGTTGAACGTACAACGGGGATACCAGGAGTTAAGCATGAAGGAAAAGGAAAGAAAAGAAATTCGGGTCGTCATCGCTGAAGATGAGCCCATTACCAGGATGGATTTAAAAGAAATGTTGGTAGCTGCCGGATATAATGTTGTTGGTGAGGCTTCAGAAGGGTTTGATGCAATTGAAATTTGCAAGAAAAAAGAGCCTGATGTAGTTATTTTAGATATAAAGATGCCTTTACTTGATGGGCTGTCAGCAGCTAAAGTTATAACGGAGGAAAAAACTGCAGGTACAGTAATTCTACTGACTGCTTACAGTGATGAAGATTTTATTGATCGTGCTACAAAGATTGGAGTTTCCGGTTATATTGTGAAACCTGTCGATGAAAAGGCATTGGTACCCAGCATTCAGATTGCAGTAGCAAGAAGCAGAGAAATGAAGAAAATTAAACAGCAATGTGAGATGGTTACTGAACGCTTGGAGAGCAGAACTGTAATCGAAAAAGCGAAAGGGCAACTGATGATATCCATGAGGCTATCAGAAAGTGAAGCTTATGAGTACATAAAACGCTTAAGTAAGGAAAAAAAGGTTTCTATGAAACGTATAGCGGAAATAATTTTGGCTTAAAAGGATTGAGGGTAAAATGCCGGATACGATAGAAAGTTTATGTAAAAAGTATACAAATTTAACGGATGAAGAAATCGAAACTATAAAGAAAATAGGAGTAGGTCTTCAGACCATGGCAAATCTGCAGGATGCTGATTTTTTTATTGATTGCCTCACAACAGATGAGACAACCGCTGTAGTAGTTGCAGAAGCAAAACCACAGAATGTTCCTTCTGCGTATAAGAAAACAGTAGTAGGTTTGTTAGCAGAGCCATATAATGAGCCAGCCGTTGCCAGAACCTTTAAGCTGGGACTGTCAACGAAACAGATGAAAGCTGTGACTCAGGAGTACGCTAATGTTATCCAGTCAGTTGAACCAATTCGATATGGAGATAAAGTAATTGGTGTACTTATTGAGGAAAAGAATGCGGATGAAAACAGTGAAATGCGAGACCGTATCCGCTTTACGGATCAAAGTTATGTAAGACTTGCAAATGTACTTACAAGACTTGATGAAGAAGGATCATGGCTGGCAGATTGTATTGATGAGGCTGTTATTTTAGTAGATATGGATGGATATGTCAGCTATAGAAATAAAATAGCTAAAAATTTATATAAAACACTTGGGTATACAGTAGACATTTTAGGCCAGCCTTATCGATGTATTGCATTACATGGTTCAAATTTAGAATGGTTTGACCAGGATGCGAATTACTCTGGAATAGAAGTAAATACATCAGATCTGAATTTAACAGTAAAACAGATTTCATTGAAAAATAATAATGTGGATTTTGCGGTGATGATACGGGATATTACTCATATCAGGGAAAAAGAAAAAGAACTGATTTTGAAATCCGTAGCGGTAAAAGAAATGCATCACAGAGTAAAAAATAATCTGCAGACCATAGCCAGTCTCCTTCGACTGCAGGGCCGAAGAACAAAGAGTGTGGAAGCAAAAAAGGTTCTGGATGAAGGAATGAATCGTATACTGGCCATAGCCAGTACTCATGAACTACTGGCTAAAGAAGGGGTAGACCGGGTTAATATACGGGATGTACTTGAAAATATAAAAGACAATACCCTTCGTTATTTTCTGAAACCAGCCATGGATATTATGGTTAATATCAAGGGAGAAGGGTTTCAAGTGGATTCTGAAATTTCCACATCTGTGGCTCTTGTGGTAAGTGAATTATTACATAATTCCCTGCAGCATGCTTTTGATGATGGAAGAACCGATGGAAAGATTACAATAGAAATTCAGCATAATGGGCAGGAATCACATATTTCCGTAGGAGATAACGGAAAAGGATTTGACATTAATTGTGTCAGAGAAGATTGTCTGGGACTGAGTATTGTTTTCTCCATTGTTAAAGATAAATTAAAAGGAGCAATTAGTGTAAGTTCAAGCGAAAACGGAACAGTAATTGCATTTGATTTTAAAAATAGAATATTTACATAGATAATGTGACGATAACATTATCCTTATGCTAAGCGAAGCAGCTTATGTACAGAATAGAAGTTTATTTCTGTGTCTAAGCTGTTTTTTTGTAGGCAAAAAGGAAGGAGTAGCAAGGTGAAAGAAGAAGTAACCAGTGTTGGAATTGATATTGGCACTTCCACTACGCAGCTGATTTTCAGTAGATTAACTATTGAAAACAGGGCAGCAGGTTATATGGTACCAAAAGTAGAAATCGTAGATAAAGAAGTTGTCTATTCCAGTGATATATATTTTACACCTTTGATTTCCAATACTGAAATAGACGGAGATAAGGTCCGCACTATTATTCAGGCCGAATATAAAAAAGCTGGAGTAAAGCCGGAAGACGTCAGTACGGGAGCGGTAATTATAACAGGTGAAACAGCCAGAAAGCAAAATGCAAATACCGTTTTAAGCAGCTTGAGCGATTTATCAGGAGATTTTGTAGTAGCAACTGCTGGACCAGATTTAGAATCAGTTTTGTCAGGCAGGGGAGCAGGAGCAGATGTTTTTAGCGAAGAACATCGTAATACCGTTGCGAATCTTGATATAGGAGGAGGCACTACGAACATAGCAGTATTCCGGAAAGGTAGTCTTTGCGGAGTGACCTGCTTAGATATAGGTGGAAGACTGATTAAAGTTGAGAATGGAAAAATAACTTATATATACAGCAAGATTCAGGAGATGGCAAAAATAAATCATATACAAATTGATGTGGGGGATGATGCCAAAATCCAGGTGCTGAAAAAAATCTGTGATTTAATGGCTCAGGAACTGAAAGCAGCATTGAACTTTACTGCAAAATCAGGATATCACCAGAATCTATATACAAATCAGGGAAAAAGCCTGGATAGCTCTATTAATATAAATGCTCTGACATTTTCAGGGGGGTGGCTAATTATGTATATGAGCCCACTAGTGAGGATGTTTTCCGATATGGGGATATAGGTATTATTCTGGGAGCATCCATCGCTGAAAGCGGGCTTCTGGATTGTGCACAATATTATCGCTCAGAGGAAACTATCAGGGCAACGGTTGTAGGAGCAGGCACCCATACTACGGAAATAAGCGGAAGTACCATTTTTTATGAAAAAAATCAGCTTCCCCTTAAGAATATACCAGTACTGAAACTGTCTGGTATAGACGAAGAAACGCCGGAATCCGTTAAGGAAGCTATAAAGGCCCAGTTACCAATCTACCAAGGGGAAGGGAAAAAAGAACCGGTAGCCATTGCACTGTCAGGAAAATCATACAATGGATTTGAAATGTTGCAGAAACTGGCAGCATCCATTATTGAAGGAACAGGCACTCTGATAAAAGAGAAATTCCCACTTATTATCATAGTGGAAACAGATATAGGAAAGGCTTTGGGACATGCGATTAATGTACAACTTGGAAAGAATAAAGATGTAATATGCATTGACGGAATCAGGAGCAAAGGCGGAGATTATATCGACATAGGTGAACCTGTAGGAGGAGGATATGTGCTTCCTATAGTGGTGAAAACACTGATTTTTAATTCATAGATTACCCCTTTAAGAGGAGTTATCAATAAAAAGGAAAGGAAAGGAAAAGAAAGGTGGAAAAGGCATGATACTAAAAACAAAGCTATTTGGACATCACTATGAGTTTAAATCTCTCAGAGAAGTAATGGCCAAAGCAAATGAAGAAAAATCTGGCGACAGACTTGCCGGAATTGCAGCAGAATCTGCAGAAGAAAGAGTTGCTGCAAAAGTAGTGCTATCACATGTTACATTGGCAGAAATCAGAAACAATCCGGCAGTTCCATACGAGGAGGACGAAGTTACACGGATTATACAGGACGACGTAAATGAATCCATCTATAATAACTTTAAGAATATGACCGTTGCTGAATTCCGCGAATGGCTGCTTGATGAAAAGACAACACCGTCTATGATTCAAAGAGCTTCCAAAGGAATAACCAGCGAAATTGTTGCAGCAACCTGTAAATTAATGAGTAACCTGGATTTAATTTATTGTGCAAAGAAAATGCGTGTATCCGCACACTGTAATACCACTATTGGTCTTCCAGGAACATTTTCATCCCGTTTGCAGCCAAACCATACCACAGATGATCCCAAGGGAATCATAGCCTCCCTGATGGAAGGATTAAGTCTGGGTTGCGGCGATGCTGTAATTGGATTGAATCCTGTTGACGATTCCGTAGAGAGTGTTGCCAGGATATTAAAAAGCTTTGATGAATTTAAGAACAAGTGGGAAGTTCCTACGCAGATTTGTGTTCTTGCTCATGTAACAACACAGACAGAAGCTGCAGATAAATTTAATGCTCCAATTGATTTAATGTTTCAGTCTATTGCAGGATCCCAAAAAGGAAATGAGGCCTTTGGACTTACAGCAGCTATGCTGGCAGAAGGCCGGGATATGATGCTGAAAAAGGGAACTAGTACAGGCCCAAATGTTATGTATTTTGAAACCGGACAGGGCTCTGAATTATCTTCCGAAGCACATCACGGGTGGGATCAGGTAACGATGGAAGCCCGTTGTTATGGCTTTGCAAAGAGATATAATCCATTCCTGGTAAATACAGTAGTAGGATTTATTGGACCTGAATATTTATATGATTCAAAACAGGTAATCAGGGCAGGTCTTGAAGACCACTTTATGGGAAAACTCACAGGAGTTCCAATGGGTTGCGATGCCTGCTATACAAATCACATGAAGGCAGACCAGAACGATATCGAAAATCTGGCTACCCTGCTGGTAGCAGCCGGCTGCAATTATATCATGGGTGTACCTCAGGGAGATGACTGCATGCTGATGTACCAGTGCACAGGATATCATGAAGCCGCAGCATTACGAGAAGTATTTGGACTGCGACCGATAAAAGAATTTGATATGTGGCTGGAAAAAATGGGCTTTTCAGAAAACGGTAAATTAACTCCGCTTGCTGGAGATGCTTCTGTATTTATGAAAAAATAGAAAGGAGGTAAAAAAGTGGAACAGGGTGATTTAAAGCAGATTATAGAACAAGTAATAAAAGAAATGAAGTTAACCGATTTAGGAATTCAATCAACTTCAGAAAATCTACCAGCTGAAAAAAATTGCATAGTGGAAGATGGATGCATTCCAGATGTAACGGAGGTAGATATTAAGACACAATACCTGGTAACGAATCCTCAGAATGGTGAAGCATATCAGGAATTGAAACAGTTTGCACCTTGTAGACTGGGAATTGGAAAAGCTGGAGCGAGATATAAAACAGATCCGCTTCTTCAGTTCAGGGCAGCTCATTCAGCGGCTCAGGATGCAGTATTTAGTGATGTGGATGCTGAGTTTGTGGAAAGTATGAATTTGTTCACTGTTACTTCGCAGTGTGACTGTAAAGATACTTACCTGACAAGGCCAGATCTTGGAAGAAAGCTATCATCTGAAGCTGTACAGAGTATTAAGGATAAATGTAAAAAAATCCAACCGTGCAGATCTTTGTGGCAGATGGTTTGTCATCCGCATCAGTAGCTGCTAATGTTAAAGATTTACTTCCTGCAATAATGCAAGGTCTGCAAAGTCATGGAATTGATATAGGTACTCCATTCTTTGTAAAGTATGGAAGAGTTGGGGTAATGGATGAAATATCAGAAATCACAGGAGCAGAAGTTACCTGTGCCTTAATTGGTGAAAGACCGGGACTGATTACAGCAGAATCCATGAGCGCATATATTGCTTACAAAGCAACTGTTGGAATGCCAGAAGCAAGAAGAACGGTAGTTTCCAATATTCACAGTGCAGGAACCATGCCGGTTGAAGCAGGAGCTCATATCGCAGATATTATAAAACTTGTTCATGAGAAAAAAGCAAGCGGAACAAATTTGAAATTATAGTCAGGGAGGGTATAAAAATGAAAAGAGATCCCATTAAGTCTACGGTATTAGCAACAAAGATTATTCCAAATGTTAATCCAGAACTGGCTGCACAGCTGAACCTGACACCAGATCAGAGATCTTTAGGATTAATTACTGTGGATTGTGATGATGTTACATATACCGCTTTGGATGAAGCTACAAAAGCCGCTGACGTAAAAGTAGTGTACGCAAAGAGCTTCTATGGTGGCGCAGCAAATGCAAATACAAAACTGGCTGGTGAAATCATTGGAATTTTAGCAGGTCCAAACCCTGCAGAAATAAAGAGCGGATTAAAAGCTTGCGTAGAATTTATTGAAAATGTAGCACATTTTGTGTCAGCCAATGAGGATGACAGTATCGTGTACTATGCTCATTGCATTTCAAGAACGGGTTCTTATTTATCCGAGGGAGCTGGAATACCAGAGGGAGAAGCGTTAGCATACCTGATTGCACCTCCACTGGAAGCCATGTATGGCGTAGATGCAGCTATAAAGGCGGCAGATGTATCCATGTGCGTACTGTATGCTCCACCTTCAGAAACAAACTTTGGCGGTGCATTACTAACAGGAAGTCAGTCTGCTTGTAAGGCTGCCTGTGAAGCTTTTGCAGCTGCCGTTGAATTTGTTGCAGATAATCCTATCGGATAGAGGGTAAGGGTGTAAATTATGGATGCGTTAGGAATGATTGAGGTTTATGGCTATTTAAGTGCCGTTGAGGCATTAGACAGTGCTCTTAAAGCAGCCAATGTGTCTCTTCATAGCGTAACAAAGGTTAAGGGCGGGCTGGTAACAGTAATGGTTATGGGAGATGTAGGCGCAGTAAAGGCAGCCATGGATGCATCTGCGGCAGCCGCTGAGCGTGTAGGTACAGTAGTTTCCGTACACGTAATCCCAAGACCTGCCAGAGAAGTGTTTATTATGGCACAGGGAACCACCAAGAATCCATTAAAACCAGCTGAAGAAAATAAAGAAAGCCATAAAGAAAAAGAGACGGAACCGGTTAAACAGGAAATAAAGGAAATTTCTTCTTCTGTATATAGTAAAGAAAAACTGGATCAGAAGACAGTAGAGGAACTAAGGCATATTGCACGTTCCCTACAAATAAAAAGTATGACGAAAAATGAAATTAAGTATGCAAAGAAAGGAAAACTCATAGAAGAAATTTGCAGATTTAATAAAGAAGGGGATGAGTAAATGCTGTTATATGATAAAGATTTACTGTCTGTACAAGAAGTACGAGGACTGGTAGAACGTGCAAAAATAGCACAGAAAGAATTAGCAGAAAAGACCCAGGCAGAGGTGGACCAGATTGTAAAATCCATTGCAGACGCCGGAGTAAGAAATGCTAAAAGACTTGGACAACTGGCACATGATGAAACGGGATTTGGTATTGCTTCAGATAAAGTAATAAAAAATATTTTCGGAAGCAAAGGGGTCTATGAAAGAATCAAAGACATGAAGACGGTAGGAGTAATCGAACGTGATGAAGAAGCTGGAACTTATGCAGTAGCAGTACCGGTTGGTGTAATTGCTGGTTTGATTCCTTCCACCAATCCTACATCAACAGTATTTTATAAAGCAGAGATTGCTATTAAAGCTGGAAACGCCATTGTATTCTCACCACATCCAAATGCTTTAAAGTGCATTTTAGAGACGGTAAAAGTTATCAGACAGGCTGTAGTTGAGGCAGGAGGCAATGAGGATCTGGTATCCTGTATTTCACTTCCTACCGTACAGTCTACAGATGTTTTAATGAGCCATCCGGATACAGCGCTGATTTTAGCTACAGGTGGTTCAGCCATGGTAAGAGCCGCGTATTCATCAGGAACGCCAGCAATTGGTGTTGGACCGGGAAATGGTCCTGCATATATCGAGCGAAGTGCTGATGTACGTAAGGCAGTAAAATGCATCATGGATTCAAAGACCTTTGACAATGGTACAATATGTGCCTCAGAGCAGTCCGTAATTTGTGACAATGACATGAAAGAAACCATACAGGAAGAAATGAAGAAGCAGGGAGCTTATTTCCTGAATGAACAGGAAAGAGAGCAGCTTGGAAATTTCATCTTAAGATCTAACGGAACCATGAATCCGATGATAGTAGGAAAAAGTGTAAAAGTCATAAGCGAACTGGCAGGGTTAACTGTACCGGAAGGTACAAGGGTACTTGTAGCAGAAGAAACAGGTGTTGGCAGGGGTCATCCTTATTCCAACGAAAAGTTAGCTCCTATTCTTGGATTTTATACTGCTCCTGATTACAAGCAGGTTTGTGAACGTTGTTGTGAGATTTTGTACTATGAAGGTGCTGGCCATACGTTTATAATCCACACAGAGAATCAGGACATTGTAAATTATTTTGCACATCGCGTTCCAGTATCCAGATTTATTGTAAATAGTCCTGGAGCTCTTGGGGGCATTGGAGCATCTACTGGATTAATGCCAGCTCTTACCTTAGGCTGCGGCGCAGTAGGGGAAGTGCTACCAGTGAAAATGTCGGACCGGAACAGCTTTTCAATTTAAGGCATGTGGCAACAGGCAAAAAGAGTCTGGAAGAAATCCGAAGAGAAGCGGAAGAAATCGAAATAAAACCGGAATTAATTAATTTAGATGTAAAACAAATAGATGAAGTGGTTCGCTGCATCATCAGCAAATTAGAAGCTATATAGAATTTGTAAGGAGGGATTAAAATGTTGACAATGCAAGCATTAGGTATGATTGAGACAAAAGGACTGGTAGGCTCTATAGAAGCCGCAGATGCAATGGTAAAGGCTGCCAACGTAACTTTAATTGGCAAGGAACACGTAGGCGGCGGTTTAGTTACTGTAATGGTGAGAGGAGATGTAGGAGCTGTAAAAGCCGCTACAGATGCAGGAGCAGCTGCAGCACAACGTGTAGGTGAACTTATATCCGTGCACGTTATCCCAAGACCACATGGAGAAGTTGAAAGCATACTTCCAGTGTTGAAAGAAGGAGGAAAATAAAATGACAGAAACACAAGCATTAGGAATGATCGAAACAAAAGGACTGGTAGGCTCTATAGAAGCCGCAGATGCAATGGTAAAGGCTGCCAATGTAACTTTAATCGGTAAAGAACATGTAGGTGGCGGACTGGTTACAGTAATGGTAAAAGGGGATGTAGGAGCTGTAAAAGCCGCTACAGATGCAGGAGCAGCTGCAGCAGAACGTGTAGGCGAATTAATCTCTGTACATGTAATTCCAAGACCACATGAAGAAGTGGAATTTATACTTCCTACTTTAAAAAAGTAATTGTTATGAATATTAAAGGTGGGAGGTGACAGCGTTGAAGGTTATAACCGAATCTCTATTGCGTGATGAATTGAGAAGTAGTCAGCCGGAGTATTATTACATACCGGAGGGAACCCTTTTATCACCAGCAGCCCGTGAATATTTACAACAACGCAAAGTTAAGATTTCAAAAGAGCCACCAATGCAGACCCAGACCTCAGAGGAAGAACAGATACCACAACAAGAGAAAAGCCAGGGTATTGTGTCAGAACCATGGAAACCTGCGTACATAGATTTCGAAACCGGTTCGTACTATATGGAAAAACCGGAACATATGTGCCAGATTAGTGGGAATTTTCTAGTACCAAAGAACCACCCAAGAATACTATTTCGTGGGAAGCTGGATTCTCTTCAGACCATGGTTGTCTTAGATCAGGCTTTGATGTCAGAGTCAGGCACATCCGCAAAGATAATTGAGGACTTGAACAGTGTACTTTCTGCACTTCAGAATATCATGAAATGTGAAGTACTGGATGAAGTACTGGAAAGCGGATTAATAATAGGGTTAACCCATAGAGAACTACACGATCGGTCTCATGATCCTATGAAGTTTTTCGGGATTAAACAAATGCTAATGCCGAATTACACTATGGGAAGTCAGTACGCTATGCTGAATCAGCTTAGAGCAGCAATCCGTGAGGTTGAAGTAGTGGCTGCTGATTGCTTCTGCCAAAAGGGAAAATGCAGCAGAGGTGACATAGTGGAAGAGTTGAACCGGCTATCCAGTGCATTGCACGTTATGATGTGCAAATGGCTGGCAGGTGAGTACCGATAGGAGGAAATGAGCAATGGAAAATCTAATCCAGGCAATGAAAGAAGCCATTCAGGCCAGTGGAATGTTACAAGTAGAAACTTCAGCCAGACATGTACACCTGAGCCAAAAGGATGTAGAACAGTTATTTGGTAGTGGATATACCTTGAAACCCAAAAGACAACTTTCACAGCCGGGTCAATATTTAGCAGAAGAAAAGGTAGTGCTGGTAGGCCCTAAGGGGGAAAAGAAAGTATCCATTTTAGGACCTGCCAGAGCAAAAACGCAAGTGGAATTATCCCGAAGCGATTGCATGACCCTGGGTATGGAAGCACCTGTCCGATTGTCAGGACAGTTAGAAGGCTCGGGAGCGTTTGTTCTGAAAGGACCGAGTGGTGTTGTAGCATTATCAGAAGGTGCTATTATCGCCAAAGCGCATATTCACATAAAACCAGATATGGCTGGGAAATTAGGCCTGAAGGATAAACAAAGAGTAAAACTGGAAATTATTACTGACAGGTCAATTATTTTACGAGATGTTATCGTACGAGTAGATGAGGCGTCCAGCTACAAAGCACACATCGATACAGATGAAGCAAATGCAGCGGGATGTGAAGGATTTACACTGGGCCGTATCATAAAATGACAGAAGAAAGTCTGAAAGGATATGTGAAAAGCAAGTTGGAAAGGAGGTATTTATGGAACTCGATGAACTGGTAAACCGTATTACAGCCAAAGTAGCAGAAAAAATTTCTGAAATGGAAAATAAATCTGAGATAAACTTTCCAGACTGTGAAATTTTAAATCCAAAACCCAAACTGCTGATTCTTTCTGAAAAACATGAAACTGCCTGCCATGAAATTTGGGAAAACAAAGCTATTAATGATAAATTCGAAATCGTTTGTGCATTAAATAGTGAATATCAGTGTAACATACAGCAGTTTGATGTGATTTTACTAAGGAATTTAAGCATTAAATCAGTAGGGCAGATTTCTCAGGGTATGGGAGAAACACCATTTACAGAGATGGTAATCAAATCAATACTCCTGGGGAAGAAAATAATTGCTGTCAATGAAGAGGTTGAAGTATTCCAGTACAGGGAAACTGCGCCAAAGCTGTATTACGGCATGATGATGCAGAAGATAGAATTACTGAAAAATGCAGGAATCTGCTTTTGCAGTGTAGGACAGCTGGAACAGGCTATACTGGATAATCCATGTATACAGGAAAAGAAAAGCTGCTGCTCCACAGAGGAAAAAACAGAGAACGCTGTTTGTCAGCCATGCAAGAAAGAAGCAGTAACTCTGGCAAAACGTGTTATTACAGAACGGGACATACACAGTGTATATGAGCAGCATCTTGATGTTATATATGTGACTGAAAGGGCAATTATAACTGATTTAGCTCGTGAATATGCAGAGCAGAGAGGTATATCCCTGGTGATTAACTGATTAAAGAAGCTGGTTTAAACCAAAGGCGTAGTACTGAGTGAAAGAGAGGAAAACATATGAAAGTGGCAAAGGTGATTGGAAATATCTGGGCGACCAGAAAAGAGGAAAGCCTGGCTGGGTTAAAGCTGATGATATTAAAACCTATCGATGTCTTAAATGAGGAAATTTCATTTAGCCCAATTGTTGCTGCAGATATTATTGGAGCAGGTGTTGGGGAAACTGTTTTATATGTCTCTGGAAGCTCTGCACGAAGTGCCGTAGGGGATACAGCAATACCAGTTGATGCTACAATTGTAGGAATTGTAGATGATAAGGAAATTAATGAAAATGCGCTTTAATGTAAAAGAAAGTGCAGCGAGGTGTAAAAATGAACCTGATTGAGACAGTAAAAGATGCAGGAATAGTTGGAGCAGGCGGAGCAGGATTTCCTACATATGTAAAGCTTTCTGCAAAAGCAGAAGTATTTATAATTAATGCAGCAGAGTGTGAACCTTTAATAGAAACAGATAAATATCTGATGAGAACTTTTCCTGATGAGATTTTAGAAGCAGCAGAACTTGTAGCCAGCCATCTGGGTGCAGTACGTAAAGTAATTGCACTAAAGAGTAAATATCAAAAAGAAATAGATGCGTTACAAAAGGCTATAGATAGAAAGAAATCTTCATTTGAACTTGTTAAAATGAATTCTTTTTATCCTGCTGGTGATGAACAGGCTTTAGTGCAGCTTGTTACAGGACGCAGTGTACCAGAGAGAGGCTTGCCTCTGGATGTTGGTGCTGTAGTCAACAATGTGGGCACTATGCTAAATGTATTTGAGGCATTAGAGGGAAAGTCTGTTACAGATAAATATCTTTCAGTAGTAGGAGAGGTGGAAAAGCCAATCATGCTGTATGTCCCTGTAGGAACGGCTATACAGGAATGTATAAACCAGGCAGCTCCTTTGTTAGAGGAATACGATATCATCGTGGGGGGCCTATGATGGGAAAGGTATACAGAGGAGATCAAATTCAGGACCTGGCCGTAACAAAGACTACTGGAAACATCATTGTGTTGCCTAAGAACCACTATTTAGTAAAATGTGCGGAATTACCTCTCTCATCTATTGTAGCTCAGACAAAAAGTGCATGTATTCAATGCAAAATGTGTACAGATATGTGTCCGAGATATTTAATAGGACATAAAATCCGACCGAGTATGGTTATGAGAAATATGTTCAGGGAAAAGGATATGGTGGACAATGAGGAATACGAAGCTGTATTTGGAGAAGCGGCAAACTGCTGTGACTGTGGAGTCTGTGAAATGTTTGCCTGCCCTATGGGACTTTCTCCACGTAAAGTAAACAGCTTTATAAAAGGACAGTTGGGGCGCCGGGGAATAAAACCTAACAGGAATAAAAATCCAAAGGCGTTGGAAGACCTGATTTACAGGCGTATTCCTACTGAAAGATTAGTTTCCAGATTAGATTTAATGAAATATTATCACGCCCATGCAAATGAATGCATAACTATTGAACCGGATTGTGTTTCGATTTTAATTAAACAGCATATTGGAGTGCCAGGAACAGTCTGTGTAGCTGTTGGTGACAGAGTGCAAAAAGGTGATTTAATAGTACAGGCAAAAGAGGGAGCGCTTTCTGTTCCAGTACATGCAAGTATAAAGGGATGCGTTAAATTAATTGATGGTGAACGAATTGTCATTGACAAAGAGAAGGAGTAGGCACTATGGCGAATGCAGTAGGTATGATAGAGTTAAATAGTATCGCTCGTGGAATTGAAGTTTGTGACTATATGATTAAAGCGGCACAAGTGAATGTCCTTAGGGCTTCCACAGTATGTCCGGGAAAATATATGGTTGTCATTGGAGGCGAGACCGGAGCGGTAGAGGCATCCATGAAGGATGGTTTAGGAAGAAGCGGACCTTGTGCAGTTGATACGTTGCTTATACCAAACATTGATGATCAGGTAATTCCAGCCATATATATGACAAATCCTGTTGAAGTATTAGGTGCACTTGGAGTATTAGAGTTTTATTCCATTGCATCTGCAATCACCGCAGCAGATATAGCAGCTAAAGCCGCAAATGTAACCTTGATTGAGGTTCGTATGGGATTTGCAATCGGCGGAAAGGGCATGGTTACATTTACAGGTGACGTAGGTGCTGTTAAGGCAGCAGTAGCAGCAGTTCAAAACACAGTTGAATTAATGGTAGGAAGTACCGTTATTCCAAGACCCGCTCCTAAATTGCTGGAGAGTATATTGTAAAAAAGCGTTGTATTTAAAGATTTAAAGAAGATATTATTCGATTTATAAGGAGGGAAAAAATTATGACAGAGAAGGTTAAAGAAACAGAACAACTGGAACGTACCCTGAAACCTATACATCTTTGGGCACTGGCGGTAGGTCTTGTAATTTCCGGAAATTACTTCGGATGGAGCTATGGCTATGGTACAGGTGGACCTTTAGGCTTATTCATCGCCTGCATCCCGGTAGTTATTTTCTATGCTACATTCATATTTTGTTATTCAGAAATGGCAACAGCCATTCCTCATGCAGGCGGTCCTTCTGCATATGCCAGAAGAGCAATGGGACCTGGAGCTGGTTACTTTGCAGGTGTCAGCTGCCTGATTGAATTCTTGTTTGCACCTCCTGCCATTGCACTTGCAGTTGGCGGATATATCCATAACATGTTTCCAATTGTTCCGGCAATCCCGGCTACAATCGTTGCATTTATTCTATTCGTATTTATTAACTTCTTAGGTATGCATACTTCTGCAGTATTTGAACTGGTTGTAACTGTTGTTGCTTTGGTTGGACTTTCTATCTTCTGGGTTGCTGCTGCACCTCATGCATCTATGTCCAGCTTCCTACAGCCTCTGGCTGAGAATAATGGATTTAGCGGCTTCCTACAGTACATACCTGGTGGATGGCATGGTATCATGGCTTCTGTTCCATTTGCTATCTGGTTCTATCTTGCACTGGAAGGCGGCGCAATGGCTGCAGAAGAAATGGTAAATCCACAGAAAGATATTCCAAAAGGATTTTTAAGTGGAATGCTGACACTTTTCATCATGATGAGCTGTACTTTATATCTAACTGCAGGTATTGTTGATTACACTAAGATTGATGCAATTGACTTCCCACTTCCTGCAGCACTGGAAGCAATTTATGGTAAAGGTATATTGACACTAATAGTTAACTTCTTAGGATTATTTGGACTTGTTGCTTCTTTAAATGGAATCATCGTTGGTTCCTCCAGACAGCTGTATGCAATGGCAAGAACAGGATACCTTCCAAAGTTCATTGCTGCAGTAAACCCAAAGAGACATACACCAACTGCTGCTTTGATTATTGCAGGCGTTATCGGAATTATTGCTGCATCCACTGGTTTGACTTCTATTGTAATTACAATTTCCGTATTTGGTTCTGTAGGCCTTTATTTCATCAGCCTTATTTCATTCTTTGTACTGCGCTCCAAAGAGCCGAATCTTACCAGACCATTTAAGGTTCCAGCAGGACATTTAGTGGGTGCGATAAGTATGCTTATGTGCATTTTCTGTCTGGTTAGCTTGTTTGTTACCACAGTTCCGGCAGTTCTTCCAGAATCCAGTCTGGCATACGCCATTTTTGGAGCAGTTAGTATCAATCCATTATGGGCAACTGTTATCATATACATTTTGGCCTATGTATGGTACTTGATCGGTGGTAAAAAGAATGTCAGACCATTTGAGGAAGAATTTGGTGTATTGAATGATTTAGACAGCTAAGCTCAGTTTTATAAATTTTATAGTAAAAAAGATAAGGGGTGAAGGAATACTGCCCTTCACCCTGATAATACAGGAGGAAAATGTAATGAATTTAAGTGAAGATATAATAAAAGCGATTGTGAAAGAATTACTGGTTCAGATGACTGCTAAATGTGGTGACGATTTCCAGAAGGAGACAGATAAAAACAGCGGGATTTTAGTTGTACGTGGGGATTCCGTGAAAACAGAACCTTTTGAAGGCAGAGATGATGTAAAACTAAAGGACATCGTTTCTCTGGAGGAAGCACCTAGAATGGGAGCTGGCATTATGGAACTGGTTAATGGTGCAGACTTTGAATGGACTCTTACCTATGACGAATTTGATTATGTTATCGATGGAACTTTGGAAATTAAAATTGATGGAGGAAATGTAATTCGTGGAAACAAAGGGATATTATACTGATTCCTAAAAACAGCCATATTCATTTCAGTACTCCTACAAATACAAGATATGCATATTTCGTATATCCTGCAAACTGGCAGGAATTGGCATAATAACTACTCCTTTCACATGGCTTTGAGCCAGATAAAAGCCTCTTTGGGTTATAATTTCAAAGAGGCTTATTATTTTTACTAGGAAGAGAATTTAAGTTGTGTTATAATTAATAAAACATAATGGAATAATTTAGATATCCCCTTGAAGTTGGCGAGAAAAGTTTAAAATAGCAGCAATTTGCACATAATGGAAGTATTAGCCTATCAGATGAATAATTTAGAAAGGAAAGTATGAGATACTTCAAAGTAAGTAAATCGTATAAGGTAAAGTGATGATTTTTAAACATGAAACCAGTAGGATATTTTATGAAGATGAAAATGGCAGAGTGCTTGCAGAAATAACTTTTCCTTCAGAGATGGAAGCTGTTGCAAATATTACCCATACGTATGTGGACGATTCCCTGAGAGGACAGGGAATTGCGGGAAAAATGATGGAAATGGCCATAGAACAGATAAAAAGTGAAGGTAAAACCCCAAAGTTTACATGTTCTTATGCAGTTAAATGGGCAGAACAAAACTATAAATAGCTCTATAAACCATAACGAGCAGTATAGCTATTTTTAAACGCAGCCAGTGAGAGTGGAATATATTAGTAGCAAAATGAAAGGCAATAAAGATATGATGGATTTAAAAAGAGTAAATGACTATATGAAGAGAGTAGAGGAATCACAAACTAAAACTTTTAAACCGGTAGGCAGTAAGCTTAAAGTTGGTCTGGACTTGGGAACTGCATACATTGTATTAGTGGTACTTGATGAAGAAAATAATCCCATTGCGTGCGAAAAGAAAGCAGCATCCGTCCTTAGGGATGGAATAGTGGTTGATTATACAGGGGCGCTGGCAATCGCCCGGGAATTAAAAGAAAAATTAGAAAAAAGATTAGATGGAAGAGAATTGATTAATTGTGCTATTGCCATGCCGGCTGGTACAGAATCCAGCATGAAAACCCATAGTTATGTGGCAGAAGGTGCTGGTTTTGAAGTAACAAATGTTCTTGATGAGCCTACAGCAGCCAATTCCATTTACCAGATTGAAAATGGTGTAGTTGTAGATATCGGTGGAGGAACAACAGGATTAGCCATTTTAAAAGATCAGAAGGTTGTGCAGATTGAAGACGAGCCTACGGGAGGAACTCATGTATCTTTAGTTCTTGCAGGAAATTACCATATATCTTTTGCCGAAGCAGAAGTAATAAAACAGGATTACAGTAAACATAAAGAAATTCTTCCAGTGGTAAAAGCGGTTGTTGAAAAGATGGCCTCTATTGTAAAAAAATATGTAGATCCCAAGGAAGTTGATACGATTTATCTTTGTGGAGGAACCTGCTGTCTGACAGGAATTGAAAAAATATTTGAAAAGGAAACAGGAATGACTACGATTAAGCCAGATAATCCATTTCTGGTAACACCTGCAGGAATTGCAATGAACTGCATAGCCGGATAATTAGTATAAAAGTGAAAAACCTATAATCCCTTGGGATTATAGGTTTCTTTATTTTGAATAACATAGGCTACCCTACAGAAATGACTTTTCTGCCAAAATGAAGCCCCATACCGGGCAGCAAAAACAATACCGGTACCTGCCACAAAAATAACCATAATTTTTGAAAAAAATAGCTTCCAGAAATAAAACCTGAAGTCATCAGTAGAAATATCACTGAATAAAAGCACAAAAATGTAATGCTGATGGCAAAGACTGCACAGCGGACTGCTTTACGGTTTATATATAAATCCCAGCCCAGAGAGATTAAATTTGATGCAAAGAGAGCTATAAATAGATAGAGCAGGGGCTGTGAAAAAGCCATGTACATTCGTACAAATGTTATCGCCATAAAACGGTAATACATATACTCAATGGATGGCTTTAATATCATCACAAGTAGTATCATCGTAAGGGACAATATGCCGAATAAGATAAGCCCCTTTTTATATTTCCTCCGATGGGGGGGAATGGTGGTGGCTTTTTCCTTTTCTCCATAGATTACTGTAAGTATATTTACCTGGAAGAAGTTTGCGATTTCATCCAGCGTTTTCAAATCGGGTTGTGTATGGCCCCTCTCCCACTGCGACACTGCCTGCCTTGTTACATACAGCTTTCCAGCCAGAGTTTCCTGGGAGATACCCCTTTCTTTGCGCAGTTTTTTTATATTTTTCCCCACATCGTTCATGAATCATAAACTCCTTTCAAAGATATTGTACATAAGTATGTTAACAATAGATGTGCTTTATGTCACGCAAGGGTTTGTTGCGGAATAAAAAAGAGCATTTATATATATGAAAATTTAAAGAAAATAAAAAAGAACAGTCTTTTTTAACCGTTCTCTCTTTGGAGCAGGCAGCGAGAATCGAACTCGCAACCTCAGCTTGGGAAGCTGATGTTTTACCACTAAACTATGCCTGCATATGATTTACATTTCAATTTTGGAATTCTATAATATAAATTATACTCTTTCTTCCCATTTCTGTAAAGACCAGAAATATTTTTTAGTTCAAATGAAAAGTAAAGACAGTATACGTTTTTTATAAAATGAAATATAATAATATTACAAGTAAGAAAAGAGATGATATAAAATGCAGCAAACAGACTTGTTACAATACAGGAAAATGACAGAAACACCTGTTTCAAAGCTGATTATCACTTTGGGAATCCCCACCATTATCAGTATGCTGGTAACTAACATATATAATATGGCAGATACATATTTTGTAGGGAAGATAGGAACCAGTGCCAGCGGAGCAGTCGGTGTAGTATTTGGTTTAATGGCTATTATCCAGGCTATTGGCTTTATGTTTGGCCATGGAGCAGGCAGTATGATAGCCAGAAAGCTTGGAGAAAAAAACCTAGACATTGCATCTAAATTTGCATCAACCAGTTTTTTCTATGCCTTTGGAATAGGAATTATTTTAAGTTTTCTGGGTTTAGTATTTTTAGATCCACTCATGAGGGTGCTTGGCAGTACGGCTACCATTCTTCCCTTTGCAAGAACCTACGGAATTTTTATTTTACTGTCAGCGCCGTTAATGACCAGCAGTTTTGTGATGAATAACATTTTAAGGTATGAAGGCAGGGCTTCATTAGCTATGATTGGCCTGACTGCCGGAGCTGTTCTGAACATTGCAGGGGACTGGCTACTGATGACTAAGATGGGCATGGGAGTGGAAGGAGCTGGTATATCCACTGCATTTTCACAGATGATTAGCTTTTTTATTCTCTTAAGTATATTCCTTTGTGGAAAAACCCAGAGCAAAATATCAATCAGGTTAGTTTCCAGAGAGATGCAGGATGTATCAACCATTATGAAAACGGGGCTTCCCAGTCTGATGCGCCAGGGTCTGTCCAGTGTATCCATTATGATTTTAAACGGCCAGGCTGGGATTTATGGTGATGCAGCTGTTGCAGCAATGACAATTGTAAATCGCATCTGCTTCTTTATTTTTGCAGTAGGACTGGGTATTGGTCAGGGTTTCCAGCCAGTATCGGCTTTTAATTACGGTGCAGAGAAATATTCAAGAGTAAAAAAGGGATTTTTCTTTACCGTAGCAGCGGGGGAAATCGTTCTGGGATGTCTTGCCGTTTTAGGCATGGTGTTATCAGCCAATCTGGTAGGATTTTTTAGAAATGATTCGAAGGTCATAGAAATTGGTAACTTCGCTTTAAGTATTCAATTGACAGCCCTGTTTTTTCATCCATTGGCAGTGTGCGCTAACATGATGTTTCAAAGTATTGGTAAAAATGTTATAGCTACTTTTTTATCTGCACTCCGAAGTGGATTATTTTTTATTCCTATTATCTTAATTTTGTCATACTGCATGGGGTTAAGAGGCGTAGAGATTTCACAGACCATATCGGACATTCTTACCTTTTTTGTAACGATACCCTTTGTGATTCACTTTTTTCGAGTTCTCCCAGAAGACAAAAAGAGTTAAAGATGCATAAAAAATGTCCTAAAATGTCCCTTATATGTTCTTGAAATGTTATAGAATTAAGAAAGATAATAACTTCTTTCTTAATGTAATATTGTAAGCCTTGATAGTCAGTTGACTGTAACGATATTAAGGTAAACTACAAGCAACTAAAATGACAGTGTTATGTATGCTACGAGATTATGGGTAAAACCATTGACAGCCTGAAACAGACAGCCCAAGAATGCAGGAGCATTGACAGCCGGGAGAGACCGGTATTGCCCGGATTTTACCGCAGAAACCTTTGGAGTCTGCGGTTTTTTATTTAAGTAATCAAAACCATATTAATATTTTAAAATTTTCATAAAAAAGGTAACAAAAATAGGTATGATTCAGATATAATAGAAATCATGATTATTAATGGAGGCTACAATTAATATGGAAGTAACATCATCAGTATTAAAACCTGTACCAACGAAAGAAGAAAGAAGAAAATCCATTCTATATATGGTGATATGTGCATCACTTTGGAGTATCGGCGGTATTTTTATTAAAATGGTTCCCTGGAATGCATTTGCCATTGCAGGTGTCCGCAGTGCCATTGCATCGGTAATAGTATATTCTTATATCCGTCATAAAAAGATAAAGATGAAATTTGTAAAGCCGGCATTTTTAAGCGGGGCTTTCATGAGCGGGATTTTTTTGTGCTTTGTTATCGCAAATAAATTGACAACCGCAGCCAACGCCATTGTTTTACAGTTTACCTCCCCGGTATTTATTTTGATATTGTCTGCAGTTTTTTTACATAAAAAGTGTAGAAGGGGTGATATAATAACAGTTGCTATAACTCTTGCAGGGATTTCGCTGTTCTTTTTTGACCAGTTGACCCCTGGGGGAATGTTAGGAAACTGCTTTGGTATCTTGGCAGGCCTGATGGTGGCCTGTGCCTATTTAATAGTAGGAGAGATTGACGAAGAAACCCGTATGACCGGTATTTTACTAGGACAGATATTTACAACGATAATCGGATTACCGGCATTATTTCTCACAGAAACTACAGTAACCACACCAGCAGTGCTTAGCATCCTTGCCTTGGGCATATTTCAGTTAGGTATTCCATACATACTATTTGGCCTTGCAATGAAAAATGGGTCTGCTCTGGCATGCAATTTAATTGGGGCTATTGAGCCACTGTTGAATCCAGTGTGGGTGTTTTTGTTTAACGGAGAAGCTCCTGGATTTTTCGCTTTGATTGGTGCAGTGATTGTAATTATAGCAATTACTCTTTGGTGCATATGGAATGACAGAGTAACCAGAGCTCTGGAGGCAACACAGGAAGGAGCCACAGATAAAATAGTCTGATTCATATTAACTTTATATTCTAAATACAAACCCCTATACCAGATTTTAAAAAAAGTCCAGGTATAGGGGTTTTTTATTGAAAAAATTATCTTTTTTTATTTTACTCCACAAAAATTACTGAAATTTGCATGGTAACTGTTGAAAAATACAAGTTTAAGAAAGAAAAATACGATAATTTATTACTATCACATTCTCTGAATAATAAATTATTTAATACAAAAATGGGTGGGCAGGTCAGTGGAAACAAGAGGAGTAAAAAAGATACAAAATGTATAATTATAAATTAGTCAAGGGAAACGGGAATGGCGGAAGCCTGCCCTTACTTGACAAGGCAAAGGATTTGAACTATAAGGTTTAATAGAATTATAACCTTAGAAGAAAATCAGAAACTTTTGGTGTTAAAAGAATAACAAGAGGAATAAATTATATGGACAATCAGTTGAAAAGTCATACCCCTGACGAAAATCAAATTAAAAAAGTTTTACTGGATTTTTATGATGCGTATTATATGGCAGACCGTATAAAAATGTTCAGTTATCTAAATCAATCATTTCAAGATAGCATATCATTAAACTGTTTTTTGATTCATTCTGATTTTGATATTGATGTAGGAATATTAATAGAAATTCGTCGTATTCATGTTGAAAGACAAAAGAAGTTTGCTCTTGCTGAGTGCTTGGTCGATTTTGAAAGGGGAAAAAAAGAAACCGTTATAGCGTTTAAACTGGAAGATGAAATGTGGAAAATAGATGGGAGAAGTGTATATAAGAGAAAATTATAAAAGGGGTGATTTTTAGACAAAAAAATATTCTGTGTGGGTTTCTTAAAGAGATTAGAGAGAAGTACAGCTATGAAGCAGCTGGAAGAATGGGGTTTTACTTAGTAACGATAGTCTGCTATCTTAACAGGCTATTTGTAACTGAATAAAATAAAAAAACAACAGGAGGAACCATTAATGTTAAAAAAGAAATTAGCAGTATTCCTTGTAACTGCTATGGTGTTAACGACATCTGTTCCTGGAGCATTTGCTGCAGATACAGTAGTTAATACACCGCCGCCAGTTACAAGCGGGGAACCTGCTACCAGTGAAGGCGCCATTTCTGGCGGAGAGTCTACTGCTAGTGAAGGGGCCATATCCAGTGGAGAGACGGCTACCAGTGGAGGTGCAGTCTCTGGGAGTGAACTGGCCACCAGCGAAGGTGCAATATCAAGTGAAGGAGCCATTTCCACCGAAGGAGCGATCACCAGTGGAAGTGCCATTTTAACTGAAGGAGCTATCACCAGCGAGAGTGCCATTTCAACTGAAGGAGCTATCACCAGTGAAAGTGCCGTTACAAGCGAAGCACCTGTTTTTGACGCTTCAAAGAATTCTGTTATGTATAAGCACTTAGTTGAGCTATCTGAGAAAATCGGTGCCAGGGTAGCTTCCACAGAAAGTGAAACAAAAGCAAAAGGCTACATAAAAGGTGTATTTGAAAGTCTGGGATATGATACATCAATTCAGCCATTCCATTGGACTAAAAAGGATAAAAATGGGAAGATAGTCAAAGAAGGAGATTCAGCTAACGTCATTGCAGTAAAGTCTGGTAAGTCCCACAAGCAGGTTATCGTGGGGGCACATTACGATTCGGTAGTAGTTACTAAAGGAGCAATTGATTCAACAGGAGCAAGCGATAATGCATCTGGTGTTTCTGTCATGCTGGGTGCAGCTGAACAGCTGAAAGACGTTCCTACTGACTATACTATTAAATTTATTGCCTTTGGAGCAGAAGAAGTAGGACTAAAAGGTTCATCTTATTTTGTAGAACAAATGCCTCAGGAAGAAATAGATAAAACCGTTGCAATGATAAACCTGGATACAGTTTTATTTGGCGACAAAATGTATGTTTATGGTAATCTTGGGGAAAAAGGCTGGCTTTGCCAGCAGACTTTAGACCTGGCGAAATCATTAGATTTAGATATAATCACTCAACAGGGGTTAAATCCTGAATACCCTAAAGGAACAACCGGGGATTGGAGTGACCATGTCCCATTTAAAAACAAGGGGTTGCCTTGGGTATATTTTGAAAGTACAAATTGGGATTTAAAATATGACGATGGCAGTTATACAACAGGGGATAGCGAAACACAAGAATTTGGGGAAATCATGCATACCGAGAGAGATAATCTTGGATTTATGAATGAGAAGATTCCTGACAGAGCTTGCAACAGGTTATACTCATATACTAAACTGCTTTATAATTTACTAAAAGATATAGATCCTCCCGCAGTGATTTCTACATCGAATCATCTTTTATCTATGTCAGAAGCAAGAGAGATTCAAGTCAGTGTAGATCTGGGATACACTCCTGCATTAGAAAATTTAACCTGGACTTTTGGGGGGAAATCTTTTGAAGAATGGAAGTCATTTGATAATAAAACCAAAGATTTCACAGGCACCCCATTTATTAAATTTGTAACAGAACCAAAAATTGAGGGTGATACTGTAAAGGCAGTCATCAAATGCGATTTACCTTTTGGAGTGACGAACCTTGAAAAGAGGCCTTACCCTAGAAGAGTCTATCCAAAATTAATAGGAGAATATGATCTTGTTGTAACGGATACTACAAATCATATTCAGGCCAAAACTACCATAAAGCTGAATGCATATGATTCTTATCATAAACAGACTGAAATTCTTCCTGCAGTTGAGGAAATCATTAAGGGTGCAAAGACGGACCGTTATATTGAATATGCCCCATTAGGCAAGTCAGCTCAGGGAAGAGACATACCTTTTGTAATGTTTGCCAAAAACAAGAGTGATATAAGTAATTACCTTGAAAACACATTGCCGATGATGCTTAATGATCCTGCTGGGTTTATTAAAAAAATTGAAGATAAAAAAATTGAATATAAACCTGTAATATGGTTTAACAACATTCATTCTGATGAAGCAAATGGTGTTGATGCACAGCTTGATATTTTGAAGAAACTGGCCACTCAGGATGAAATCACGTTTAAGAGGTCAACAAAAAATAACAGTAAAGATAATTTAGAAGATGTGACTTTAAAGGTTCAGGATTTACTGGATAATTATATTGTACTGTTCTGCTTGAACGATAATCCAGACGGCAGATTCTCAAATAATCGGGAAACTGCAGCAGGATTCGATCCAAACAGAGATGTTACCTATCAGACACAAGTAGAAATGAAAAATGTTTTTCAAGCTGTAGCTAAATGGTCTCCAATGATCTTTAATGATTTTCATGGGTTTGTTCCAGCTTTCCTGATAGAGCCATGTACACCACCTCATGAACCAAATTTTGAATATGACTTGTTGATGAAGGGCGAAATCAACCATGCACATGCTATGGGAAGAACGGGCATTGCTAACACGAAGTATAGTAATTACATTATTCCAATGTTTGATTATAAAGTTGGATGGGATGATGGTGCACCAATGTATGCGGCAGTTTTAGCATTAATGCATGGAGCCTTAGGACATACCGTTGAGATCCCTGAGCTAAATCAGGAGTCTAATAATGCATTTATGTATGCTGGGCTGGGTTCTTTAGAGTATGCCTTAGAAAATAAGGAAGAATTGTTTAAAAATCAGCTGGAAGTTTATCGAAGAGGAGTGGAAGGCATTGACTCAAGAGAAGTAGATAAATGGCTGATAAATGCAAAAGGAGAATCAATTGGAAGACCAAGAGGGACAAATGACAACTTCTTCCCTGAATATTATGTATTGCCTGTAAACAGTCAATTACAGAAAAATTCTCTGGCGGCTTATGAAATGGCAGATTTCCTAATAAAGAATGGAATAAAAGTAGAAAAGACAAATACGGACGTTAAAGTAGGTGATGTAACTTATCCAAGGGGAAGTTATATTGTTCCTATGCATCAGGCAAAACGAGGCCTGGCAAACTGTGTGCTGTATGATGGATCAGATTTCTCTGATTTCAGTGAAATGTATGCAGAAGTAACCATGTGTTTCCCTCAGTTAAGGGGTTTTGATAAGTATGAGATCAGAGTTGCTAATGTTTTTAATGGAAAAACAGATAAAGTAGATAAAGTGACAATACCAGGTACAGAGGTTCCAGCTGAGACCACCAGTCAGATTGTTATTAAAAATACCAATAATGACGCTATTAAAGCAGTAAATGAACTTCTTGCAGGTAATAAACCAGTGTATATGATTTATTCAGCAGGAGAAGGCTTTAACAAAGGCGACTTTATTGCAGAAAAGAAAGATTTAGAAGGGATAAAAGATAAATATTTCTTAGAACTTACTTCATTTAACGGAAAAGCTACAGTAAAAGTTATGAAACAGCCTAAAGTAGCAGGTGTTGGCAGCGAGCTAATCTATGTTCTAAAAGGATTAGGATTTGGATTGGAAGATTCTTATAATAATGTAGATGTTATTGCTGATGATAGCAGCTATGGAATGCCTGGGGAAATAAAAAAAGCAATTAAAGATGGAACTTCATATGTAGCTGTAGGTGGATATGGTATGTATGCCCTACAAACAAGTGGTTTATTACCACAATTTGAAATGGGCGGTTTTAATAATTCTTATGAAGGAGTTCTTAGAGCTAACCTTGATACAGATAGTGTAATTACAGGAAGGTATAGCAAAGAAGATATTCTGTATAACAATACAGAATCATGGATTGAAAAGGTGCCTGCCACTTCTAAAGTCTTGGCAACCATTAGTGATAAAGCTAACTTCTATGTTGCTGGATGGTGGCCAAATCATAATGAAGTAAAAGGAAAGCCTTACATCATACAAGATCAGGTGGGCAATGCAAAAATAACGGTATTTGCAAGCCATATAACAAATAAAGCACATCCTTCCCATCAGTTCAGATTACTGGCTAATGCAATTTATGACAGCATGCCGGGTGAGTTTAAAGAAATTGGTAACAGCAGCAGCGGCGGAAGCGGCAAACACAGCAGCAGTACCTCAGTAGATAAATATACAATAACAGTTACAGCAGAAAAGGGTGGTACTATTTCACCTTCTACCACTAGTGTAGCAAAAGGTTACAATCAGAACTTTACAATCAGCCCAGATAAGGGATACGTTATTGAAGATGTAAAAGTAGATGGAAAGAGCGTGGGGGCTGTAAGTTCCTATAAATTCACCAATGTGACAACTACCCATACAATTAAAGCTACTTTTAAGTCAAGTGACGGTACAAAGGTCACAACTGAAGCAGCAGTTAAAGTTACATTTAATGATGTAAATACTTCAAACTGGTTTAGCCCTGCTGTAAATTACGTAATGCAAAAAGGCATTATGAAAGGATTAGATGAACGTACATTTGGTCCAAACGTAAGAACAAACAGAGCCATGATCGTTACAATGCTCTACAGACTTGAGGGGCAGCCATCAGTAGGAAATTCAACCTTTACAGATGTTAATTCCAGCTTATGGTATGGTGCACCGATAGCATGGGCAAATGCCAATGGTATAGTAACCGGTTATGAAGGAAATAAATTTATGCCAGACAGAGATATTACAAGAGAACAATTAGCATCTATTTTATACAGGTATGCAAAGTACAAAAAAGCAGATATGACGGCAAAAGGTAATCTGAATAATTACTCTGATAGTTCACAGATTTCATCTTATGCAAAAGAAGCAGTTTCCTGGGCAGTTGGAGCAGGTCTCATGACAGGCAAAAATGGAAATCTTCTTGACCCGAATGGTCAGGCAACAAGAGCGGAAGTTGCAGCAATGTTCCAGAGAATGGAAAGTATTATTAAGTAATTAATCAAAATCATGTAAAGCACTCATGAAAGAATGAACTGCATTCTTCATGAGTGCTTTTTATTATAACTGCACATAATAATCAGCGTAACCGTAACAAAGAATAGAAACAGAGTTAAAAATGTGGTACAATTATAAAATAGATATATTTTGGAGGAAAAAAATGTCAGAAAGAGTTAAACAGGCTTTAGCTAATCATAAAAAAGGATATAATTGTGCACAGTCAGTAGTTTGTGCATACTGTGACTTATTCGGAATAGATGAAAAAACTGCTTTTAAAATGGCAGAAGCTTATGGATTAGGTATGGGAACTATGGGAACCTGTGGAGCGGTAACTGCTATGGCTATGGTAGCGGGAATGAAGCTGAGTGATGGAAATTTGCAAGCACCTGCAACAAAGAAAAATTGTTACCATATGATGCAAAGGATGACAGATGCTTTTTTTGAAAAAAATCAGTCTATTAACTGCAGTGAAATAAAAGGGATGAATGACGGACCTATACTAAGAAGCTGTGACGGATGTATAGAAGATGCTGCAAAAATTTTAGAAAATATGCTTCTGACGAAGTAGGGGGACGTAATGAACGATAAAAAATTTAAAGATGCCTTATATGAATTTAGAGAAATCAGTGACTTAAAGGATATGGTTGATACTAGTGCAGAACTATTTTCTGAAAAAGATGCATATCTGATCAAGCTTGTACCAGGAGGAGAGTATGCTCCTGTAAAATATAAAAAATTTAAAGAAGATATTGATTCCCTGGGTACCCGGTTTATTGAAATGGGACTGAAGGGTAAAAAAATTGCAGTAGTTGGTGAAAACAGTTACAAGTGGATTGTAACTTACCTGGCTGTAACCAATGGTACTGGTGTAATCGTACCCCTTGACAGAGAACTTCCGGCACCTGAAATGGCCAATTTAATTGAAAGAGCAGAAGTCAGTGCGATTGTTTATTCTAAAAAGATGGAAAAGACTGTAGTGGATACTGTGGAACAGCTGAAAAACAGTGTTCAATATCAAATATGCATGGAAGAGACTGATTCTTCCGGTAAATATAATTTGGATATTTTAATAGAAGAGGGGAAAAAATTAATACAGCAGGGAGATCGCAGTTTTATTGAGGCTGAAATCGATAGGGAAGCCATGTGTTCACTTTTGTTCACATCCGGCACCACAGGCCTTGCTAAAGGTGTGATGCTCTCTCATAAGAATATAACAGCTAATGTCTATAATATGTCCAAATATGTATCCATTCCTTATGATGATTTTGGCCTCTCCGTATTACCTATGCACCATTCCTACGAACTTACATGTCACATTTTTACTGGAATTTATCAGGGAATGACTGTGGCAATATGTGAAGGATTAAAGCACATTCTTAAAAATATGGCAGAAGCACCGGCAGGAGTAATGCTGGGGGTACCCCTTGTGTTTGAGGCAATGTATAAAAAAATCTTAAAGCAAGCTGAAAGTGCCGGCAAACTGGGAAAGATGAAAAAAATGATGTCGGTGTCAAAAACTCTTAAATTATATAACCATCCACACATCGTAAAGAAGATTTTTAAAGATGTACATAATGCTTTGGGAAATCATATGAATCTGTTTATAGCTGGGGGGGCTGCCATAGATCCTGGCGTGATAGAAGGTTTCCAGTCTTTAGGTATTCCAATGATTCAAGGTTACGGCATGACAGAAAATGCACCAATTATAGCGGTAAACAAAGACCGGTACAGCAAACCCGCAGCGGCGGGGCTTCCTATGCCAGGTACGGAAATAAAAATTATTGATGCTGACAAAAATGGAGTGGGAGAGATAATCTGCAGAGGGGATTCGGTAATGCTGGGATATTATAATAATCCGGAAGAAACTGCAGAAGTCCTTATAGATGGCTGGCTTCATACTGGGGATTACGGATACTTTGATAAAGATGGATTTTTATATGTCTGTGGAAGAAAGAAAAGCGTAATAGTAACCAAGAATGGAAAGAATATTTTCCCTGAAGAAGTAGAATTTTATCTGACTCAGAGTGAATTTATACAGGAAGCTCTGGTACATGGTATTATAGATGATAAGACTGGCGATACTATTGTAAAAGCAGAAGTTTATTTGGACAAAGATGTTATAGCGGAGAAAGCAGGAGAACTTTCAACCTCAGATTTGAGAAATTTTATAAAACAGGAAATTGACAGGATTAATGAAGAGATGCCCCTGTACAAGAGAGTTAAGCGTTTTGGTATAAGGGAAAAGGAATTTGAAAAAACCACTACAAGGAAAATCAAAAGATTTAATCAGTCAAATATGGAGGAATAGGAGCTAAAAATGCTACAAGCCGAAGAATTTATTAAAAAAATATATGAGAATGGAGATCCGCATATCCGGTATAAACAAAGCAGACCCATTAATGATATAAAAGAGTTACTGGTATCCAGTGCTGAAATATATCCTGATAATACTGCATTCTGGGTAAAGAAAAGTAAAGGTGGAAATTACGAAAGTATAACTTACGCCGAAACTCTTGCAGATGTTAACGCTCTTGGCACTGCATTGGCTGTAAGAGGATTTAAGGATAAAAGAGTTGCAGTTATTGGGGAGAACAGTTATGAGTGGGCCATATCCTATCTGGCAGTTGTGTGTGGTACCGGGATTGTGGTTCCTCTGGACAAGGAATTGAATGCCAGCGAACTTATGCAGCTGATAGTCAATGCAGAAGTAAGCTGTGTACTTTTTGATGGGAAGTTTGAAAAAGTATTTAAAGAAATGCAGGCAAGTGGTGAAACGGTATTAAAAATGCTTGTAAATCTGGACATTGATAAAAATACAAGTGGTGTGATTTCTCTGAAAGAACTTATAAAAGAGGGTCAGGAAGCCATTAATAAAGGCAATAGAGAATTTATTGATGCAGAAATAGATAAGGAATGCTTAAGCATGCTGTTATTTACATCGGGTACGACAGGAGTTTCTAAAGGCGTTATGTTATGCCATAGAAATATAGCAGAGGATTTGATGTCTGCTCCCACAGTACTGGAAATCAGATCTGATGATATTTTCTTTTCTGTACTGCCAATTCATCATACCTATGAATGTACCTGCGGATTTTTGCTTGCCCTGTATAAAGGAGCAGCCATTGCTTACTGTGAAGGACTTAAATACATTGCAAAGAATCTTGTAGAGGTAAAACCAACTATATTTCTGGGAGTGCCTATACTTTTTGAGAACCTGTACAGAAAAATCTGGCAGAATGTCAGAAAGCAGGGAAAAGAAGAACTTTTAAGAAGAATTATTAAAATTAACAGAGCAACTAAAAAAGTTGGGTTAGATTTAGGAAATATATTTCTAAAAGACATTAGGGCTGTATTTGGCGGCAGAATGCGACTGATGATTTGCGGCGGAGCTGCTATTAATCCGGAAATACTTGACGGAATAAGAGATTTTGGTATTCTGGCTCTGCAGGGCTATGGACTTACGGAGTGTGCACCTATAGGGGCTCTTAATCCAGATAAAGCACCAAAATCTGCATCCATCGGACGAGCATTACCTAATTTTGATATGAAAGTTGTAGATATAAATGAAGAAGGCATTGGTGAGATATGCCTTAAGGGAGGAAATGTAATGCTTGGATATTACAATATGCCTCAGGCTACAGCAGAAGTATTAAAAGATGGCTGGTTTTATACAGGAGATTTAGGATATATTGATTCAGAAGGGTATGCGTATATAACTGGCAGAAAGAAAAATGTTATTATTACTAAAAATGGGAAAAATGTTTATCCGGAAGAATTAGAGTACTATCTAAGCAACATCCCTTATGTATTAGAATCCTTTGTTTACGATAAAGAGTCAGAAGATGGACTTGACACTGTTATTGTAGCATCAATTCGTATTGATGAAGAGGAAGTGGCACAATGTCTGGGAGAAGGATATACAGATGACATGGTAGAAGAGCTTCTTTGGAAAGAAGTGGATGAAATTAATGATACTTCACCGTATTTTAAGAAGATTAAGCGTATTGTACTTCGAAAAACTGAATTTGAAAAGAATACTTCAAAAAAAATCAAAAGATTTGTTGAGGCAAATAAACAATAAAATATAACTAAAAAAACTCTGTACATGATTTTATAAAAATTCGTACAGAGTTTTTTAATAACCTTAAAGAATGTTCTGATTAAAGCTGCTTTTTAATTATTTAACTACAATGTGAATATTCTTTGAACTTGTAGCATAAACCATTGTGGCATAGCATAAATCAAATTCAATGATATCTCCTACATGGATATCATCTTTGCAATTTTCAATATCCAGAATTAGGTGGTCACTGCTTGATCCTAAAATTTCTAATTTATCGTTTCTTGGAATTAACATATCCGAATCACCGAAGTCAACCTTTCCTAAAGCTGCCAACGCCCTTCTTCTAATGCCTCTGTCCACATAAGTCTGAACATGACCGAAACAATCGAAGGACAATTCTCCTACCGGATGGCTAGGTTTATCTTTTACTTCAATAATTTCAGCTTTTAAAGTAAATACATCCTGATTCAGGAAGTCTGCATTTACACCAAAAAGGGCACCATAATCATGAGCAAGGATGATACCTTCACCTATTCTGAGATGATTGATTCTTTCAGGAATAGTTCCGTCAAATACCATGGCAGCGGAAGTGGTAGCACCTCCTGAAATAATGTCTAATTTTCTTCCAATAACAGCTTCTATTTTTTCTGCAATTCCAATCAGTTCATTCATTTTTGCAGGAGTAGCTTTTATGGAACCATAGCATCCAAGGTTTGTTCCTATACCCATTAAATCAACGCATTCCAACTGATTTTCTACATAACTTGCAGCTTTCACCATTTCGTCTACATCCCAGAAGCCTTCTCTTAAGTCCCCTAAATCGGACATTAGGACTACACCATGGCGTTTACCCTGTTTCTGGCATTCTGCATTTATTTTATCAAGTACGGTAAGTTCACTATTTAAGCTGTATTCTACGTATTTTACCAGGTCCTCAATTTCACTGAGCATAGGGACTCTGATTAAGAAAAACGGTTTTTTGCAACCTGCGTTTTTGGAATCAATAATCTGCTCCATTCGAGAAGTAGCTATGTATTTACAATCGGAGTTATCAAACTCCTTTACCATTTCAGGTATTGCATGAAACCCTTTTATGACACCGGCTACGTCAATGCCCTTATCCTGACATAGTTTAACTACAGAATCAATATTGTGCCTGAACTTTTTTAAATCTACCTCTAATTGAGGATACCTTGTTGTGTTTGTACTCATTTGAAATTCCTCTCATTCTTTAATAAATAATCAGCAGAAATACCGGTCATTCCTTATCTATAAGGAATAAATGTTATCATAATCATAACATATTATATTTGCCAATAAAAGCGAATTTGTATGATAATTTTTGTATTGTTTATTGAATTTATTAGTTTTTTCTTAAATGAAAATCCAATCCCTTGACACTTGTTTTTTTTGGATATAGAGTAGTAAAGAAAATAACTTTAGATACATATGAAAGGTGTTAGTGTAACCAAAAATGTGTGAAAAAGAAGGAATTAAAAATTTAGAGAAGACGGATTCTGTTAAAGGAATCCTATTCTCTCTTTGTGCACAGGTAATATGGGGATTCAGTGTGCTGCTGACAAAGCAGATTACAACAAATTTTTCTCCCCTGACTCTCCTTAGCTGGAGATTTACTATTGGGATGATTGTAATGACCATATTAGCCGCTTTGGGAATTTTACCAGTTAACTTAAAAGGAAAAAGTAAAAAGGCTTTAATTATATTAGCTGTTTTCCAGCCCGTTTTGTACTTTATAGGGGAAACTGTAGGAATTAAATTGACCACAGCATCAGAAAGCGGCATTTTTATAGCAATGATCCCAATTGTTACTTTAATTTTGTCTATTAAATTTCTAAAGAAAATCCCCGGCAGATTACAGACTGCCGGAGTAGTTACTTCTGTATCGGGCATAGTGCTCATGGTCACCTGTAAAGGGGTAGGTGTATCTTTTAATGTGCTGGGATATTTAGCACTTATTTTAGCCGTTTTTTCAGCTGCTGTTTTTTCGATTTTGTCAGATAAGGCT
This sequence comes from Aminipila terrae, assembly GCF_010120715.1. Classification (NCBI taxonomy): domain Bacteria; kingdom Bacillati; phylum Bacillota; class Clostridia; order Peptostreptococcales; family Anaerovoracaceae; genus Aminipila; species Aminipila terrae. The sequence continues at coordinate 2,062,833 of NZ_CP047591.1, forward strand.
GCAGAATACAGCAGTATAGAGAAGACGTATATCATGACAGGGATGGGAACCCTGGCATTTGATCTGGGAGCAGCAATGGAGCATATTTCTAAGGGCAGTGTGAAGGTTTGGCTGACACTTCCTATCCACAACCTTCAGTTTATGCTCACAAGTCTGTATCTGGGGATAGGATGCTCAGTAATAGCATTTTGTTTAATGAATGCTTCCATAAAATGTATAGGAGCAACAAGAACTACTGCTTTTGCCAGCATTACAACAGTGTTAACAGTATTATGTGGGGTGTTTATTCTGGGAGAAAGTCTGGAACCTTTGCAGGCCGTAGGAATTATTTTTGTTATAGCAGGAATATATATGGCAAACAAAATTTCAATTGTTCCAGAGTGTTCAGAAGAAGGAAAGTAGGTTTCAGGAGGATTTATGTACAGGGTATTGATTGTAGAAGACGATTTTGTTATAGCAGAGTCTTTAATGACTCATCTTGGTAATTGGGGATTTGAGGTAAAATATATAGAGAATTTCAAGGATGTGATTTCTGAATTCACTTCATATGATCCACATATTGTATTGATGGATGTTACATTGCCATTTTTTAATGGATACCACTGGTGCAGGGAGATTCGGCAGATTTCATCTGTTCCTATTGTGTTTATCTCTTCTGCGGGGGACAATTTGAATATTGTGATGGCCATGAACATGGGGGGAGACGATTTTATTATTAAGCCCTTTGATTTAAGTGTTCTGACTGCTAAAATTCAGGCTATCATAAGGCGGACTTATTCCTTTCAGGGGCGCACTAACATCATTGAACATAATGGGGTGCTGCTCAATCTGGGAAATGCCACTTTAATCTATGAAGATAAAAAAATAGAACTTACCAAAAATGATTTCCGCCTTCTCCAGGTACTTTTTGAAGGTGCAGGGAAAGTAGTATCCAGAGACAGCCTGATGACCAGATTGTGGGAAGATGAAAATTTTGTTGATGATAATACTTTAACTGTAAACATTACCAGACTTAGAAAAAAATTAGAGGAGATAGGATTAGAAGATTACATTTTAACCAAGAAAGGCATTGGGTATATTATTGAATGAATACGAGACATGAAATAATGGTAACTGCCAGGGCGTTTGTAAAGGAAAATGTAAAAAAAGCCATAGTATATCTGGTTTTCTGTTGCATATTTGGTATCCTTTTTATGCTGCAGTCTGTTCCGGCAGATGTAGTATTATATGCTGCTGAAGTATGTGGATTTCTAGGAATAATCTGTCTTTTATATGAGTTTTATAATGCCTGTAAAAAACACCTTTTACTAGTAGAATTAAGAAATCAGGTAACGTTTAACATTGATAGTATGCCAGATTGTGGGACATTGATAGAACAGGATTACCAGAAGCTTGTAAGTGATCTGTTTATACAGATGAAACAGCAGGAATCTGTTTTTATGTCAGAGACCAGAGATATGATAGATTATTACACACTCTGGGCCCATCAGATTAAAACGCCAATAACGGCTTTGAGCCTGATTCTTCAAGCTGAAGAAGGGGATGCCACCAGGCAGATGAAAATGGAACTTTTTAAGATAGAACAATATGTGGAAATGGTTATGCATTATCTTCGAATGGGAAGCATGAATTCAGATCTGGTACTGGAAGAACACAATCTGGAGAAAATAGTAAAACAGGCAGTAAAAAAGTACGCAGCAGTTTTTATATATAAAAAAATAAACCTTCAGCTGGAGCATATAGATGTTCAGGTGCTTACCGATGAAAAATGGCTGAGTTTTGTGATAGAGCAGCTTTTGTCCAATGCACTGAAATATACAAGAGAGGGAAGCATTAAAATATATATGAAGCAGGAATCAGAGACTCTGATCATTGAAGATAGTGGAATAGGTATAAGCAGGGAGGATCTTCCAAGAGTTTTTGAACAGGGTTTTACAGGATATAATGGACGTATGGATAAGAAAGCCAGTGGATTAGGGCTTTATTTGTGCAAAAAAGTTATGGAGAATTTATCTCACAGAATAACCATTGAGTCGGAAGAAGCAAGAGGAACCCAGGTATTGCTGGATTTGCATACAGAAAGAATCATAGTGGAATAAAAGTATGAAACCTTACAAAAATGAAAGGTTAAAACCTAAAATGTAAGCGAAATCTATGGCAGAGGTTTCGTTTTTTTATTATCATAAAACTACAAAAGGGATATAACAGGAAATGGAGGAAGAAAAATGGCACTATTAGAAGTGAAAAACTTAAAAAAAATATATTCTACACGGTTCGGGGGCAATCAGGTACAGGCATTGTCCAATGTAAATTTCTCGGTAGAAGAGGGGGAGTATGTAGCCATAATGGGCGAGTCCGGTTCAGGAAAAACAACATTACTGAATATATTAGCTGCTCTTGATAAACCAACCAGTGGAGAAGTACTGCTAAATGGAAAAAGTATTGCAGCAGTAAAAGAGGGAAATATAGCAGAATTCAGAAGGGCCAACCTTGGGTTTGTTTTTCAGGATTTCAATTTGTTAGATAACTTTTCTCTGGAAGATAATATTTTTCTGCCGTTAGTTTTGGCAAGAACACCCTATAAAGACATGCAGCAGCGTATTATGCCTATTGCTGAGAAACTGGGGATTTCTGACCTTTTAAAAAAGTATCCTTATGAAGTGTCAGGAGGTCAAAAACAGCGTGCAGCAGTGGCAAGAGCATTGATTACAGATCCTCAGATTATTTTAGCAGATGAACCTACAGGGGCTTTGGATTCAAAAGCCTCGGATCATTTACTGGATTTGTTTTCAGGCATTAACAAAAGTGGGCAGACCATCTTAATGGTAACACACAGTACAAAAGCTGCAAGTCATGCAAGCAGAGTCATCTTTATTAAAGATGGTCAGGTATTTCATCAGATTTATAAAGCAGGAATGTCAAATGAAGAACTGTACGAAAAAATATCTCATACGCTGGTTGTAATTGCTGCGGGAGGTAATGCAAATGAATAGGTTTTTTTATTTTAATATGGCATGGGCAAACATGAAAAAGAACGGCAGGATGTATTTGCCATTTTGCCTTGCTTCCATAGGTACTGTAGCAATGTTCTATATTTTAAATTCCATTGCAGAGAGTGATGGAATGTCCATGGTTAAAGGAGGAGAAATTCTAAGAGTTATTTTAGGATTAGGCTGTTTTATCGTGGGAATGTTTGCATGCATTTTTCTGTTTTACACAAACAATTTCCTTATGAAACAGAGAAAAAAGGAACTGGGAATCTACAATGTGCTAGGGATGGGAAAATTGCATATAGGAATTATTCTGTTTTTTGAAAATGCTATTTTATATGGAATAACCATTGTTTTAGGATTAATAAGTGGACTGGTGATAAGCAAATTTATGTTTCTGATCCTTCTGAAAATGATGGCTTGTAAGATTCCAATTGCATTTGTTATTGAAAGCCGGGCAATGATGATTTCCGTCATCTTATTTGGATTGATTTTCCTTGCCATGTTATTGTCCAATATGCGTCAGATTCATCTGGCAAAGCCGGTAGAACTTCTTCAAAGTTCCAACGTGGGAGAGAAAGAACCGAAAACCAAATGGTTCTTAACCACAATTGGTGTTATTACAATTGCTTTAGGATATGGAATCGCTTTAACTATTAAATCACCTTTGGCTGCAATAATGATGTTTTTCCTGGCGGTTATTCTGGTAATCATAGGAACTTATGCTTTGTTTACTGCTGGAAGCATTGCCGTTTTAAAAACACTTAGGAAGAATAAAAATTATTATTACAAAACCAAGCACTTTATCGGAACGTCCGGAATGATCTACAGAATGAAGAAGAATGCTGTAGGTCTGGCTAATATTTGTATTTTATCAACCATGGTATTAGTTACATTATCAACAACAGTATGTTTATACTCCGGGCAGAACAGTGCAGTGGAAAATGCATATCCCAGAGAAGTAGAAATTATGTCCAATGACATTACAGCAAATACAAAATCTGAAATCTTTGATATTATTCAAAAGAGTCAGTCTGATGGCATAAAACAGGCCAAAAATATAGCAGTATTTAATTATTTTATGTATGATTCATTGAGAAATGAAGATCAGTTTTCAGGCATAGACAAAGACAGCAGTAAAACCTACCAGTTGTTTTTTATTGCATTGGATGACTACAACAGTGCAGAAAACACTCACAGGAAGCTGGAGGATGATCAGGTCTTAATATATTCAGATTCCAAGTATGATGAAGATTCAATTTCAGTACTGGATCACAAATTCGCTGTAAAGGCACATCTTCAAAACTTTTCATTTAGCAGTGTCAATAATATGCAGAATTATCAACGGATTTATATTGTTGTTCCAAATCAGAATGTTTTTGAAGAATTAAGACAAAAAATCAATACTACTTATAAATCTGAGGGAATTCTACAGAGCTACAGTGGATTTGATTATCAGCAGAGTGCAGAAGAAGGAAAGCTTTTCCTTGAGAGGTTAAAAAACAATTTAAAGCAGCAGGATATGCACTCTTATATAATAACAAAGGAAGGGATGGAACAGGATTCAATGGCAGTGTTTGGTGGACTCTTGTTTATAGGCAGTTTCCTGGGTGTGTTATTCATCATGGCCACAGTTCTGATTATTTACTATAAACAGATTTCAGAAGGTTATGAGGACAGAATGCGATTCCAGATTATGCAAAAAGTGGGACTGACTCCAAAGGAAGTAAAGAAGTCTATTAGAAGCCAGATGCTTACAGTATTTTTTCTACCATTAGTTGTTGCAGTGATACATGTAGCGGGAGCCTTTAACATGATAACAAAAATGCTGGCCCTGTTCCGGCTGACGGATATAAACTTATTTCTCACCTGCACTCTGATTACCATTTTAATATTTGGCATTATATATGGAATTGTTTACGGACTGACTGCCAAAGCTTATTATAAAATTGTAAGATAAAAAAGTAAGATAAAATTCAGAGCTTATTAAAAATGTTTTTATGCACATTTTGATAAGCTCTTTTATTTTATGAAGGAAACGTGATAAGTGATATTCAATATAAGTGATAAATTAATGAAAGTTTTATTTTATATAAATATACCCTTAAGAAAAAGTAGGATGCAAGTATGATACAATTATGCTGTAAAACGTCAAATGAGGGGGATTCCAATGATAAAAATTTTAGTAGTAGAGGATGAAAAACCAATTTCAAACTTAATAAAAATGAACCTTTTAGACGAGGGGTATGGTTGTACTTGTGCTTATGATGGGCAAGAGGCAGCAGACATCATTGAGAGCAGAACATTCGATTTAGTTTTACTTGATATCATGCTCCCTAAGATTGATGGTTATGAGTTAATAGAATATATAAATACTTACGAGATTCCTGTTATTTTTCTAACTGCAAAATCAAATGTTCTGGATAAAGTAAAAGGGCTAAAGGCCGGGGCGCAGGATTATATCACAAAGCCTTTTGAAATAGTAGAACTTCTGGCCCGCATCGAAACTGTTTTGAGAAGATATGATAAAACAGCTAAAACCATGAATATTTTCAATATTCATATTGATATTGCTGCAAGAACAGTAGCAAAGTCTGGACAATTGATTAATCTCACCCTTAAAGAATTTGATTTACTAGTTTTTTTTGCGAAAAATAAAAACCGGGTATTGTCACGCAGCCAGATTTATACCAGGGTATGGGGAGAAGATTTCATGGGTGACAGCAGAACCGTTGATTTGCATGTACAGCGTGTGCGCAAAAAGTTAGGTCTGGAAAAAGAAATAGTAGCTGTTTATAAAGTTGGATACAGACTGGAGGTAAATGTGTGAAATTTTACTGGAAAATTTATTTTTGCACCATGTTTATAACCATAACATGCTTTTCCGTAGGGGGTTATCAGCTGGTTCATTCAAATTTTAATTCAGCTATGCAGCATGAAGTAAATGTCTCCAATGAATTCGGAGATATTGTATATTATTCACTTATCAATGAGTTAAAAAATTACAATCAGGGACGGACTTCATTTACAGAGCTGCATGATGGTGAAGATTTATATTATGGGGAAATTTTTGAAATCGCAAAAAGTATGAATATCAATAATATGAACCAAAAAATTTCATTCTGTTTAATAAAGGAAAACAAAGAGGTTCTTTTTTCTTCTTTAACAGAAGAATTTGATAAAAATCTTATTTCTAATCTTTCTCAGAATACAAAAGGATATATGATTAAAACAAAGGGAAATGAAACATATATTCAGACCATACGCCCAGCAATACTGTTAAATAGGCTTTGCTATATTGAAACTGTTAGAAATGTCAGTTACATATTTCAAAATCAAAAAATGCAGTATGTACTTCTTATGGAAATTATAATAGAGATGCTTATTGTTGTTGGTGTTTTAATGTTTTTTATATCAAAACTACTGATGCAGCCCATTATACGTCTGACTGCTGCAGCAAAACAAATAGCAGCAGGTGATTTTAGTAAGACAGTGGAAATAAAGGGGGAAGATGAATTTTCCGTACTATCGGAAAATTTCAATTTTATGTCACAACAACTGGATGAAAAAATTAAGCAGTTAAAAGAGGAAGCGGAAAAACAGGAATTATTTGCTGCTGCTTTTTCCCATGAGCTAAAAACACCTCTTACATCTATCATTGGTTACTCAGATATGCTCCGTTCAAAGCAAATGGATAAGGAAAGAACTTTATTATGTGCAAACTATATTTTTGAAGAAGGAAAGCGTTTAGAAATGCTTTCTATGAGGTTGCTGGATCTGGTGGTTTTAAGAAAGCAGGAAATAAACTATAGAAAAACTTCCACAGCAGAATTCTTTGGGGGTATATTTTCTATAATGTCACCAGTATTAAAGGAATCAAACATACTATTAATAAAGAAAATCGAACCAGCAACTGTTTATATAGAGCCGGAGCTAATGAAAACCGTAATTATCAATTTAATTGATAATGCAAGAAAGGCAATTAGTCAGAATGGCGAGATCGTTGTCTGGGGAGAAATGAAGAATGATAATTATATGATTACAATAAGGGATAACGGAAACGGAATGGAAGAAGCTGAGATTAAAAAAATCACGCAGGCATTTTATATGGTTGACAAATCAAGAAGCAGAAAAGAAGGCAGCGTTGGACTGGGACTGGCTATTTGTGAGGAGATATTAAGGCTGCACAATACTGAAATCCATTTTTCAAGCCGAATATCAGTTGGTACTTGTGTTACCTTTACATTAAAGGGAGAGCCATACAATGAAAAAAATAAATAATTTTACTAAAATTTGTTTATTGTTTCTGATTCTCTTTATAGTGGCATTATTGCCGGTGGAAATTACAAGCCTTGAGAATAAAAGAGTGATACATCAGGTATATACGGCAGACATTTCAAAAGAAGAGCAGAATGCAAATAAATCTTTACATATAAAAGAAAAATTTGCCATTATCATGAAGTCGGCAGGACATTCCGTTTTAAGTACAAACAATCTACTGGAATCAGCTGAACATGAATCATTAAATGAAGTCATAAAACAGTTGGAGTTGCTGGAGAAAAAGAACGTGATTCCTCCTCTTAAAGTTGACAAGGATGTAAAGATAGTAGAATTGAAAAAAACCACATATTTCGATATTGATGAACCGTTAAATGGAGTAAATATTGAAGAACTGTGTCTGAAAGGGGGAAACTGCACTATATGGGTTTCCATGGATATGGAAACAGCAGCAATTTATCGGATTGTCATATCATCTAAAGAAGAATTGCCAGAGTTTCAAGAAGAATTTAATCCGGTTTTGTACATGGATTATTTAGGGCTACCTTTAAATAACATTTCAGTTAAAGGCAATAGCTCCAGAGGATGGATAAACTATACAGATGAGATGTTACACTTTTCATATGAATATAATCAGGAGAATAATTACTTATCCTTTGAATTGGTGACTTCAGAGAATATCAAAGATTCTGATAAATATAAAATAAAATGGATTAATAAGACTTTATTAAAAAATGATGCAATTCTGATACAACAATAAAACGAGAATGATGCACTTATTTTGTAGAATTAACTACAAGATAAGTGCATTTCGTTTTTTTAAGGGGGTTAAAACATGAATAGAATGGATAATCTGCAAGGAAGTTGTAGGATAAGGCAACATAGCAGGAAAAGGAAGAAGCAAAAAAAAATTGCAGCGAGAATGTTGTTTTTAGTCATGAGCTGCTTCGTATTCCTTATGCTGGGACAAGTGTTCACAAATGACACACAGGATCATAGCAGTGGGGTAGTTCAAGCTGCAACAGATTATACTAAAATGAAAATCAACAAAACCAGTGAAGTCAGTGCAATTAGTGCTGCAAATAGAGGCATAAACAGCAGGAATGACTGGAATTTAATTCTTGTGAATCCCTGGAATAAAGTACCTGACAACTTTGGAGTTGAATTAACTAAATTGAAAAATGGGCAATCAGTGGATAAACGGATTTATCCAGAGTTGCAGGAGATGCTAGACGCTGCCCGCGGAGAAGGTTTATCTCCTGTAATCTGCTCATCTTTCAGAACAATGGAAAAACAGCAGTACCTTTTTAATAATCAAGTAAATAAATATGTTGCACGGGGATACTCACCTGAACAAGCAAGGAATGAGGCCGCTAAATGGGTGGCGGTTCCCGGAACAAGTGAGCACCAGACTGGCCTGGCTGTTGATATTGTATCAACAAGATATCAGTCACTGGATAAAAAACAAGAAGAGACAGCTGAACAGCAGTGGCTGATGAAGAATTGTTATAAATATGGATTTATTTTACGATATCCATCAGATAAGGGCAATTTTACAGGTATTGGCTATGAACCCTGGCATTATCGATATGTGGGAAAGGAAGCTGCTAAGCAGATTATGGAAAAAGGCATCTGTCTTGAAGAATATTTGAAAACTATTTAAGGTCTTCTTTACTTTTGGCATCAATATAACTGCCATTCACATCATTTTTCTTGCATTGCCCCGTCACGGTATGTATGCTTAGAGTGGAATATTATATGGAGAGGGAACAGATAGTTTGATTAAAATTGCAGTTTGTGATGATGAAGAAATCATGCGGTCACAGTTGAATAATAAAATAGTTGCTTATATGGAGAATACCAATTGCTCCAGTCAGGTGTTTCTCTTTTCAAATGCAGAAGAATTAGTAGAAAGTAGTACGGACTATGATATTATTTTTCTTGATATCCAGATGGAAGGAATGTCAGGAATGGAAGCTGCCAGAAAAATAAGAGAAGCAGGCGGGGAAAGCTATATTGTATTTATTACCGTTCTAAAAGAATATGTTTATGATGCTTTTGATGTTGAGGCCACAGACTATTTGCTCAAGCCGGTAGAGGATGAGAGATTTATGCGAGCCATGGACCGGATTTTACATTACATAGAGGATAAAAGGACAGCCAGTCTTACGGTACAAAAATCTACTGGATACAAAATAATCCGACTTACAGACATTTTTTATTGTGAGGTTATTAATCGTAAGATTTATATTTATACGAAGCAGGGCGTGATTGACTACTATAATAAAATTGACGAGTTAGAAAAGCAGTTAAAAAGTTATTTTGTCCGATGCCATCGGAGTTATTTAGTTAATCTGCAATATGTCTGCGGATATGAAAATGGGATTGCACAACTTGAAAATGGAAACAAGATACCCATTTCCAGATCCCGTCAGCAGGATTTTATTAAGGCAGTTCTAAATTACATGAAAGAGAGAAAAAAATAGGATGAATAACTTTAGTATATTCGGCAGCTGGTTTGAATTTATTTTTTATTTCTGTGGTTTAAATGGTTGCCTGGCGTTACTTGAGATAGGCTTTTTTAGTCGGTTTATCAAACAAAAATTAGACTGGTACTATTACCTTCTTTATTTAGTCATCATGTATTTTATATATGCAGTTGAAATACAGCTAAAAGTGCCCTTTACTGTAGCAACTGTTTTGGAAACCGTCTTATTAATGGGATTTGGGTATCTGGTTTTGAAATGTCCGCCAGTGATATCAGCAGTTACAACAGTACTAACCATTACCATTATGCAGGTTGTGAACGGAATATTTCAATCTTTGTCAAGCATACTCTGCACCCATGCATCTCATAATGGGAAAGTCGTAGCAGTTATATTAATAATAAATAGTTTGCTGGCCATGGTTGCAGTACTTTTGACTTATAAGTACGTATTAAAGTATTTCTACATTAAAAATACTTTAATAAACCGGTATATACTGATTCTCTTACTTCCTGTTTTATTTATCTTGCTGGTAGTTCAACATATATTCATGAATTATGGAAATATGGTTATTTTAAATTCCAATGGAGAAAGAATTTTTCCTGAGATTAATGATTTAGAGATGTTATTAATACAAATTGCAGCATTTTTTTGTCTGATGGCAGTACTTTTTGCTTATAGTAAATTGTGTGAAGGTTTTGAGCTGAAAATACAGAATGCATTGCTGGAACAACAGTTAGGAATGCAAGAAAATTATAGGCAGGAAATGCAAACACGATATGAACAAACACGGTCATTTCGTCATGATTTAAAGAATCACTGGATGGTAATGAAAGGTTTAATAAAAATGGGAGAAATAGAAAAGGCATGGGAATACCTGAACAAATTGGAGATTACATCGGATTTATTTTCCTACCCCTGTCAGACAGGAAATCCTATTATTGATATGTTACTGAGCAATAAACTGGGTGGTGCTGTACAATCCGGGATACAGGCTGATTGTGACGTTAAGATTCCGCCTGGAGGTAAAATTGACGAAATGGATTTGTCTGTTGTATTTTCCAATGCGGTTGATAATGCCATAAAAGCCTGTCATTCCATGAAAGAGAGCAATGAAAAATATATTGCGCTGTCAGCAGCACAAAAAGGCTCTTTTTTTATGATAGAAGTGGAGAACAGCCAGAACAAAGAGGATGGTTTTCCAAAAGGCTCTGGAATCGGCCTGAAAAATATCAAGGCTGTTGCTGAAAAATATAGTGGGACTATCAGCGTGGAAGATAACTTTCAATCTTTTAAATTAAATGTGCTTTTTATCATTCCACAACATTGGGACAACATCTCACAACAAACCCATTGAAGAACTTAGAACCCTTTCATATAATGTGGGTAACCGAGTATCTGAGGGAGGGTTTTACATATGGAGATAAATGGGTTAGGGTATTCTTGTGCACAGGATAATGTGAAAGAAGACCATCAAGATTCGCAAAGGCAAATCGACGTGTTAGAAAAGAAAAAGAAGATTTAGAGCAAAAACTGAAAAAAGAGAACAGTCCTTTTGCTTTGCAACAAAGCAAAGAACATGACTCAATAAAAAAGAAGATTGAGCAATTGGATAAGCAGATTAAACAATTAAAAGTATCGGAGGACAAGCTATCTGTATCCCAGCTTTCTGTGGATTCAGGGAAAAAAAGGAATGAAAAATCCAATAATACTTTAAGTCCTGTAAGGCGGTTTGATGAATTTATACCCAGGGGTGAACAGGCTGAAAAGCCTTCTGCAGGAATTTATAGCCTGGCTATGGATGAAGAGGGAAAGCCTGCGATTTCTTTTGATTAACCATCAAAAATAAAAGCAATAACTCACGAAAACAAAGTAAATAATAATGAAAAAATAGCCGGATTTCAGAAAAGAAATCTGGCTATTTTTGTACAAGAATACTACCTATCTTTGTTGAACCTCCAATTTTCACAGGAAAAGCAATCATTACCGATGATTCTTTCCTCCCACCAGCCGAAAGCTACTCTGCCTGCAGCAGGAGCCTGTGAACCTTCTGCTAAAGAAAGAAATACTAAAAATGAACCTCCTGGTGGGAAAATCAATTTGCCGTTTTCTGTTTCAACCAAAGTGATTTCTGGTTCTCCTCTGCGGACAAAGGCTTTGATGCCCCCTACAGGATTTCCCGTAACATTAGATTCTAACTGCAGCTCTATCCTGGGTTCAGGGGGAGGCTGTATGGCTGTGTTGGAAGGGGTTACCAGAGCTGTTTGAATATTTCCTTCTGAAGGGGGAGTGGAATTGAACCAGAACTGTGCACGAAAAGGTGATTCGGATATGTCTGTTACTGTCCAGACATTAACAAATAGATTTACGCCTGAATCCGGGGGTTGTATAACCTTGCCCATGCACTGGTTCCATTTCCAAAACTTAAATTATCAGCATAGCCAATAAAATATTTACCTTCTAAAGATTCATATAGTTCAATAGGAATGTTTACACTTTTGCTAAAGTTATATTGGTAATCACAAGACCAATTACCATTATTATTATACATAGTTTCACCTTTTTTACGGAGTAGTAACACTATTAAATCATTATATGCGCCATTTAAAGGGCTGGTGAATGTGATGGATAAACTTACAATGGCTATAGTATTTTATTTAAGAAATTTGTAAGAATATATGTATTGACGAATAATATTATATGTCATATAGTATTATTGCAAACATAACATAAAAGAAAAGAGGGAGAAAATGGGATTTCAAATTGGATCTGCTTTGCTTGATGCCTGTGTATTATCAGTTCTTTCAAAAGATGATACCTATGGCTATGTATTAACGCAAACCATGAAGCAGGTAATGGATATTTCTGAATCTACGCTTTATCCGGTCTTACGAAGACTGCAGAAAGAAAACTATTTAAAAACGTATGATCAGCCGTTTCAGGGTCGTAACAGAAGATATTATGCCATAACCAGTGAAGGCAAAGCAAAATATGAAATGTATAAAAGAGAGTGGATTGTTTATAAAAATCAGGTTGATGCCATATTGTGCGGGGGTGATAAGGATGAATAGACAGGAATTTATAAGGAAGCTTGAGTCAGAACTGTCGAAGCTTCCAAAGGATGAATGCAGGGATGCAATAGACTATTACAATGAATATTTAGACGATGCAGGAGCAGAGAATGAAGAAGCTGCCTTAAGAGAGCTGGGGAACCCTTCAAGGATTGCAACTCAGATTAAAGCAGATTTTGCAGTAAAACAGTTAAGCAATAAATCAGGGGAAAGAAACCCCCAGGGCAAAAAAGGAATTGCCACTATATGGTGGGTGATTTTAGGGATTTTTGCTGCCCCAGTAGCACTGCCACTGGCTATTGCAGGTGGATTGCTGGCAATATGCATATTAGTGATGGCAATAATTGTGGTTGTGGCGGCATTATTCTGTGTAGCAGCTTTTTTTGTCAGTGGAATCGTTGCCTTTGCTGTAGGAATATATATACTTTTTGTTAATTTCGCTGATGGAATATTCGCAGTAGGTACAGGGTTGGCATTGGTAGGAGCCACAGCCCTGCTTGCACTTGGAATTGTATTTGCAGTAAAGTTCCTGATAAGAATTACTGCAAAAAGAATGAATGAAAAAAGACAAATAAAAGCAAAAACAAAGGAGGCAGAGGAAAATGAATAAAAAATTAAAAATATACATCATAGTGTGCATCTGTTTAATTGTATCTGGCCTTTGTTTTGCCGGAATCGGTCTGATGCTAGGTTCAGATGGGAATATAGAGCTTAACCACTTTTCCTGGGATTTAGGTGATAATTCATCTGGCCTGCATATAGGAACATCTGACCAGGAAAGCACTGTGACATTGAGCGGACAAAGAGTTACAGAATCTACAGAGGTTAAACAGCCAGTCAATGTGATAAAAACTAAGGTTACTCTAGGTAATATCAGAATGATTGAAAGCAATGATTTTAAGGTGGTATATACTTATGATAAAAAATTTGGAAAACCTGAAATTAAAGTATCAAACGGAACTTTGTCCATTGTTGATAAATTGAGTAAAAAAGATATTAACCTGGGAATAAAAAAAGAGAATTCCCTTAAAAATAATGATGGAATTGAATATAAAATATATTATCCTAAGGGAACAAAGGTAAAATTAATTGATATGGAAAATAATCTGGGGAATGTTGATATTTCAGGTATAGAAACAGAAGCACTGAATATCCGGCTGGATTTAGGGGATGTTGAATTAACTGGTGTGAAAGGAGGCACTGTGAGCTTAGATACCAACTTAGGGGATGTATCTATTAAAAATATCCAGACACAGGGCCTGTCAGTAGACACCCAGATGGGGGATATTGACATAGACGGAACCCTTAAGGGAAAAAATACTATAGTTTCGGATATGGGGGATATTGATGTACAGACCACTCTTAACAAGGAGGAGTATTCTTTAAAACTGAATACAGATATGGGAGATATTACAGCAGGCAAGGATAGTACGGAAGGGACGTATGAGGTTCATAACAATTCAGACAATCTCATTGATGCCCAGGCATCAACCGGGGATATAAGAGTTGAATTTCACTAAAGAGATAAAAGGGCAAATAAAAATGCCTGAACCAAACTAGTTACACAGCATACAATATTATAGAATAATTTAGGAGGAAGTACGATGGACCAACAAAATTCTGATTGTATGAATGGTAACTTAACACCAAAAGAAGTAAAATTATATAACTTACTTAGACGTCTTTGGATTGAGCACGTAATGTGGACTCGTTTTTTTCTGATAAGCACAGCTGCAAATCTGGGGGACTTAGATTATGTCACCAACAGGCTGTTAGAAAATCCTAAAGATTTTGCATATCTCCTGAGTATGTTTTATAGCAACCAGAAAGCTTCGGATTTTGAAAAACTTTTCACAGAACATCTGATGATAGCATCACAACTGGTAAATGGGGTGAAAGCGGGAGATACAAAAACAGCGGATGAACAGCGTAAATTATGGTATGGGAATGCAGATGAAATTGCAAATTTCTTAGGAAACATTAATCCAAACTGGGATTCTAAAGTCTGGCAGTCCATGCTGTATAACCATTTAGAAATGACTGAAAACGAAGCGGCACAAATACTTACAGGGCAATATGAAGACAGTATCATGCAATATGACCTGATACAGGAAGAAGCATTGCTAATGGCAGATGAAATGGCTTGTGGACTGATTAAACAATTTAATATCTAGAGTATGTCCCCTTTACTTTACAGTTAAGCTTCTATCGGATTAAAATAGCCATTTGCAATGCAAATGGCTATTTTGTGTAATAAGGTTTTTATTTTGAACGAATATGAGCTGCAACTTTTACGTCCTCTTTCTTGATGTGGTTGATAAGCCATCCACCGATACTGGTGTTTACTTTCCCTACAAGAACAAGATTAGGACCTTCCTTTTCAAGCTGATCCGCAATTTCACGTACAACTTTTTTAAATCCCTCATGGTATTGCTTATGATTTGTATAGTCAGGATACTGACTTGCTATCTGAAGCTTTTCTTCATCTGCGAAGTGCTTTGCAGTATAGTCATACAAAAATGTTGTAGTCTCTTTTAAAGCATCTCTGCCTTTACCCTGGGCACAGGCCTCAAGCAAGTTGTTAATAGCATTTATTAACTGCTTGTGCTGTCCGTCTATAGTACTGTTTCCTGTTTCTAAATCACTGGTCCAATCGTATTTCATAATTACTACTCTCCTATGTATAAAATTACATTAGTCCTGCTCATACAGAATAGCATATTTGCAGCACTTATGGTTTTCTTAACAGCTATATATCTGCTAGCATCATATAGAACTGTTAGTTATTTCCGTTATGTAAATTATATACCCTGGGCCGGTAAAAATAAACATATAAATTTCCAGATATATGGTATGATAAAACGAAAAACATCTATAAAATTTTATGAAGAGGTGATAAAGTGGAAGATTTATTTACTATTGGCCAAATTGCAAAGCTTTTTGATATAAATATAAGGACATTAAGATATTATGATGAAATAAACTTTTTAAAACCAGAATACATCGAGCCAGATTCAAAATACCGATATTATTCTATTAAACAGTTTGAACACTTAAATACCATTAAATATTTAAGAGAACTAAATATGCCACTTTTTAAGATTAAAGAGTTTTTAGATAACAGAGAAGTTGATGGACTAGTCACCATGTTAAAGGGGCAGCAAGATGAACTAACTCACAAAAAGTATGAGCTTGAAAGAATAGAAAGGAAGATTCACAACCGTCTTTCTCAGATTCAAGACGCTATGAAGTCGGATTTTAATGAAATAAAGGAACAAGTGATTTCAGAAAGAAAGATAGCTGTTTTAAAGAAGAGTATAAGCCTTGGAGAGGATATTGAGTATCCTATTGCAGAACTTGGAAGCACTCATTTGTTAAATTCGGCTATATTTTTAGGTAAAGTTGCATTATCCATTGAAAAAGATAATTTAGAAATGGGAAAATTTGATGAATTCTCTTCTGTTATTGTTATTGTTGAAGAGGAAGATCAAAGCGGAACAAGCTGCTCTGAACTTGCAAAAGGAACGTATTTAACTTTAAGATTTCAAGGAACACATAAAGATGCAAAGAAGTATTATAAGAAATTATTGAAGTATTTAAAAGAAAGAAACTACAAGATATGCGGAAATGCCATTGAAATAGCCTTGATAGATGAAGGAATGACAAATGATATTTCTCAACATGTAACCGAAATACAAATTCCATATAAAAAAGATTGACACTCTAGCTACTAGAGGGTTTATTATTATCTCTATATAGTTGAAAGAGGTGATGATAAAATGTTAGGAACAATTGTAAATACAGGAACAATTATTGTAGGCAGTCTTATAGGGACTCTGATTCATAGGGGTATTAAAGAAGAATATAAAGGTGCTCTTTTTAATGCTATGGGTTTAGCTGCTGTTGCACTAGGCATAAATACTATTGCAAATTATATGGGGAAGAGTAATTATCCTGTATTGTTTATCATTAGTCTTGCAATTGGAAGTCTGATTGGTTCCATCATAAATATTGATGAAAAATTTCAAAAGCTGATTGGAAGATATTCCAAAACAAACTTAGGACAAGGGTTGTCAACAGGGGTACTCCTTTATTGTATCGGAACTTTATCTATATTGGGACCTGTAATGAGTGCTGTCTATGGGGATAATACATATTTATTTACAAATGCTACGTTAGATTTGGTTACTGCCATGGTTCTCGCGTCTACCTATGGGATTGGGATGATATTTGCTGCACCTGTTTTATTTGTCTGGCAGGGAAGTATTTATCTCACAGCACAATACCTATCAAGCGCATTCTTTTCAGAGACTCTGTTCACAGAGATTTCTATCATTGGGGGAATTTTAATAGCAAGCTCAGGGCTTAGTATTTTAGAGATAAAAGATTGCAAAACGTTAAATATGTTACCATCTTTAGCGGTACCAATCGTGTTTTTTATCCTAAAGGGAATTATTCATTAGTGTGGCGATTATACTCATATGCAAAAAAAGAAAAAATCCGATAAATTTTCGGATTTTTTCATATGAATATCTCAATTATATTATTTTTTTATAATGGGTTTAACTACTTGCCGAAGTATCTGTTGTAAAGTCCTTCAAATGCACAACCATGTCTTGCTTCATCTTTAGCCATTTCATGAACAGTGTCATGGATAGCATCCAGATTCTGCTGCTTAGCTAATGTAGCAAGAGCCTTCTTACCAGCACATGCACCATTTTCAGCTTCGATTCTCATTTCTAGGTTTTTCTTAGTTGAATCAGTAACAACTTCACCTAACAGTTCTGCAAATTTAGATGCATGTTCTGCTTCTTCCCAAGCTGCCTTTTCCCAATAAAGACCAATTTCAGGATATCCTTCTCTATGTGCAACTCTTGCCATTGCAAGGTACATACCTACTTCTGTACATTCCCCTGTGAAGTTTGCTCTTAAGCCTTCGATGATTTCAGGATCAACACCCTTAGCAACACCAACAACATGCTGGTCAGCCCACTGTCTTGCACCTTCTTCAACCTTAACAAATTTTTCTGCGCCTACTCCGCACTGTGGACATTTTTCCGGAGCCTCAGCACCTTCATAAGTATAACCGCAAACTGAACAAGTCCATTTCATAATTCCATCCTCCATTTTCCTATAGATTTTTTCTTTAATATGTGATCACCCAATAAAAAATATAGATACATATCCATATGGGTGATACCTTATTGAATTGATTATACTTCATTTATACCTTGAAAATAATAGATTAAACATATTTTTCTAAAAAATTTTTTCAACCACAAATTAAGCAGGCAGTCTATGGCAAACAGCTTGAAAAAGTACCTGTAATTTGGTATCATAGGAGTGTTATATTACTGTAAGTAATATTGCAAGGGTAAAGGGGAAAGACAATATGACTAAAATTTTTAATAACTCAAAACAACATAATAGAAGTAAGGGAATCAGAAAAGCAGCCCTGCTTGCCACAGTCATGGTACTTGTTTTAAATCTTACAGGGTGTGCCACCTTTGAAAATTTTAAAAGTACTTTTATAGATAAAGAGGAAGAGCCGGAATCAACTGTCCGAATCGGCGTTTTTGAACCCTTAAGTGGGAAAGACAAGGAAATGGGAGAGATGGAAGCCAGGGGTATTGAGCTGGCCCATACTATGTTTCCAAAGGCTCTGGGAAAAGAAGTGGAACTTGTTTATGGGGACAATAAATCCGATATGAATGTAGCAGAAAGTGTAGCCAAGGAATTAGTAGATAAAAGAGTTTCTATTGTTCTTGGCAGTTATGGAAGTGCCAACTCCCTTGCTGCAGTAAGCACCTTTGAAAAGGCTAAGCTGCCGGCTATAGCCATAACCAATACAAATCCGCTGGTGACAAGTTATAACCCTTTTTATTTCAGGGTTTGCTTACTGGATTCTTTTCAGGGTGTTGCCCTGGCAAAGTATTCAGTAGAAGCGTTGAAGGCCAGTTCTGCAGCCATTATGAGGCCTGAGAATGATGATTATGCCATAGCCGTTTCACAGACGTTTTCAGATAAATTTATACAAATGACAGGAAATGCCAACGCAGTAGTGGTTTCCTGTGATTATGAAGCTGATAAGAAAAAACAGGTTACAGAAGATTTGAAAAAAATAAAAGAATCAGGTGCTCAGGTTGTTTTTTTACCTGTAAAATTAGAAGAAGCAGCTGAAATCCTGAAGCAGGCAAAAAAGA
Organism: Aminipila terrae; assembly: GCF_010120715.1. Lineage (NCBI taxonomy): Bacteria > Bacillati > Bacillota > Clostridia > Peptostreptococcales > Anaerovoracaceae > Aminipila > Aminipila terrae. The sequence continues at coordinate 2,081,861 of NZ_CP047591.1, forward strand.
TGGGCGTCACTGCTTTATTTTTAGGAACGGACCAATGGGATTCAACGAAATTAATGGAACTGGCAGGCAAAGAAGCAGTGCAGAATGTTTCATTCTCAACTATCTTTGACCCAAATACAAATACTACGATTATGTCTGACAACTTTAAAAAAGCTTATAAAGCCAAGTATGGACAGGACGCTGTTCCAGAAAGTGCGGCTGCTCTTGGTTTTGACGCTTATATGATTGCAGTGGATTCCTTAAACAAGGCAGGTACTGCCCTGAATGGAGAAGCTCTTAGAAAAGTTATTGCAAACACAAGAGAATTTCCGGGAGCCTCAGGAACTATCACATTTGATATGAACGGAGATCCTATCAAATCTGTGGTTGTAAAGAAAATTGTAGGAGGACAGGCCATATCGGCTTATACAATGGAGCCTGACATTGTAAGTATGTATTAAATAACTACATTTTTTAGCAGGAAAAAAGCATAATATTCTATTGAAAAAATTGTTTTTGTGGTAGAATAATAAAAAGTAGAAAAAAGGAGAAATTACCATGGAAGAAAAAATAAAAGAAGCTTTAGAAAATATCCGACCTTTCTTACAGAGAGACGGAGGAGATATCGAATTTGTTGAACTGACACCTGAAAACATTGTTAAAGTAAGATTACAGGGACACTGTGCAGGATGCCCTGGTGCAACCATGACACTGAAGGCAGTTGTTGAAAAACTATTAAAAGAATCATACCCTGAAATTGCAGGAGTAGAAAACGTTTAGTTTAGTAAGGAATAGATATGGAAAACGCTGAAAGAAAAAATCGGTTTACAGCGCTTCTGATTACTTTAATTGCAGTGGGGTGCCTGATCGCATTACCACTGCTTTTTAGTGGATGCGGCAAGGAAGTGAAGCAGTCTGCAGGGCCAGGAGTTCAACAGACTGAACAGCCTATTGATTTAAATATCCTTTGTGTAGGGGATGTTATGGTGCACAAACCACAGATAGAGTGTCAGTATGATGCAAGTACAGGTAAATACGATTATACAAATAATTATAAATATGTTAAAGATTACATAAGTCAGGCAGACCTGGCTCTGTGCAATGTTGAAACAACTTTTGCAGGAGCGCCGTATTCAGGGTATCCCGACTTCTGTGCCCCGGATGAATTAGCGGATGCACTAAAAGATACTGGCTTTGATGTGGCTATAACTTCAAACAACCATATGATGGACAGGGGAGGCCCTGGGATGAAGAGGACCCTTGAAGTACTAAGGTCCAAAGGATTTGAAACTGTGGGGAGCAGACTTGATAATCAGGAAAAACGGTACGCCATTACAGACGTAAAGGGTGTAAAAGTTGCTGTAGTAGCGTATACTTTTGAAACGTCAACAGGTGGTTCCGGTACTGCAATAAATGGAAGTGTTATTTCTCCTGAGAATGCACAACTGATTAATTCCTTTAGCTACGATACAATCGACCATGATCTGGCTCAGATCAAGAACACCTGTGAAGAAGCCAGGAAGGCAGGAGCAGAAATTGTTATATTGTACTACCACTGGGGAGAAGAATATCAGAATTCTGCGAATAAGTGGCAGAAATACATAGCGGAGAAAAGTGTAGACAATATGGATGTGGATATAATATTTGCATCACATCCTCATGTACTTCAGGAAATGGATTACATAAAAAACCAGACTACCGGTAAAACCGTTCCGGTATTCTACAGTATGGGAAATTTTATATCAAATCAGAGAATAGAAACCTTAAATAACAGATATACTGAAGAAGGAATAATTGCAAAGGTAAATCTGCAATATGACAAATCACAAGGTAAAGCAACTAATGTGAAAATGAGTGCAGTACCTACCTGGGTGGAAAAATATAATTCAGGTGGAAGACCAATTTACGAAATTATTCCTTTAGATGAAAACCTGCAAAATAATGAAACGCTGAAAGCTTCTGGACATATATCCAGAGCAGAAGCTGCATTGGAGGATGCAAATGGAATACTTGAAACGCATTGATGAATCGAAAGATGAAATGGTGAGAACCCTTCAGGAACTGGTATCAATCAAGAGTGTAGAGGATAAACCTGCTAAAGATGCCCCTTTTGGCAAAGGTGTGGCTGAAGCTTTTGATTACATGATGAAAAAAGCGGAATCCGAAGGATTTGACACAGAAAATGCAGACAATTACGGGGGACACATTGAATTCGGCGGTTATATTCTTGATGAGGAAGGACAGATTACTGGCACCAGTGACGAGGTAATGGGTATTATAGGCCATCTGGATGTGGTACCAGAGGGTTCTGACTGGGAATATGAACCATACGGAGGAGTTATAGCGGATGGCAGGATTTATGGAAGAGGAACAATAGATAATAAGGGACCGGTTGTAGCTGCATACTATGCCATGAAGGCACTTAGAGACAGCGGATACATGCCTGAAAAAAAGGTAAGGCTGATTCTTGGACTGGATGAAGAGACCAACTGGAAAGGTATGTACCATTACTTATCAAAGGTGAAGGCACCAGATTTTGGATTTACTCCGGATGCTGAATATCCGGCTATATATGCTGAGAAGGGAATTCTGGTTTTTCAGCTGGCTAAAAAAATCGGCAAAAGTGCAGGAAAGGGACTGGAACTCAGGAGCCTCACCGGGGGTAACGCACCTAATTCCGTAGCGGATTATGCCAGAGCCGTGGTCAGAGCAGATAAAATGGAAGCCTATGACAAAGTAAAAGAACTGGCATCCCAATACAGGGATCAAAATTGTGCTGAAGAGGGACAGCATGCCTATGGAGCTAAATTAAACTGTAAAGGTGTTGGTAAGAGCTTAGAAATAGTAGTGCAAGGTGTTTCTGCCCATGGAGCTACCCCGGAAGACGGAACCAACGCCGTTTCAGTATTAATGGACTTTTTAGGTAAAATTGACATAATAAATGATGACGTAAATGAATTTGTAGAGTTTTATAACAAACATATTGGCTTCGAACTGGACGGGAGTGCCATGGGATGTGGGCTTTCTGATGAAGCTTCAGGAAAACTGGTATTTAATGTGGGCAAGGTGGACCTTGAAGGAGAAGCGTTAATTCTTACTATAAACATAAGGTACCCTGTTACCTTCAATGATGACACAGTTTATCAGGCTATGATGCCTGTTATTAACAAGTATAATATGGGGGTCATAAAAATAAAAAACCAGGATCCTATTTACATGCCAAAGGATCATCCCATGATTAAAACATTAATGGAAATCTATGGAGAGCATACGGGAGATACGGAAAGAGAGCCTATTCTTATAGGAGGGGAACTTATGCCAGAGCTGCAAAGAATATCGTAGCTTTCGGAAGCATATTTCCTGGTGATTTTGATTCATCACATCAAAAAAATGAATGTATTGAAATCGACAAATTAGTTTTAAATGCGAAAATTTTTGCAGATGCTATTTACAGATTAACACACTAAGTATATAATAATATGCAGAATTGTTTCAGGGGGAGGTGTAAGTCCTCACCGGCGGTAATGAGTTTTATACTACGAGTCCGCGAGCTGAAAAGCAGAATGGGTCAGATTCCCATACCGACGGTATAGTCCGGATGAAAGAAACAGGCATGTTTAATTGACGTGCTTTTATTTCAATGCAGCATACCCTGAGAGAAATCTCAGGGTTTTTTTATTATTTAGAAAAGATTGAGAGGATTAAAAATGACATCACGAAACAAAACAGTTAAAATGGCCAAAATGGGTATGCTTGTGGCAATCTCAGTAGTTTTGGTATATTTAGTACACTTTCCTATTTTCCCGGCCGCAACATTTTTAGAATATGATCCTGCGGATATTCCGATTTTTATTGGTACATTTGCCTTTGGACCAATGGCGGGCCTTCTGCTGGCAATCGTTACTGCTGTAATCCAGGGAACAACGGTAAGTGCCATCAGTGGTTTGTATGGCATTATCATGCATATTTTAGCTACGGGTTCCTTTGTATTAGTTGCAGGAATGTTGTACAAGGGCAGAAAGAATAAAAAAGAAGCGGTAATAGCCCTTTGTGCTGGTGTTATTACCATGACTGTGGTAATGGTGATAGCCAATATGATTGTTACACCCCTGTTTACGGGTTGGCCCTTAAGCGCAGTTATGAAGGTAATGCCGTTTATTGTACTATTTAATCTGATAAAAGCCGGAGTGAATTCGGTAATAACTTTCTTCCTATATAAAAGGATAGCTGGATTTTTACATAAATAGCCAGATTATGATTAATATGTTAAGATAATAAAATGCCCTGAGTCAGTCAGGGCATTTTATTTATGTATACTTTTAATATTTTATTAAAATAAATTATGTGGTACAATAAAAGGTATGAGTAAATTAATTATAAAAGATGAGAAACAAACAAAAGAATTTGGGCTAAGGCTTGCGGATAAGCTGATGCCGGGAAGCGTTGTGGCGCTGATTGGCGATTTGGGAACAGGCAAAACAGCACTTACCAAATATATTGCAGAAGGACTTGGAATTAAGGAAACAATTACAAGCCCTACTTTTACTATTGTCCAGGAATATTACCAGGGCGGCTGCCTCTTTATCATTTTGACGTGTATAGAATCAATGATATAGAAGAAATGTTTGAACTTGGCTATGAGGAATATTTCTTTGGAAAAGGGGTGTGCATCGTAGAATGGGCAGACTTAATAACAGAGATTATTCCGGAAGATGCCCTTGTTATTAATATTACCTATGGACAGAATGAAGGGGAAAGAATTTACGACATAAAAGGACTGGAGGCGGGTCTATGAATATATTAGCCATTGAAACCACCGGGGCTGCGGCATCGGTGGCAGTAATCAATGAAAAGGGTCAGATTTTTGAGGAAGTTTGCAGGGAAACGCTGAATCATCTGCAGTTTTTAATGCCCATGGTGGAGAAGGTGCTCGAAAAAAGTAAATTGCATATAAACGATTTGACAGCAATCGCAGCATCTGAAGGACCAGGTTCTTTTACTGGTATCAGGATAGGTGTTTCTTCTGCCAGGGCACTGGCACAGGCATTGAAGTTAGAATGTATCAGCGTACCAACCCTAAAATCTTTCCTTTTTAACAAAGAAGAATACCAGGGTATTTACTGCCCTATTTTCAATGCCAGAAGGAACCAGGTATATGGGGGAGCCTATAAATGGGGTGACAGTCATTCGATTCAGGAAGTGGTAGAAGGAAAGGCTTATATGCTTTCGGAAATTCTGGATTTGCTGGCACAGGTTTTAGAAAAAGAACAGAATGAAGTAACTTTTTTTGGAGATGGTGTCGAAGCATATCAGTCTCAAATCGAGGAGTGGCAAAATTCATCGTTAAATAGCAATATACAAATTAACTTTGCAGATGCTGAAGCACGCTATCAAAAATCATCCTCTGTTGCAAAACTTGCTCTTGAATTGTATAAAGAGGGAAAAATGTGCCAGTTTAATGATCTCAGACCTAATTATATGAGAAAAGCCGAAGCAGAAAGAAAGTTAGATGAAGCAAAAGCGGCTCAGGATAAACGGTGAGCCCTATGAGTGAATTGATTATCCGAAGTGCAGAGGAGCGGGACATTAAGTCTATGGCAGAACTGGATAAAGTGTGCTTTGCAGATCCATGGAGTGAAGAGTCTTTTAAAAGTGAGATTATGGAAAATGAAAGGGCATTTTATATAGTTGCTGAAACGGATGATAAAATTGTGGGATATGCAGGATTGTGGGCTGTTTTCGACGAAGGACACATCACTAATGTGGCCGTCTCTCCAGCATATAGACGAAGAGGAATCGGAAGAGCTATTATTACAGTTTTAATAGAGACTGGAGAAGGTAATGGATTGAACAGTTTTACCCTGGAAGTAAGAGAATCCAATCTGCCAGCACAGAACTTATATAAAGAATTCAGCTTTAAGCCGGCGGGCATCCGAAAAGGCTATTATCTGGATAATGGTGAAAACGCTATAATTATGTGGCGTACTCATGAATAAAACAAATTACCTTTGAAATACTAAGATAAAAAGTATTTTGGAGGTTTGTAAAATGACAGTTTACTATGGCAATAACAGAAACAGAGATAATTATTACTATAACAGCAGTGAAGACTATTATGATGACATGAGCAATCCTGTATCAAATTGCAGCCGATTTGAGAGAAGGCACGATTTCAGCACATTTAATATGTCGGATTACATGTCATGTGAAAACTGCAGACATTTATCTTCAGATAACAAATGTATTGCACGTGCAGATACACATAATGGGAGTATGGAATGAAAAACGGAAAATTTTTAACAATGGCAATTGAGTCAAGCTGTGATGAGACTTCGGTAGCCTTACTTCTTGAAGGAAGGGAAGTGCTTTCCAATGTTATTTCCTCGCAGATAAAAGTACATCAGGTTTTTGGAGGAGTTGTACCCGAAATTGCATCCAGACATCATCTGGAAAACATCAATAATGTAACAACTCAGGCCTTGATGGAAGCAGGTGTTACGCTGGATGATGTGGACTTAATCGGTGTAACTTACGGACCTGGACTTGTGGGGGCGCTGTTGATTGGCTTAGCATCTGCAAAGGCGTACGCTTTTGCCAAAAACATTCCTTTAGTAGGAGTACATCATATACAAGGGCACATTAGTGCCAACTACATACAGTACCCTGATTTAGAGCCACCTTTTATGGCTTTGGTTGTTTCAGGGGGGCATACAAATATCGTAGAAGTAGAAAATTACAACTCTTTTAAAGTACTGGGCGGCACCCGGGATGATGCTGCCGGAGAAGCCTTTGATAAAGTCGCAAGAGTTCTGGGACTGGGATATCCAGGAGGGCCTTTAATTGATAAAATTTCAAAAGAAGGAGATGCGGAAGCTATTCCATTTAAGAGGGTGTTTCTTGAAAAGGGTAGCTATGATTTCAGTTTCAGCGGTATAAAGACAGGTGTACTGAATTACATCAATTCAGAAAAACAGGCAGGCAGAGAAGTGAACATTGCCAATGTTGCAGCCAGCTTTCAGCAGGCAGTTCTGGATGTAATTGTCACAAAAGCTGTGGATGCAGCCATAAAAATGAAAAAGGATAAGATTGTGCTGGCAGGAGGAGTGGCTGCAAACAGCAGGCTTCGGGAAATGCTCACGGAGAAGTGCGGAGAGAACGGAATTAAACTTTACTGTCCTGCACCTATTTTATGTACAGACAATGCAGCTATGATTGGATGTGCTGCATATTACAAATACAAAGCGGGATTTTGCAGTGATTTAACCTTGGATGCCTATCCAAATTTACCACTTACAGACATTTAAACTGCAAAATTCTGTAACGAAAATTAAAAAACGGAGATATGAAATGATAATACTTTCAGCAACGAATATAATGAAGGTATATGGCGTGGATGTAATTCTTAAAGATGTCTCTTTTCATGTAAATCAGGGAGACAGGATTGGCATAGTAGGCAACAATGGTGCAGGAAAGACCACCTTGCTGAATATATTATGTGGAGAAATGCCATATGACGATGGAAATGTATTTATTTCCGCGAATACAAGTATCGGATACTTAAAACAAAGTCAGAATTTTGATTCAGATAAGACACTAATAGAAGAAGTTTCAGCTATCTTCAGCCATATAGCTGACATGGAAAAGGAAATGGCTGAGTTGTCCCATGAAATTTCGGACAAGTCTTCAAAAGAAGAAAATGTAGATAAACTTCTGCAAAGATATGATGAAATCATGGAAGCTTATAACAGATGTAACGGTTATAGTTATAAAAGTGAAATAAATGGCATATTAAATAGCATGGCTTTTACAGAAGATTTTTATCATAAAAAGATATCCATGCTAAGTGGTGGAGAAAAAACCAGGCTGGCACTGGCCTGTCTTCTTTTAAAGAAACCAGATATCTTATTTTTAGACGAGCCGACCAACCATCTTGATATTGGAACCTTAAAATGGCTGGAGCAGTATCTCAAGTCCTATAGTGGAACAATTATATTAATATCCCATGACCGATATTTTCTGGATCAGACGGTTAACCGTATCTTTGAAGTGGAAAACCATAAGTTGTATACATATCAGGGTGGATATTCTGAATACGCAGAGAAAAAACGACAGAGACGGGAAGAAGAACTAAGGAAATATGAAGGACAGCAGAAAGAAATAGCCAGACAGGAAGAAATCATCAGAAGGTTTAAGCAACATGGTACAGAAAAACTGGCTAAGCGCGCCCAATCCAGAGAAAAACGGCTAGCCCAGATTGAGCTTGTGGAAAAGCCAGAGGCTCTTGTGGGCAAAATGAAAATACATTTTAAACAGCAGTTTAAGAGCGGAAATGATGTGGCTTTGGGAGAAGGTCTGCAAAAAGGATTTGGCTATGGCATGCAGAGAAAAGAGCTGTTTAAAAATGTAGATTTTGACATAAAAAGGGGTGAGAGAATTTGCATAGTAGGAGCAAATGGTGTGGGTAAAACTACCTTGCTTAAAATCCTCATGAATGAGCTTGAACCTGATGGCGGGCGGCTAAAGATAGGGCATAATGTTCAATTCGGGTATTATGATCAGGAACAGCAGAATCTGAATCCTTCCAATACAGTTTTTGATGAAATGAAAGATTCGTACAGACTCTACACGGACACAGAAATGAGAAGCATGCTGGGAAGATTTCTATTTAAAAATGAAAGCGTATTTTTAAATGTAGGAACTTTAAGTGGTGGAGAAAAGGCAAGGCTCTCCCTGCTGAAACTGATGCTTTCTGGTTCAAATGTGCTGATTCTGGATGAGCCGACCAATCATCTGGATATTACTTCAAAGGAAGTATTTGAAGATGCCCTGCTGGAGTTTCCTGGTACGGTCATTGTCGTATCCCATGACAGATATTTCTTAAACAAGGTTCCTACCAGAATCATGGAACTGGATACAGATGGCATGACAGCATATCTGGGTTCGTATGATTATTACATGGAAAAAAAGCAGGAAATTGTGTCAGGAAAAAAATATTTAAATGAGTTGAGCAGCGTTCAAAGCTTAAAAGATGAAGAGGTTTCGGAGGAATCAGAGTTTAAAAACCTGAGTTCCAGTGAACAAAGAAGAATAAATAAGGAGCTTGAAGCAAAAGCTAGAAGAAAGGAACGGGAGCAAAAAAAGCTGGAAGAGGAAATAGCAACACTGGAAAAACAAATTGCAGATTTGGAAAAAGAAATGTGCAAACAAGAGGTTTTCAGTAATCACATACTCCTTGCAGAATACCACGATAAAAGTGAGACTTGCAAAGCCAGGCTTTCCGAAACCTATGATAATTGGCTTTTAATACAGGAAGAGCAGGAATAATTATTGTGAAAAAATTGTGTTAATTTGTGTTAAAAATTATACAAAAATTTTTAAAAATGCTCTTGCATATCCTATAGTAGTAAATTATAATGAATTTTAGTCAATAGGACATAGAAAAAAATGAAATTGAGTGAAATGTATAGGAAATATATAGTTTCTAAAGTATGGAGGTTAGTTATATGACATTTGACAAAATAAAGGAAATTATTATTGAGCAGTTAAGCGTAGACGAAGCACAAGTTACTCTTGACACTCATCTTATGAAAGATTTAGAAGCTGATTCACTGGATGCAGTAGAAATAATCATGGCAATCGAAGATGAATTTGACATCGAAGTTCCAGATGAAGACGCTGAAAAGTTCCAGTGCGTTGGTGACATTGTTAAGTACGTTGAAGAAAAATTAAACTAGTCATCAGATGAAAGCCCGCAGATAGCGGGTTTTCGTTATTATTGAATATGGCTGGATATAAAAAGGAATTTGTGAAAATGAAAAAAGGTTCAAAAATATCAAATGCGGTAATTAAGCGGTTACCTAGATATAGAAGATATCTTAATGAGCTCAAAAGAAAAGGTGTTGATAAAATCTCTTCAAGAGAGTTAAGTGATTTAATCGGGTATACAGCTTCTCAGATCAGACAGGACCTTAACAATTTTGGGGGCTTCGGTCAACAGGGTTATGGCTACAACGTGGAAGCATTATATAATGAAATCAGCAGCATTTTGGGGCTTGATAAAGAATATAAAATGGTTATTGTAGGAGCAGGAAATCTGGGACAGGCCATTGCGAATCATACTTCATATTATAAAGCAGGATTTGTTGTATGTTCTTTATTTGAAGTAAATCCAAAGCTTGTAGGAATAAAGATAAATGATATCGATGTACGTGACTGCGAAGAACTGGTACCGTATATTGAAGATAACAGTATTGATATAGGAATTATCTGTACAACGAAAGATGCAGCACAGGAAGTGGCAGATAAAATGTCCTTTGCTGGTGTAAAAGGCATATGGAATTTTGCCGCTGTAGATTTGGAAGTTCCAGAAACTGTTGCAGTAGAAAATGTCCACTTAAGTGACGGGCTACATTCACTGGCATATCATATTAATAGAAATCATTATTTTGAATAGAAAATATGAAAATAACCGTTTCAAAAGAAACGGTTATTTGTTATAGTAGAACTTATAATAGATTAACCTTCTACGATAGCATCAACAGGACATGCATTAGCGCATGCACCACAATCAATACACTTGTCAGCATCTATAACTCTAGCGCCGTCACCCTCAGAAATTGCTTCTACAGGACATTCTGGGTCGCAAGCTCCGCAGTTGATGCAAGCATCTGTAATTTTGTAAGCCATTGTTGATAATCCTCCTTTTTTAAAGTGCTCAAAAGCCAATTAGATTATATCAAAGGGAAATGGAGAAGTAAAGATGAAAGTTTATTCTCTTGTCGGAAAAAGCGGAACTGGGAAGAGTTATCAGGCTATGTCATTATGCGGCAGAAAGGACATCCCTGCCATTATTGATGACGGCCTGTTTATATATGAGAGCCGGATTTTACAGGGTCAGTCCGCCAAGCGGCAGACGACAAAAATCGGGGCCATAAAAACAGCCTTATTTACAGATGAAGAACATCGTCAAACTGTTGCCAAAAAAATTAAAGAGATTAATCCGGATAAGATACTAATATTAGGTACTTCTACGGGAATGGTGAACAAAATTGCTGAGAGGCTGGAACTACCAGAGATAGAAGAACGGATTTTTATTGAAGATATTACAACGGAAGCTCAGAGAACAGCAGCCCGAAAGCAAAGGGTGGAACTGGGCAAACATGTCATTCCTGCACCAGCAGGTCAACTGAAAACGGATTTTTCAGGGTATTTCCTTCACCCAATCCGTATGATCAGGGGGTTTGGCTTTGGAACCAAAGAAAACATCCAGGAAAGGTCTGTAGTCAGGCCTACATACAGTTATCTGGGTGAATTCTTTATTTCTGATAAAGTTGTGAATGATATTGTATACTATCTGGGAGAAAAGAACGAGGGCGTTCATTCAATAGTGAGGGTACTTACCCAGAACACCAAAACAGGTATAGGATTAACAGTTACAGTGAATATGAACTATGGAAATCAGGTTATGGAATGTGCCCGGGAGCTGCAAAGGGAAATTACCGAGCATGTAGCCTATATGACGGCTTTTAATATTCATTCTGTAGATGTAGAGGTTAAAGGATTAGTATAAATTATAAATGCAGGAAAAACGGACTTGGAGAAAACAATGGTAGTCACAGAAAAAGTCAGAGATTTTAATCTGGACCACATATTTGATTGTGGGCAGTGCTTTCGATGGAACAAAGAGGAAGATGGAAGCTATACGGGTATAGCCTTTGGGAGACCAGTAAATATATGTTTTGAAATAGATAAAGAAGAAGAGAACCAGGGCAGGCTTTCTATAGATAATATTGACGAAAAGGAATTTAATCAATACTGGAAATCCTATCTGGATTTAGACAGGGACTATGGGCAGATAAAGGCTGTTTTAGGGGAAAAAGATTTAATTATGGCTGAGGCCATAAAATCCGGACAGGGAATAAGAATATTAAAACAAGATCCATGGGAGACCCTGGTGTCTTTTATCATATCCCAGAACAATAATATTCCCAGAATCAAAAAATGTATTGAAGGCTTGTGTGAAATGTTCGGAGAGAGTGCAGGAAATTTTCGAGGAAAAAGATATTTCGCTTTTCCCAAGCCTGAAGCCCTGGCTCAATTGACGGAAGTTGACTTAGCCCCTGTTAAACTGGGATACAGGGCAAAATATATAATAGAAACTGCCAGAAGAATTGCTGCTGACAATGCCAGCCACTTAAAAGAAGAGCACACGGATTTGCTGACACTGGAGCAGCTTTGCCACGCAGAGACCCAAAAGGGCTATGAGTATTTAATGAGTTTATGTGGTGTAGGACCTAAGGTCGCAAATTGTATTTTACTGTTTGGTATGGGAAAACACGAGAGTTTTCCTATTGATGTGTGGGTTCGTCGTGTGATGCACAGACTATATGGTATAGAGGAAAATGATATGAAAAGTATGTCGGATTATGCCAGTGAAAACTTTGGACAATATGGAGGCATAGCGCAGCAGTATTTATTCTATCACATAAGGCAGTTGGAGAAATAAGTAGGGAGATGGTGTTACACATGCTTGGACCAATAGTAAACGCTGCAGCTATCATTGTATGTGGGCTGGCAGGAACGTATGTAATAAAAGGGGTACCTGAAAGATTTGAAAATCTGGTCATGAAGGCTATTGCTCTTTCTCTTATATACATAGGAATATCCGGAGCATTAGAAAATAAGAGGGTAATGATTCTGATTCTAAGCCTGGTAATTGGAGCTATTGTAGGGGAAGCAATCAATATTGATTTGCAGATGAACAGATTTGGGAAATGGGCAGAGAAAAAGCTGGGATTTTCAGAAGGTAACTTCGCTAAAGGGTTTGTGAATGCATCCATTTTATTCTGTACGGGGTCCATGGCCATAGTAGGGTCACTGGAAAGTGGACTGCAGGGAGATTGTGAAACCTTGTTTGCCAAAGCCATACTGGATGGAGTAATCGCTGTGGTATTTGCCTCACAAATGGGGGCTGGTGTGATATTTTCTGCAATTCCGGTGCTTATTTATGAAGGGGGCATTGCCCTAGGGGCAACTTTTATGAAAGGAATGCTTACGGAGGATATCATTACAGAAATGTCTGCTGTAGGAAGTCTTTTAATTGCAGGTATAGGCTTTAATTTCATGGAAGTCAGGGAAATTAAGGTTGCCAATCTGATACCCGCTATATTTTTGCCGTGGCTGTTTATCGCTCTCGAGAAAATGTTTACATAATAATATTTATTGGAAATATAGTGCTTGACTTTGTTGTCGTACTATTTTTATCCATAAAATTAAAAAAAAGTATTGACATTGGGAAAGATTAGTTTAAAATATAGTTAGCACTCAGGGATAATGAGTGCTAACAAAAACATAAATAATAAAATTATATATATCAAACAACAGGAGGTATGAAAAATGAGTTTTGGAATTAAGCCACTTGGCGCTAGAGTAGTAATTAAGATGGTTGAAGCAGAAGAAAAGACCAAGAGCGGTATCGTTCTTCCAGGCCAGGCTAAAGAACAGCCACAGATGGCAGAAGTGGTTGCTGTAGGACCTGGAACAGAAGAAGAAAAAATGGAATTAAAAGCTGGCGACAAGGTAGTATTCTCAAAGTATGCCGGGACTGAAATCAAATACGCAGGTGAGGAATACACCATTATGAGCCAGAAAGATATTTTGGCAATTGTAGAATAAGAAAGAGGGGAATTGAAAATGGCTAAGGATTTACATTATGGAGAAGATGCTAGAAGAAAATTACAGACTGGTGTTGATAAGCTTGCAAATACTGTAAAAATTACATTAGGACCTAAGGGCAGAAATGTTCTTATTGAAAAGAAATTTGGTTCACCACTTATTACAAATGACGGTGTTACTATTGCAAGAGAAATCGAACTTGAAGATGCAGTAGAAAACATGGGTGCACAGCTTGTTAAAGAAGTTGCAACTAAAACAAATGACGTGGCAGGTGATGGTACTACTACTGCTACACTACTTGCGCAGATTATCATTAAAGAAGGATTTAAAAACGTTGCCGCTGGAGCGAACCCAATGGTATTAAAGAGAGGTATCCAGGGAGCAGTGGACGTGGCTGTTGAAGAAATCAAGAATATTTCAAAGCCAGTTGAAAGCAAAGGAAGCATTGCTCAGGTTGCATCTGTTTCAGCTGCAGATTCAAATATCGGAGAACTTATTGCAGAGGCTATGGAAAAGGTTGGTAAAGATGGTGTTATTACTGTTGAAGAATCAAAATCCATGGGTACAACTCTGGAAGTAGTGGAAGGTATGCAGTTTGACAGAGGTTATTTATCCGCTTACATGGTAAATGACACTGAAAAGATGGAAGCTAACATGCAGAACCCTTACATTTTATTAACAGATAAGAAGATTTCAAATATACAGGACATACTTCCTATTCTGGAACAGATTGTTCAGCAGGGAAGAAAGCTTCTGATTATCGCTGAAGATGTTGATGGTGAAGCTCTTGCCACATTAGTAGTGAATAAGCTAAGAGGTACTTTCGACTGTGTAGCTGTTAAGGCTCCTGGCTTCGGTGACAGAAGAAAGGCTATGATGGAAGACATCGCTGTTTTAACTGGTGGTACAGTAATTTCTGAAGAAGTTGGTTACGACATAAAAGAAGCTACTTTAGATATGTTAGGTACTGCTGCATCAGTTAAGATAACTAAAGAAAATACTGTTATCGTTGATGGAGCTGGTAATGCAGAAGAAATCCAGAGTAGAATTAAGCAGATCAAGCACCAGTATGATGAATCAACTTCCGATTTTGACAAGGAAAAGCTTCAGGAAAGACTGGCAAAACTGGCAGGCGGCGTAGCTGTAATCCAGGTAGGTGCTGCAACAGAAACTGAACTGAAGGAAAGAAAATTAAGAATTGAAGATGCTCTGAATGCAACAAAGGCTGCTGTAGAGGAAGGTATTGTTGCTGGTGGTGGTGTTGCTCTTGTTAACGCAATTCCAGCTGTTAAGAAATATGTTGAAACCCTTTCAGGGGATGAAAAGACTGGTGCTGCAATTATCATGAGAGCACTGGAAGAACCAGTTAGACAGATAGCTGAAAATGCTGGATTTGAAGGTTCTGTTATTGTTGCAGAAGTTAAAGGCAGCAAGATTGGTGTGGGATTCAATGCATCAACAGAAGAATATGTTGACATGATTAGCGCTGGTATCGTAGATCCTGCTAAGGTTACTAGATCAGCACTTCAGAATGCTTCATCTGCATCTGCAATGCTTCTTACAACCGAAGCTGGTATTGTAGATATAAAGAAAGATGAACCGGCTATGCCTCCAATGGGCGGCGGTATGCCAGGAATGATGTAGGGTTTATAAAACTCAGCAAAATCAAAATATAACATGCAGGGGATGTCTCAGATAATCTTTCTGAGACATCTTGTTTTTTTGTGAATTTACAAATATTAAATAAGTTTGTGCAATTTAATATTTAATTGAAATATAGATTTGGTTATGTTAGAGTAAAAAGATAATAAGCAGTTAAAGGCAGGGTACTAAGTTGGAAACCATTCTGATAATAGATGATAGTTTTTTTAATATTCAATTACTAAAAGGTATATTACAAAAAGAATATAACATAATTTATGCAGATGAAGGTAAAAAAGGGCTAGAAATTGCAAAACATACACAGCCTTCACTTATACTCCTGGATATTGAAATGCCAGGGCTCAATGGCTTTCAGGTCATGGAAAGACTGCAGGCAGCCAAGGAAACTCAGCAGATTCCCGTGGTATTTCTTACGGGTGTAGATGATACAGCCACAGAAGAAAAGGCATTTTTCTGCGGGGCGGTGGATTACATCAGAAAACCTTTTTGCTGTAACGTAGTGTGTGCAAGAGTTCGCACACATATCAATATGTTCAGATATAGAAAGATGCTGGAAACCCAGATGTATATAGATGTACTGACCGGATTATATACAAGAAAACACTGCATTGATTATACAAGCAAACAATGGAAGTATTGCATAGAGAATAAAGTTCCTTTTTCTTTAGGAGTTGCGGATATAGACTTTTTCAAAAGAGTAAATGATACCTATGGTCATCAGGAGGGGGACAGGGTCCTGAGCGCCGTCGCCAACATTATGAAACAGGCCATGCCGGAAGAAAATAACTACATCGCCCGTATGGGTGGAGAAGAATTTTTTCTTATCCTGGTCGGCGAAAAAAGAGCCTCAGCTTGTGAGATTATGAAAAACGTATGCAATGCGGTAGGGCAGAAAAGTGTCTGCAAAGTGGGCGGTAATTCTGAAGAAGAGATTCGTGTGACCATAAGCATTGGGGGAAGTACCATTATCCCTTCGGAGAGAGACTCGGTTGATGCTTTTACGGCAATTGCCGATAAAATGCTGTACGAAGCAAAAGGAAAGGGCAGGAATCAGGTTATATGGATTTAACCTTTTATAGAGGAATAAAAGCTAATGAAAGAACGAAATGTAGCAGAGCAATTTTCTAAATATGTCATACCTTCCATGCTCACAATGATTCTAACCGGTTTCTATGGAATAGTTGATGGTTTTTTTATCGGACAGGTTATGGGAGACGATGGATTGGCAGCCATTAACATTGCATGGCCGCTGTTAAGCTTAATTTCATCAGCAGGCATAGGCATAGGAACTGGCGGGGCTATCATCATGTCTATTAAAAAGGGAAGTGGTGAATTTGAGGAAGCCAGAAAAGCAGAAGGTACCACTATTGTAATGCTATTTTTTGCCTCCGTTGCCGCTACCATAATATATCTGTTTTTTTCACCAATGTTTCTTCGATTTCTGGGAGCTGACGGTGTTTTATTTAAATATGGATTAAGTTATATGAAGGTTATAGCCTGGGGCGCCTTTTTTCAGATCATGGGTGCGGGACTTAATCCTATATTAAAAAATCTGGGAAAACCCGTTTTCGCCATGCTCATCATGATCGTGGGTATGTTTGTAAACATATTTTTGGACTGGGCTGCCTTGTATGTCTTTGACTGGGGCCTTGGAGGCGTTGCTTTTGCCACCTGTGCAGGGCAGGCGTCTGTGGCTGTCTTTGCAGCAATGGCAGTGATAAAAGATAAACTTGGTAATAGCTGGTATATACCAGATAGAAAACTGAGTAAAGATATATTGAAAATAGGTGCATCTCCTTTTGGCCTGACTATGGCACCGGGAGTTGTTATTATATTTACAAATCTTCAGGCCCTTCACTATGGAGGAACAGCCGGGGTTGCGGTGTATACGGTGATGTCGTATGCCGCCTATCTTGTTTACAGTCTGATGCAGGGTCTGGCAGATGGTGTACAGCCGATTATCAGTTTTTGCAAAGGGGCAGAAGACTATCCTGCGCTTAAACATGTGGTAAAAAAAGCATTTGGCCTGGCAGGTATAATATGCGTCATATTAATGGCTGCCACGGCACTGGCAAGATATCAATTCCCAATTATCTATGGTGTGTCTCAGGAAGTAGCAGCTGCCTCAGTTCCGGCAATGCTGGCCCTTGTTCTGGCTATACCCTTCATTGCCATTGCCCGAATTATGTCGGCATACTTTTATGCCATAGATGATGGACGAAATGCATCCATACTGGTTTATGCAGACCCCTTTGTGTTTACTCCCATATTCTTACTACTTTTGCCGATATTTTGCGGCATTTCAGGTATCTGGCTTGCCTATCCGGCTACACAGATATCCATCTCACTGCTTTCAGTAATGCTTAAAAAAACAAGTAATAGGGGTTTATTATAGACCAAGGAATTTAGCTCTATTATTAATAGAATTGGGAAGGAAAATTGGGAATGTACAAAAGAAAGGTAAGGAGAAATGTAGATAAAGAGAATATAGGTAAAATAGTAAATAAAAATCAATATAACTTTAAACAAATTTCAGAAATACTAGGATGCATTGTAGCGATTATAGCTATTTTATCAGTAGTGATTACTGCTATACTTAAATATATTAGTTTTGGCAGGTGCCTTTATTTTGATTTTGACTTGAATTATTATGATTTTTCATTATCTAATATAGATACATTCGTGTTTTTATTAGCCTTAGGAAGTGGAATTGTAGCAAGCCTTTTATATGCAGGGATTTACCTAATAAATAATAAAGTTGCAATATTTATCAAAAATAAATCTCATGAAAAGATAGTAAAATATATAGGAGTTATATTTGAGGTTATTGTTATATTTATAGGTGTAATAGCTCTCTCTTGGTTCTTATGCCCCGAAAAAAATATAGCAACATTTTTTTCGGTTTTTATTTATTTATATCTATTATGTATATTTGCTTGGACAAATAATATTCAAGTAATTATTGAAAAGAGGAATTGGGTCAGAAATGGGTTAATTGTTATATTAATTTTAATGACTGCATTTGTGCCAACAATGATGAAATTTAAATACAATGAAGCTAAACAACAACGAACGTTTCCTATTATCTCTGAATGGAAAGACGACAATTTGGTAAATTATGTAGTGATTAGCGAGGGGAAGCAATATTATTCGGCATATTTATGTGAGTTAACAAATTTGGATGGAATTGATGTATTAAATATAGCCACTGAAAAGCATAAATACTTTGATATAAATAATACGCAGACCATTTTAGTGGAATTTGATAAAATAAAAAAATTTACAGCAAAAGCATTAAATATAAATCAATATAAAGCATGGGAAGAAGAATATAATTCTGGTGAGAAACTTTACTAAACAATTACTAAGAAGTAATTTATTTAGTAAAGTTTTTCAATATATAATACAAATATAATTAACAACTAAGTAAAATTAATGTTTTTTTATGTCTTTTAGATAGTAATTTGGACCTGAGAAAAACTCCTTTTTCAATGCGACTACCTGACCGCTCATGAGAAGCAAGCCTGCCATATTCGGAAGCATAGTTATGCCAAGTATTACATCCAGAAAAGAAAAGACAGTTTCCAAACCTCCTAATGCACCTGCAAAAATAGCCAGCACATAAAAGATCTTCAAAAACTTGGCAATTTTAGTCCCAAAAAAGAATTCACATTGCTTTTCTCCATAAAAAACCTGAACAATAATTGTTGATATGACAAACATCAACATGGAGAAAGAGACCATCAGTCCTCCAATCATATCCCCGAATACAGATTGAAAAGCCAGTGTAGGCATGGAGGCTGCAAGAGAAGCATCCACCTGAGTCCAGATACCAGTAGTAAGAACAACTAACGCGGACATGGTGCAGATAATCAGACTGGATACAGTGATTTCAAAAATACCCCAAAGGCCCTGTCTGACAGGATGGTCTGTGGTGGCAGCTGAGTGGGCTACTGGAGCCGTTCCCATTCCTGCTTCGCAGGAATACGTACCCCGTGCAATGCCCCATCTCATGGCAGCAGCCATGGAAGAGCCGGTTAGGCCGCCTGCAGTAGCAGAAGGGGTAAAAGCAGACTTAAAGATCAAAGTGAGAACATCAGGCAGAGCAGTGATATTACAGAGTACCACTACCAGAGCTCCCAGAACATAAAGGCTGGACATAAAGGGCACCAGCTTTGAAGAGACACTGGCTATTCTGGTGATACCACCATAAACAATGACTGCAACGAATAGGGTTAAGATAATCCCCGTTGTTATATTGCTTACCCCCATAACCCCTACAGTCTGGGTAGCAGATACAGACTGGGCTGCTACAGAAGCTGCAGAGATAATCATAGTGAAAAAAGCAAAAATAATAGCCAGAGTTTCACCGATGGTTTTGTTGGGTATTCCCGCGGCCAGATAGTACATGGGACCTCCCACGTATTGCCCGTCTTCATTAAGTTCTCTGTATTTGACACCAAGTACGATCTCCGAAAACTTGGTGGCACAGCCGATGAGGGACACAACCCACATCCAGAAAACAGCCCCCGGACCTCCAAAGGCAATGGCGATAGGCACTCCTACAATATTAGAAGCACCAATGGTGGAGGCTAAAGCCGTGGTTGCAGCCTGAAAGGGAGATACAGTGCCCTGACCTTTACTTTTTTTAAATATGGTTCCAAAAGTTTGCTTGAGAATATAGGGGTAATGAAGGATTTGAAAGAAACCCAGCCTTATGGTAAGAAAGATGCCGCCCCCAACAATCAGGGCCAGCATGGGAGGACCCCACATCCAGTTTGATAAGGAGCCCATAAAATCAATCAGGGTACACATAATAAACTACTCCACTTCTTAATCATTAATTAAAAATACAGATGGTTATTATTGTATGCTGACTGTTCCTATAAAAAGAACTCTTTCTGGATTATTCCAACTGAACTGCACGTCCAATATGAAATTAAATGCCGTATCGCTGACACTTTTTTATCAGGGTAGAGTGATCCACGCCAAGGGCCGAAGCAGCTTTTCGTTTTGAACCGTATTGGCCGATGGCATCACGTATAATGTCTTTTTCAAAAGATTCAACAGACTTTTTCAGATTATATTGGGACTTTTTCAGATATGTTGAATATGCAGGCTCAGATTCGGTTTCAGTTTCAGTTTGATAAACACTTACAGGCATAATCTGTATATGTATCATGGCATATTTCAGCTGGCCAAGTTCATCAGGAATGGGAAGACCTGTTACAGAGATTTCTTCATCAGCTAGTCGGTTATTCAGGTGACAGAGCTTTTTAGTATTTATTACTTTTGTAATGATGTCGTTGATAAATGGTGCTTTCTCACCTTTTATTTCATGGACATTTTTCTCTATAAGATCTTCTTTTTTTAAACCACTGAATTCTAAAAAAGGCTGGTTGAAATAAACCGTCTTACCATATCTGTCAGCAACATATAAAGCATTAGCTGAATGATTGCAGATTTCCTCAAAATCAATATGTCTGTTTTTAAAATCATCCAAAGCGGTTTCCAATAAAAAGAGTTTTTGGTTAAGGGATATGCTTAAATCCCTTGAAATATTTGAATCTATAGTATTGCGTAATGCAGTAACACAATTTTCGCATAAATTGATAATATTTAATTCCTGACTCATAAAGCCCTCCTGAAAAGCAGTATCACCCTTCTGGTGAATAATCGTTTTAGTAAAAATATAAATGGTGATAATATTCATCATCTGTTTTATTGTAGCATATATTTTAAACTTTGTGGTGAAATCCACAAAACTTGTTTATTTGAATAAATTTTACCATAAAGGTAAACATAAAAGCGAATTAGTATCAGACAAATGAAGCAGCATATTGACGGTTTTCACCGTATTTAATATTCAAAATATCTAAAAAACAAAAAAAAAAAACAATTTAAACATTTTCAGACAATTTCAGATGAACTTAGATGTTGTAAAATAGGGAAATTTGTTATACAATAAATAATTAAACTTCTAATTTTTATAATGTATAATTTAAAAATTTCTGGCAGCTCAAGGTTGCTGGAATTTTTGTATGAGACCCTGCAGGGCTATATGGCAGATATAAGCAGGGCTTCAAAGGTGGGGAATTAATTGAGACAACAAATAATAATCATATATATAACTGTGGCACTATTAACAACCCAGCTTTTCATTGGATATGTTGGAATACCATTAATGAGTGGTAACCAGTTTCCAGCAGATTATAATCCGGACATTATAATTTTAGGCGAGAATGGAAGACTTATCGCACAGGGAGACGATACGCCTCACTCAGATGGAAAATCTGACGGAAAACTTCCGGTTGTTGTGGAGTCCGAAAAAAGTGTGAGTAGAAGAGAAGCGCTAAAACGCGATCTTGATAAGGGTCTTTTTATTCTTGTCAACAAACAGAATCCTGTGGACAGTAGTTATAAACCTGAAGATTTGACAGCTATTAAATATTTTGCTCCTGACCGTCCCCCAGAGGGAAGAGTTATGAGAAAGGAAGCTGCGGAGGCTTTTAATAAGCTCTCTGAAGCAGCAGCAAAGAAGGGTCATACTATAATAGTAACTACTGCTTATCGTTCTTATGATTTCCAGTCAAACTTATACAACAATTATGTTAAATATCATGGAAAAAAGGAAGCAGACACCTTTAGTGCTCAACCGGGAAAAAGTGAGCATCAGACAGGACTTGCTGCTGATGTAAGCTCTCCCTCCGTGAATTATCAGCTGACAAAAGATTACATCAATACCCCGGAGGGTAAGTGGCTGAATGACAATGCATATAAGTTTGGCTTTATTATTCGTTTTCCTAATGGCAAAGAGAACATTACAGGATATGTGTACGAGCCTTGGCATATCAGATATGTTGGGAAAACAGCAGCAAAAGAGATTTTTAATGAGGGGCTGACCCTCGAAGAGTATTTAGAAAAGGAGATATAACATGGCGCACTATTTTGATGAACCATCCAGAACATTTAACGAATATCTTTTAGTACCGGGATATTCCGATAAGAATTGTACACCAGATAATGTAAGTCTTAAGACACCTGTAGTAAAGTTTAAGAAAGGTGAAAAACCTTCTATTACAATGAATATCCCACTTGTATCTGCTATCATGCAGTCTGTATCAGATGATAAAATGGCAGTTGCTTTAGCTAAAGAAGGAGGAATTTCCTTTATCTTTGGTTCACAGTCCATTGAAAGTCAGGCGGCTATGGTTAAAAGAGTAAAAAGCCATAAAGCAGGTTTTGTAACAAGTGATTCCAACCTGAGACCTGACCAGACTCTGGCAGATGTACTTGCCATAAAAGAAAAAAGCGGTCATTCTACTATTGCTATCACAGATGATGGAACAGCAGAAGGAAAGATACAGGGTATCGTTACAAGCAGAGACTACAGAGTGAGCCGTATGAGTCCGGCTACAAAGATCTCAGAATTTATGACGCCATTTTCAGCACTTGTTTATGCTGAAGAGGGATGTTCTTTATCTGAAGCAAATGATATGCTTTGGGAGCACAAGCTAAATGCTCTTCCTATTATAGATAAGAACCAGAGACTGACTCATTTTGTATTCCGTAAAGATTATGATTCTCATAAGGATAATCCAAATGAACTTCTGGATTCCCATAAGAGATATGCGGTTGGTGCTGGAGTAAATACAAGAGATTATGAAGAAAGAATTCCGGCCTTAGTTGAAGCTGGGGCAGATGTTTTATGTATTGACTCATCAGAAGGATTCTCAGAGTGGCAGAAGGACACCATTGCTTTTGTAAGAGAAAAATATGGTGACACGGTTAAAATTGGTGCAGGTAACGTGGTTGATGGAGAAGGATTCAGATACCTTGCAGATGCTGGTGCTGACTTTATTAAAATTGGTATCGGCGGCGGTTCTATCTGTATCACAAGAGAACAGAAGGGTATCGGACGTGGACAGGCTACTGCCACAATCGATGTAGCAACTGCAAGAAATCAGTATTATGAAGAAACTGGTATTTATATTCCAATTTGTTCTGATGGTGGTATTGTTTATGATTATCATATGACACTGGCACTTGCCATGGGTTCAGACTTTATCATGCTTGGAAGATACTTCTCAAGATTTGATGAATCTCCTACAAACAAGCTGATTGTTAACGGAACTTATGTTAAGGAATACTGGGGAGAAGGTTCAAACAGAGCAAGAAACTGGCAGAGATATGATCTTGGTGGTGACAGCAAGCTTAAGTTTGAAGAAGGTGTTGATTCTTATGTTCCATATGCAGGAAGTCTTAAGGATAACGTTACCCTTTCATTAAACAAAGTAAAATCAACTATGTGCAACTGCGGAGCACTATCCATTGCAGAGCTTCAGCAGAAAGCTAAGATTACTCTTGTTTCAGCAACAAGTATAGTTGAAGGCGGAGCACATGATGTTATTTTAAAGAATACAGATAATACCAGCGTAAGATAAGAAAATTGGTTGGATGTGCGTTCATAAAGAGCAGATCTATATGGACTGGAGCAATTTTTCATTCATTCTGGGATTTCATTTCCTTTATGATATGACAAATTTAAATAGAAGAATTTTGATTTAATTATAAATTATTTATTGATAAGTAAATGCAGTACGTGAATGCCTATACTCATGGTTTTCCGTACTGGTTATAGTGGAGGTAAAATGCAACAGGAAAAGATTATCGTACTAGATTTTGGCGGCCAGTATAATCAGTTGATTGCAAGACGAGTAAGAGAGTGCAATGTATACTGTGAAGTTCATCCCTATACGGTGAGCCTGGAAAAAATAAAGGAACTGAATCCGAAAGGCATTATTTTTACAGGAGGTCCTAACAGTGTTTATGGTGAGGAATCCCCTCAGTGCCCGGAAGAACTTTATCATATGGGCATTCCGATTCTTGGACTTTGCTACGGAGCACAGCTTCTTGCCCATCAGCTTGGGGGTAAAGTGGAGACTGCCCCTGTATCCGAATATGGAAGAACTGAACTGACAGTAAACAAAGATTCAGCATTGTTTAAGGATGTTTCAGAAAAAACTATCGTATGGATGAGCCATACGGATTATATATCTAAAGCTCCAGAGGGATTTAAGGTTGTTGCGTCAACACCAGTCTGCCCTATAGCTGCCATGGAAAACCCTGAGAAGGGATGGTATGCTATGCAGCATCATCCTGAGGTAAATCATACTCAGGAAGGGACTAAGATGCTGGAGGCCTTTGTAAAGGGCATATGCGGCTGCAAAGGGGACTGGAAGATGGATTCTTTTGTAGAAGATACAATAAAAGCTGTCAGAGAAAAGGTTGGCGATGGTAAGGT
Organism: Aminipila terrae; assembly: GCF_010120715.1. Classification (NCBI taxonomy): domain Bacteria; kingdom Bacillati; phylum Bacillota; class Clostridia; order Peptostreptococcales; family Anaerovoracaceae; genus Aminipila; species Aminipila terrae. The sequence continues at coordinate 2,106,480 of NZ_CP047591.1, forward strand.
ACTTTGTGCTTTATCCGGCGGAGTGGATTCTTCTGTAGCAGCAGTACTTCTGTCAAAAGCAATTGGCAAGCAGTTAACTTGTGTCTTTGTGGACCACGGTTTACTGAGAAAGAATGAAGGAGACGAAGTTGAAGCAGTTTTCGGTCCAGAAGGCCCTTATGATCTGAACTTTATCAGGGTAAATGCACAGGAAAGATTTTACCAGAAGCTTGCTGGCATTGAAGAGCCTGAACAGAAGAGAAAGATTATCGGGGAAGAATTTATCCGTGTATTTGAAGAAGAAGCTAAGAAAATCGGTACTGTAGATTTCCTTGTTCAGGGAACTATTTATCCAGATGTAATCGAAAGTGGTCTTGGAAAATCAGCAGTGATCAAGTCCCATCATAATGTAGGTGGACTTCCTGATTATGTGGATTTTAAGGAAATCATCGAGCCTCTTCGTATGCTGTTTAAGGATGAAGTGAGAAAAGCGGGTCTTGAACTTGGTATTCCTGACTATTTAGTTTTCCGTCAGCCATTCCCAGGTCCTGGCCTTGGAATCCGAATCATCGGTGAAGTTACTGCTGAGAAGGTTAAGATTGTTCAGGATGCTGATGCCATCTGGAGAGAGGAAATAGCAAAAGCGGGAATTGATAAGGACATCAATCAGTACTTTGCAGCTCTTACCAATATGCGTTCCGTAGGCGTAATGGGTGATTTCAGAACCTACGACTACGCTGTAGTGCTTCGTGCAGTAACCACAACAGACTTCATGACCGCAGAATCAGCAGAAATCCCTTGGGAAGTGCTGGGCAACGTGACAACCAGAATCGTTAATGAAGTAAGTGGCGTGAACAGAGTGTTTTATGACTGTACGGGGAAGCCGCCAGCTACGATAGAGATGGAGTGATAAAACGTTGAAATTTCAACGTTTGTAGATGTTTGTCATAACGAATTTTATAGGTAGTTATATTGTTTATTTAAGTGTAAGTAGGCAATCATAGCTACCTATTTTTTTATTTTTAAGGAGGTTATGATATGACCAAAGAACCAACCGTGAACAGAAATGAATCCATATTGCCAGAAATTAAACGAAGGACAAGAAAGGTGATAAGTGCACATGCTATATCCAATATTAGCTATCAAAGTTTATTGGATTTGTATGTTAGGGAATGCAAAATAAAGAACTTATCAGAAACTACTATAAACGGGTATGTGTATGCAACAAGATACTTTTTAGATTTTACTGGGTATGATTTAATGTGCAATGATATAACACAAGACCTTATAAATGAATATTGTCTGCATTTACAATCCTATCATAAAGCTACAACTATTAACAGTTATGTCTTTAAGATATCCCCAACTGTTAAATATGGAATTGAAAAAGGCTATATCAAGGAACAGATAGAATTCACACATATGGTGGAACAAGAAGAAATAAAAGAAATCTATTCTAAAGAAGAATTAGAAATATTGCTAAAGAAGCCAACCAATAATGATTTTGCTGAGTTTCGTGCTTGGGTTATAATAAATACTTTTTTAGCCACAGGAATAAGGGCAGGGGAATTAAGGGCTTTAACAGTTGGTAACATTAATTTGAAGGATGATTACATTATTCTGAACAAGACCAAAAATCGGGAAGCAAGAATATTGCCAATACCAACGACATTACATATTGTACTACAAGAATGGTTAAGTATTAGAAATGCTTCTAAAGAAGATTATCTTTTTTGTAATATATATGGTGAACAAATGCAAAGAAGTGTATTGCAGACTGCCATTAAAAGGTATTCTAAAAGAAGGGGGATAAACAAATATGGATTGCACCTATATAGGCATACATTTATTACACTTTCAGTTAGAAAAGGAATGTCCCCGTTGATGCTAAAGCGAATAACAGGGCATAAGTCAATGAAGATGCTGGAAAGGTATTATGCATTTAATCCTACTGACCTTGTGAATATAGTAGATGAATTTAATCCGTTGGAAGAATTCAGACCAAAGCAAAGAAGATATTAGTGGGGTGGCATTATGAATAAGAATTTAATTGATAAGGCAACTATATCTAATATCGCTTACATGTATTGTTCAGAAGCTGTTATTTCCCCATCGGACGAAAATTATGAAGAATTAATTAATACTAACTTAGCAACATTAAATGAAAAACTTCATACACAGTTGGAATATGAAGGGGCTGAGGAAGTATTTAATCTGATTATCGATTACGGTGAAGCACAAGGGCAAAAATACTTTGAAGAAGGTGTAATGGTAGGAATAAAGCTGGCTAAAGAAATATCTAAAATATAATAGTATATTGACCATGGCAATCCATAAAAAGGTTGCCATGTTTTTTATCCTTTGAATTATGTGGATGTAGTAGAAAATTAAATCTGAAAGATTAATTTGCATATATAATTTTGGGGTGTTATTTACCATCCAGAATGGAAATTAATAAAATATGACCCTATTTACCTATTAAGATTAAATCAGTGCCTAAAAGCATTATAGAAGCTAAAAAATGAAATTATATACAATACTGCGCTACAATATAGATTTTGGGCACGCAAATAGGGCGTGCCCAAAAAGCAATAGCCACCTTAATTATTAGTATTGATAAACGCATAATTAAGAAATGCATATTTGACAAACCTAAAAATAGCAAAATATATTCAATTGTTATGATTTGAATGTGGCAAACATTTTAACTATATGAATAATTATACCACAAAATATGCATAATGTCAAATTGATGTAAAAACCAATCAACATTCTTGAAAATCGGCACGAATTTGACAAATCAATAGTAATTTGCTATAATTTAGGTGTTGGTTGAGATTGATAATGCATTGAATATACTTTTAATCATATGATTTATACGTTAATATTGAATAAATATGCATAGAGTATATGAAACGTTGTGGGAACAGATAGATATAGTCATGTGCATATATGTGTATATAAATAGGAAGCGATTTGATGTGGTAAACGAATTCTTTCCTTATAATCAAAGTTGTTCCGTCTTGAAACCAACAACCGTAATATTATGGAAGTATCACACCGTTATAATTAATATAGGATTTAGTGCGCACAATCCTATATTTAATAGTTGGAACATTAGTTAATTCTAATAGTGGGTAAGACCACATAAAGAAAGGTAGGTTTGCTATGCATTACGGATAAATTAAAATTCAAATTTTATTAACACGATATCACTTAAAGAACAAACAATTTAATTATAGTTGTAATGTTCTTTTTTTATCACTTTTAAATTACAGAATATTACATTAATGTAATTTAATTATTTTAATATAAGAAAGGATGATGACATTATGTTGGTAAATTCAAACGTAATAAATAATCAAGATAATTGGAAAGAAAAATCTGCCCAAGGGCATAAGACTGAAAATGTCTTTAGACTTGCGCAGCAAGTTAATGGTGTTAACTGTGAAATGGTTGGTGAAATTGATAGATATTATCATTTTGGTGATATCATATTAGATGGTGAAAATATGGTAGAAATAAAACAAGATAACAAAATTCACGAAAGTAATAATATTTTGTTTGAAAGATACCATAAGTATCCAATGGCAAATATAAGGATAACCCAAAAAAATAAATATAACCTTCAATATAGAATAAGTGATGGATGGTTTCAGACTGGTGAATATTCCAGCTTAGTATTTGTTGATACCGTTGAAAAAATGTTTTATGTAATAGAAGATTATCAGGCAGCGAAGCAGTTCATTCTTAATAATTTGGGAAACGACCAAATTGTAAAACCGAAAGATGGACTTATAGACTATAAGGAAAATGCCTTGGGATACTTCTATTTGGTTCCAGTCGCAAAATTAGTAGAAGCGGGATTGTTAGAAATAAAGCCTATTGAAGAACCTGTAAAGGGGTTTGTGGAAGACCACTATGACAGTTGGAATGAAAGCCTAATGAAACAAGTAGAATTTATTCCAATTATAGAAAATTAATAACTGCGAAGTAGATAATTTATTTTATCTACTTCCTTTTTATTCTTTACTTAAAATAAAAATACGAAAGGAAATATAAATGGAAAATAAAAGAATATCAGATAAAATTACAACAGAAGAAATTGCAAAGTGGAATAACAAAGTAGTAACAATAACAGCTCCAACAGGGGCAGGGAAAAGCCATTTTATAAAAAATAATCTATATGATTATGCTAAGGCCAAGGGTGAAAGAATTCTTATGTTAATTCATAGGTTGAACTGCATAGAACAATTTACAATGGAATTAGAAAAGGAAGGAAAATTAGATATTATTGATATTAGAACATATCAAAGTAATGAATATTTTAGTTTGCCTAAAGACTTTAATTTTAATGAATATCAGTATATAGTTTGTGATGAATTTCATTATTTCTTATCGGACAGTTGCTTTAATCAAAGAACAGAAGTAAGTCTTGAAAGAATATTAAATGTCGAAAATGCGACAAAGATATTTTTATCCGCTACCAGTAAAAATATGAAAGAATATATTAGTGGTGTGCTTGGAATTGAAACTATTAATTATAAATTTGAATATGACTATAGTTTTATTAATCAGTTAACTTTTTATTACAGCACAGATTACATTGAAAAATATATGAAGCAAATAATTGAATTGGGCGAAAAAGCAATATTCTTCATCCAGTCAGCAACAAAGGGTTATGAATTATATAAAAAATATGATAAATACACTTTATATAATTGTGGAAAATCCGATTCACATTATAAATATGTGGACAAAGAAAAAATTACAAATATGTTGCAAAATGAATGCTTTGATGGACAGATATTTATTACCACCACTTGCTTAGAAGCAGGGGTAAATATTAAGGATACCCAATTAAAGCATATAGTTATAGACGTAGAAGATGTTGATGTTATGCAACAGTGCATTGGAAGAAAGCGTATACAAGGCGAACTTGATAAAGTGAATTTATATATTCATGCTGTGAATAACAAAAAACTTGGTGGCAAAATAACACAGCTTAAAGATATGCTTATACCCATCCAATATTTATTACACAATGGATATATTGAATATATTAGAAAATATGCGCGTAAAGAACAGTCAAGACTTATATATGATGAAGTTTTAGCGGATAACAAAGTAGTGAAAAAGGTTAATAATGTAATGCTTTATAAGAAAAAGTGTGATATTGAACTATATAAGGAAATGGTGAAACAAGGATATTGTAAATATATATCTAAATTATTTGGTAATAAAAAGTATTCGGTAGAAGAAAATATAAGACGTTCCAAAGAATTAAAACCAATTTTAGAAGAATTAGAAAATAAGAAATTGTTTAAACAAGAAAAGAATATATTAATAAATGCCCTTAATGTAAGGGTTGCAGGAAGACAACAAAAAACTTATGCAAAATTAAATCAAGGGTTAAAGTGGCTTGGGCTTCCATACGTAATAATCCCTAAAAGAACAAAACATGAAAGATATTGGATAATAGAAAAAATAGATAATGATAAAATAGCTTAAATTATTTTAGGGTGACAATTTTGTTGTAAAGCTGTATTAAGGATAACACCATTTTTGTCACCTATTTAATTGTAAAGATGTAAGGGAATGCGACTGGAAAGTGTAATACCCTGCAAAATGTAATATGGTGGTATATAAATTTATAATATAGAAAATAAAAACTAAATTTTATTAATGTAAAAAGTAATTAGAAATATTTGTTTATGCATTTAATCCTGTGCATAAAGGAGGTATGGGGTAGGTTTACATTTGTATGATGTTTTCAAGGGTAATTAAACGATATGGTCATTACATTCCCCGTCACAATGAAGAGTTATTTATTAGGAATGTGTTTGATGATATCAGAAACAGTACATTCAAGGATGGTGCAAAGGTCATCTATTGTATTGGTATTAATGCCCTTGTTGTGTTTAAGTCTTGAAATAGTAGAACTACTGATGCCGTATTTTTTAATTAAATTATAGGTGCTTATTTTTTTGTCGCTTATTGTCTGCCAAAAGGGCTCATAACTAATCATTCTTATTGCACACACCTTTCTTAATTCTATATATAAAAGTATAATTGGCAATTTTTATGTTGAATATGCTCTAAATAACGACTATAATCTAAAAATAGAGCATATTATTTAGTTATAAAGACCAGTAAAAGGAAGGTGTGTATTAAAATGAAAAAGACTTTAATTTATTTTTTTACAGTGGTTGCTTTAATCATTTCAACAACTGTTATTGCTTTTGGAGCAAATTATTATGATTTAAATGGGACAGCCTATCAAAAATATGCAAGTGAATTGTCTAACAGGGGGATTATATCAGGCTATCCAGATGGTCAATTTAAACCCAATAATAATATTACAAGGGCTGAGTTCGCTACGATGGTTGCCAAGATGGATGGTGTAAACAATACAGCACAATATAATTCCAGCTTTAACGATATGGAAGGATATAGTTGGGCAAAGGGATACATAGGTTATTGTGCTAGTAAAGGGATTTTGAAAGGTGATGGAAAAGGAAATGTCATGCCTGCTCAAAATATCACCCTTGGAGAAGCAGTTACTATGGTGGTAAGGGCATTAGGGTATGAAAAAGATATTCAGACAGGATATGCTTGGCCACAGAACTACATAAATGTAGCAACGAAATATAGCTTACTAAATAATGTTCCATCCTATTTGAATGATACAGTGCTTACAAGGGGTGATGTGTCTATAATGCTATATAATTCCGTAAGTCCATCTAATACGGTAATAGCTAACAATGAAGTTAATGTAAACAGTAATAACAATATTACCATTAATGATAATTCTGTTACGGATAATTCAGTGAAGACAAATATTACGATTAATATCACGGAGCCGAAAATTAATAGTGATACTAAAAATATTAGCACATTGGAAGCAGATAAAGAAAAGTTACAAGAATATATTAATGAATGCAATTTAAACAAGCAAAAATTACAGATTAAATTAGACCAATACGAAGACAAATTGAAAGAAGCAAAGGCAAATTTAGAAGCCGTTAAACAGCAAAAAACAGTTAGGGTATATCATGCAGACCAGGGATGGGTCTATGAAGCTGACCAGAATGCAGTAAAGAAATGCGAGGAGCAAGTAACATATTATGAAGGCTATGTAAAACAGTATCAGCTTTTAATAGAAGAATGGAACAGCAAAATAGCTTCTGCTGAAAAGAAGATTGCCCAACTAGAAAAGCAAATAGATGAATTAAAGGGTAATACCAATAATAATCAGCCTAACAAAGATAGTGATAAGCCGTCTAAGGTTATAAAAGGATATGGAGTTATTAACGAAAAGAATACTGGGTCAAATAATGATGGCGATAAGGTATTCTACGTTGTCGGTTATATGGATGGCAAAGAGTTAGATGCATTAACGGATGACCAGTCTTCATTCAATAGCTGGAAAGTTCCAACCAAAAGCGGTGATAATTGGTATTTATATGAGATTGGAGTTAATTCAAAAAATGTAATTGTATCAACTGATAAAATTAGTGCGGATATAAACAAAGAAACCATAAAAGATGCAGATAATAGACTTTCGGTAGTAATTCCTTCAGGTAAGAGATACGCTTTATCTTCAAAGGCTACTATTTATCAAGTAACTGATGATGGATACAGCGTATACAGTGGAAAGCTAAAGGCAGGGGATTGTATATCGTTATATGAAACGGATTCCAGCGAAGATGGATACGATATAGTTATATTTTCGAGGCCGTAAGGGTTTATTGTTATTGGAGGTAATGGAATGGCTTTAAGAAAATGCCCAAATTGCGGAAAAGAAATATCTATAAATTCTGCTAGCTGTTTTTATTGTGGTGCTGAAATTAATGCTGAAAGTAATATTAATTCACCACAGAATTCAAATGCTGGTAATAAAAATAGTCAAACAATAAAAAAGGTGGTACGGAATAAGAAATCACTTATTGCAATATCCATAGCAATTGTGCTTTTACTTAGCTGGATAATTGGAATTAATGTGCATAATGCACCGATGAAAAAAGCGATGGGTTACATTGATACGATGGCAAAATGTCAAGATGCTATTGATAATGAAACAAATAGAGACCTTATGGCACTTGAGATAACTTCTTTTAATGCTAGTAAGTCGTCATTAAATCGAATTAAAAATGAATTGACGGAAAGGCAGCTTGCAAACGTAGATGCTTATTTGGAAAGTAAAAAGTTAGATGATAATAACATGGGAGCATTTGAAGATTTGAAAATAGAAACAGCAGGGTTATCCAAGGATGGTGATTACGCATACTTCAAAGGGCGTATAAAAAATGTAGGAGATTCTACATATAGCAATGTGAAAGTAAAAGCTATTTACTATGATAGAAATAAAGAAGTTTTGACAACGGATGAGATCTATGCGGTTGGAGGCGAAGGGATAGAACCAAATGAAACTGTGCAGTTTGATTTTATGACAAAAGTTGATGGCGATTTAAAAAATGCACGCATGCAAATTATGGAGTGGGATTAAAATTACATATTTTCGAGAGTTTTATAGCAGGGATTTCTATTTGAAGTCCTTGTTTTTTATGGGTATCATAATGTATACATTATGGGACTACGTATTTAATAGGTTGGAAAGGTATCAAAATGTATAGATGTGAATTTTGATAAGTATCAAAATAAAGAGTTGACATTTTAAGACTAAAGTTATACTATATATCATATAGGACAACTTCGAAAGGTGGTAATAGAATGAAACTTTACGGATACCATAGAACAAGCACTACAGACCAACATCTTGATAGGGGTGTAAATGAAATTCAAGAATATTGCACTACTAATAATTTAATATTGGAAAAGATATTTACAGACCAGCAGACAGGAAAGAACTTCAATCGCCCACGCTATACAATAATGAAGGAAGATGTTTTAAGGGATGGCGATATATTACTTATTACAGAAATAGACCGTTTAGGAAGAAATAAAGAAGATACTTTAAAGGAACTACGATACTATAAGGAAAACGGTATTCGTGTTATGATATTAGAAATCCCAACAACATTAGTAGACTATAGTTCCTTAAATAATTATATGGCTAAAATGATAATGGAAACTATTAATAATATGCTTATTGAAATGTATACCGTATTTGCACAGGTAGAAATAGAAAAGAAAGAAAAGCGTCAGCGTGAAGGGATTGAAGCTATGAAAGCAAGGGGCGAATGGGGTAGATATGGCAGACCAAAAGCTATTGACAATGATACCTTTGAAAAAGCATACAAACGGGTCTTAGATGGCGAAATTAAGCCATTTGAATGTATACGTGAATTAGGAATGACAAAAGCTACATTCTATAGATATAAAAGGCAATTTGAAATGAAAGAAAGGAATAGAAATGATTGAAAAGATTGATTATGCATTGCCGATAATAATTATATTTATGGCAATTACAATTTTTGTTACAGGTATGTTTATGTTTTATAAGCTGTTTGCAAGGTTTTCTGATAGGACAGCACGAAAAATTGAAATTGTGGGATATGTTGTATTAACAGTAGTTTTGATTTGGGAACTACTATTTAAAAATATTTTAATGGCGGAGTTCTATCAATCAGATAGTTTTTTCATATCACAAAAATTAGATGATATATATACATTATTAATTCACCCTGAAATTCCGGAAGATACATATAGATTTTATAATCTACAGCAAAATGAGGGTGTTATAACGCAAATTGTAATAACTGATAGTATTGAATTTGTGCTAAAGCTTATAAGTACCCTTGCTATTGCTATTGGTAGAATTCAAGAATTATTAATCACAAAAAAGGACGGGGGGAAAGACAACCCAAAAATCCTACAAGGCCAGGATTGCTATCAGCCTATAGATGAAAATAAAGCTGATTTATCCTTAAACAAAGAAATAAAATCAAATAACACATGTTCGTACTAAATCTTTAGAACAATGGTATTAATACAAAATAAGGTTTACTGCATATCCAATCTATGGTAATGTAAAAATGATGTTCGATTGAAAATAGAAAGCATAATTATTCAACAAATTATAATTTAAAAATTAACATACACTTTGCAAGGTTAAATACCTTGCTTTTTTATTGTGTATTCCATAATATTCGACAAGTAGTTTATTATTTATACAAATTATGGTAGTATACATCTGAAAGGATGTGTATACTACTATGGAAGAAAAAATAAACTGGAAGGAAAATGAAGTAGTACCAAAAATGTGGAAGTGTATTAAAATGATAATTATTATTTCTATAGCAATTTTTTTAATTCTTTTTCCATATATATTAGAAAAAATTAATATTGATTTTATAAGAAATGCGGATAGGCTTTCATATTATGGTGCTATATTTGGCGGTTTTGTTACCATTATTGGTATATATATTACACTTAAACATAATCAAAGAATAACATCAGAAGAAAGACGGAAAAGTGTACTACCTTTAATTACTATATATGAAATAACAGAAATGTGGCAAAATTCAAATGTAATTTTTAAAAACTTAAACACAATAGAAAAATTACAAAATGATTTCCGTTATTTTCCAAAAAAATGGTGGGATAATATTAATTATAAAGAAAATATTTTTCAATTTTATGAAGATAGAATAGATTATCAAAATTTAATAAGTGATTATTCAAAAGTTCTAATTGTTGAAAATGTTGAAAAGTTTTTAGAAAATAAAATACAAGAACATATTTATGTACCCTTTTCATTTTGTAATTCTGGAATTGGTACTGCATTAAATTTAAAAATCCAGATTGGATTGGCAAACGGTGATACAGTTGATAAAAACAAATACATTTTAAATACTTTTGAAGAAAATTTAAAAGTTGGTGAAGATTGTAAAATATCCTTTTATACTTGGAAGTGTAAATATATTCCACGTGAATGTAGAGTCAAATTAACCTATAATGATATTTATTTAAATAAATATGAACAAATTCACGATGTGATTTTTACTGATAGACCATTTTTTACTTTAACCACAACTATTAATCAAAACTTAATAAAAAAGAAAAGCAAGGTTAAACATCTTGCTTTTTTATCTATTCCATATATTGGAAAGTAGTTTAATATATATATAAATTATGGTAATATACATCTGAAAGGATGTGTGTTATTATGTGTAAGTTCATTAAAGATTTACCTTATAAAATGATTATCGCTATTCATAAAATGGTTAAAATATTTTTAAGCAAAAAATTTCTAAATTTTATTCTTTTTATAATAACACTAGGTGCTATTGCAGTATTAGGAATAGGTTGGCTACCAACATTACTAATAGAAAATATAAAACCCGAAGTAATTGGGACAAAAGATGAAGCAACTTATTATTGTGCAATTATTACGTCATTAGTTACAATATTAGGCATTTGGTTAACTTTAAAAGAAAATAGAAAACAAGTAGAAGAACAAGATAAGAAAAATCAACAAGTAATGGCTATGGAACGTAAATTAAGTGTAATGCCGAAACTTGTTTTTACAGATACTTGTATTAAGCCAACAAAAGATAATGTTATAATATCTATATATTTTATGAATAATCAAATTAGTATTTATGCAGATTTCCCATGTGAGGAAGAAAAAATAAATAAACAGAATGCGTGCTACAAAAGGTGCTCTGTTACTAATAGTGGTGTAGGTGCGTGTTTGGCTTTAACTATAGAAGTTGAAAATAAAAAAACACATGGTTCTATATCTAATATTAATTTGCTACAGAATGAAAGCATTACACTTGAACTAATCGCAGAAGATGTAATGTGCTTGGATTATTACTATAAAATGAAGTTTACTTATTATGATATATATGGAAATAAAAATGAGAATTTTCATATAGATAATCGGATGGATGATTTATATTTAATACAGCATTGTAAAAATACAAAGAAATTTACTATAAGTAGACTATTAGAATATAATTTATAACCAATTAAACCCATAGCAAGGCTAAACCCCTTGGTGTTTTGTTATTCAACAAATAGTTTGTTATTTATACAAACTATGGTAATATATGTCTGGAAGGATGTGTCTTTTATGCATAGTTGGTTTAATATTTGTAAGAATATATTAAAATATATTTTTATAATTATTGGTGGAACATATTTTGTCTTATTAATACCATTTTTGTGTATTAATGATAGTCTAAAACCTTCATATATAAATGGCTTATTTGCCATTTGGATTTTTGTATATATTTTAATTGTATTAATTGTATCTAAATGTTTAGATGAAAATAAAAAATTTTTAATTACTAAAGTATATAGCAAACTTTCATATATAGGGATATATTTATTTAACTTTTATTTACTTATAAAAATAGTACCACCATTTTTTTATAAATATTTAAAACCAGAGAATATGGATGAAAATCAATTTACAACATATTTTTGTAGTTTAATAACTGTTGGTGTAACTATTTTAGGTATAGGGTGGACACTAAAAGAAAACAGACACCTAACAGAACAGCAGATTAAAGAAAATAGAAAACAGATGCAAGAACAAAACATAATAAATCTAGAAGCACTTGCAGAAGAACGTAGATTAAGTGTATTGCCTTTAATAACAATATTTAAAAAAGAATTTATGGAGATTATAACTTTAGAAGATAAAGCAATAATTGACAAAAGTAATGAAGAAATTATAATTGAATTTTTTGAAAGTGGAAAAATTAAATTTAATCCTTGTATAACAAATATGCAAAGAGATTATATTTATAAAGAAATTGATAATGCCAAGAATATAAATGGAAGGATTATATCTACATTTTTATTGAGAAATTATATTTTTTCAAATGCAGGTATTGGTGCAGCAATAAATATTCAATTATTTCTATCTGAAATTGATAATGGTAGTATAAAAGTACCTAAGTGTTCAAAACATTTAATCTAAAAGAAAAACAGGATATATATTTTTCTTTTTATGCAGAAAAAAAGGAATATATAAAAAATGAATATATTTTAGAAATTCAATATAGTGACTTATACAAAAAATATTATAGACAAACGCATAATATTTTTTATGATAGCGAAACAGATTATTTTGTATTAGACACAAAAAATAATCAAGAGTTATATGATTTATCAACTGATACAGTGCCATTAAAATAGTTATCTAAGCAAGGTTAAACACCTTGCTTATTTATTGCCTTTTTTGGGGCATAGACATTAAAGAATGAACTTTTCAGTAGTGGAATTAATTATCCATAGGTAACTTTTGAATGGGTAGGAATGTTGATATTTAAGACATTAAAAGGTATAATAGTTTTAATAGTATATGAAAGCCACCTACACTTTAGTAGACTATAGTGGCTACCATGTAAAATAAGTGTTAATGATAAAAATATAAACGTTAGAATTTCAATGTTCCGTAGGCGTAATGGGTGATTTCAGAACCTACGACTACGCAGTAGTGCTTCGTGCAGTAACCACAACAGACTTCATGACCGCAGAATCAGCAGAAATCCCTTGGGAAGTGCTGGGCAACGTGACAACCAGAATCGTTAATGAAGTAAGTGGCGTGAACAGAGTGTTTTATGACTGTACGGGGAAGCCGCCAGCTACGATCGAGATGGAATAGAGCTTGTCTTTTCCCGTTCTGCTTCGGTTTGCGTTCAATCGTGTTCGCTTACTTACGTCTGTGTACGTGCGCTCACACTCAATCAGCAAACCTGCGTATAACGAAAAAAAATCCTGCGCTCTATGGAGATTGACAGGGAAGTAGGACTTTTGTAATTAACTAATAATTATGGAAAATTAGAATAGGTAGCTTGGATTGTTTATTGATTCGAAATAGTCAATCATAGCTATCTATTTTTTTATTTTGAAGGAGGTTATGATAAAATATAAGGTTGATTTAAATTAAAATGGATATTAAACTTAGATTATATTGTGGAATAATATGGTTATTACAAGGATGTAGGACATCTAATTCGTAATTTTAATAGTAATTAAATGGTAATACAAAGAGAATTAAAATGTATGAATAAGAAAACAAGAGACCTAGAAAAACATTACAGGATTCTTGAAAATGAAATAAGAAGTTTTGTTTTAGATGTTTCTGGTGGTTCTTGGTATAATCAATGGCACACCCATTTAGATTGGCATGGCATAACAAATAATAGCCAAAGGCATAGAAGAAATCATGTACATTATTACCTATTGATGCTTGAAAAAATAGAAGAACAAACCAAAGAATATAAAAAAGAATTTCAAACATGGATATTTTTGGATGGCAAACAAGGTGCTTATGACGCTATATATTTTCATACAGAAAACCCATATAGTGGTTTTCCATATATAGTGGATAATATTGATTGGAATATTGAACTTCCTAATATGTTAAGTAATATTTTAGATTTATCAATTTATCGCTTAGGCAGGGTAGAATTTGATAATGGAAACTACTACTTTATAATTCAGAAAAATGGATTAGGCAAAAGTTTGGGGGAAAATTAGACTACACTCTAAATCACAGAAATATGTCATTATGGGGGATAAACATGAAAGACCTTAAATTTATGAACTCTTGGGAAAAAACACGTAAAAGAGGGATAATATTATACGTAATAACAAGGATGCTATTAATACTAACAGCTTCGTTAATTGGTAAGGCAATAGGCGAGCATGTGAGTAATGGAACTATTTTTCAAACTATTTATATTAAAGGGTTAGTTTTTATGTGCTTAATAGGTATTTTGATGGGAATATATTTGTGGAATTATAATGAAACTCGATATAAGAAACTAATAAAGAATACTAATAATAAAAGTCAATGATAAACACTCTGATTTTTATTATCTTAGATAGGCATAAATAATAATCACAATATCTGTGTTCACAAAGGTTTACCTTTAAGAACTGACATACATAGAATTTTTGATTCAGGGTTAATAACAGTTAATGTGCTGGTTATAAAGCCCCAGTGAATCTCTCCCGGGGCTGTCATTAAAAGTGTTAATTTCCTGCTGCTTATGTATAACATTTGGAATAAATAAACTGGCCTACTGCAGTTACGGACAATTTCCATGTAATTTAGCCTAACTAAAGAAAAGTAGCCACCAAAATGGAAATCTCACGTCAAAATCATGTCTTCTATCAAATTCATCTCTTCTCTCCATTTCATGTCTTCTGTCAAATTCCATTCTTCTATTATATTCATCTCTCATATCAGATTCATTCATTCTTTCAACAGCCACTCTTCTGTTATATTCATCAATCATATATAAACCCCTCTCACATTACAAAACAAGTGATATAAAATATTCAAAAAATATTTCAGCCACCTGCTTAAATAAAATTTAATATACTATAATATATGTAAAAACAATATATGGTGTGATTAAAATCTTGAGTTGCTAGTGGATCACCGCAAACTTCCATTTACAAAAAACTTTTGATTTATATTGTAAGCACAGATGTGTTATAATCTAAAACATAGGAAATTCCTGACTATTTTAGAAAAAAGGAGTTTCGAAAGGAGGACTTAGCGTGGGAGTAGGAACGAAAGTTTGCTAATAGCGAGGCTATTGCAAAAATAAATATAGCCTTGCTAATCTATTAAATTATTACTTAAATAACGATTAGGAGGCATAGAATGTCATTTTTTAAATATCATTCAAAGGATGTTTATTATACAGAAATCGGAGAAGGAGAACCAATTGTACTACTGCATGGGAATGCTGCTTCTTCAAAAATGTTTGAGTCCATAGTAGACTTATATTCAAATAATTATAAAGTTATTTTAATTGATTTTCTTGGGCATGGGAAGTCACAACGCTTGCAAGAGTTCCCAATAGAATTGTGGTATGATGAGGCAATGCAGGCAATTACTTTGTTAGACCTTTTAGCTTATGAAAAGGTTAATCTAATTGGCACAAGTGGCGGAGCATGGGTTGCCTTGAACATCGCATTGGAAAGACCTGATTTAGTTGAGAAGGTTATAGCCGACAGTTTTGATGGTAGAACACTTGGAAAAAATTTCGCAACAAATTTAATGCATCAACGAGAATATTCAAAAACGAATGATATGGCAAAGCAGTTTTATATTATGTGGCAGGGAAACGATTGGGAAAGTGTCATAGATAACGATACTAAGTGTCTGGTAGAATTCGCAGAGCAGGATAAAGAAATATTTCATAAATCGCTTAATGAACTGCAAGTGCCCATATTGCTTACTGCAAATAAAACGGATGATATGATTAGACGTGATTTCATGGAAGAATACGATGAGATTATTAAGCAAATTGCGCATGGAGAAAAATATATTTTTGAAAATGGGTTCCATCCAGCCATTATATCCAATGGGGCGGAATTTGAAAAAATCGCAAATGAATTTTTGAGAAAAAAGTTATAGTTATTAATATCTTAATTAAAATTAATGAGAATTAAAATAGGTAGCTTGGGTTGTTTATTTGATTGAAAATAGGCAATTATAGCTGCCTGTTTTTTATTTTCAAGGAGGCATTTACAGATAAGATAACATAGTCATTTTATAATCAATTTAGTCATTTGGGTAAAAATGATTATGTTGAAATTGACAATGGTATAATTAAATGGTATATTTTAATTGTATCATTGTCTGAAAAATGACTAAATTGATATTGGAAATGAGGAAATTGAAATGCGTGATTACGATTATAGTAAAAAATGGACGTCGTTATTAACACCGGACATCGTTGCGCTACTGACTACAATACACGAATTTAAAGGAGAACAGACTTTATTTATAGAGGCAAATGCAGATACATTAACTAAGCTGATTGACATTGCCCGAATTCAGAGTACTGAAGCATCAAATAAAATAGAAGGAATATATACTTCTGATGAAAGATTGAAAAAAATTGTTCAGGATAAAACCATTCCCAGAACGCGGAATGAGCAAGAAATTGCTGGCTATAGGGATGTTTTAAACACGATTCATGATAATCATGATCACATTCCCCCCAAGCCCTCAATCATACTTCAACTTCATAGGGATTTATATAAATTTGGGGACTGGAAACTGGAGGGAACTATAAAAATACAGATAATGTTATTACAGAAGAAGATAATGATGGATGTAAGAGGGTTCGATTTCAGCCGGTACATGCCTGGGAAACAGCAGAATCAATAGAAAAGCTCTGTAAAGCATATGAAGAAATAATAAGTACTGGCAAAGTAGATCCGTTATTGGTTATTCCTATGTTTGTGCTGGACTTTCTGTGCATACATCCTTTCAATGATGGAAATGGCCGAATGAGTCGATTAATAACCTTATTATTACTATATCGTTCAGGTTATATCGTTGGGAAATATATTAGTATAGAAAAACTGATAGAAAAGACAAAAGAAACATATTATGAAGTGCTGCAAGAAAGCTCTGTAAATTGGCATGAAGGAGCAAATAGTTATGAGCCATTTGTGAAATATTACCTTGGAGTCATTTTAAACGCTTATCGTGAATTTTCCTCCAGAGTCAAATTGTTGACCACCAGTGGCCTTTCAAAACCAGACCGCATTCGTGAGACAATTAAAGAAACTTTGGGAAAGATCACTATTGCAGAAATTATGCAGAAATGTCCGGATATTAGCCATGTGACCATACAAAGGACATTAGTAGATTTACGAAAAAAAGGTGAAATAATAAAAATTAGTGGAGGAAGATACACTTCCTACGTTTGGAATAGAGAGGACGAGTAATATGATAACCGGAGAGTTAAAAAACAAAATAGATAGTCTTTGGGATATTTTTGCAGCAGGGGATTGGTAAATCCCATTGAGGTAATAGAACAAATAACCTATCTGATGTTTATTCATGATTTAGATGATTCAGATAATCGACATGCGAAAGAAAGCGCAATGCTAGGTCTGTCTTATAAAAGTATTTTCGCAGAAGAAATCATGATCGGAGAGCGTAAAATTGATGGAACTCAGCTAAAATGGTCCATGTTTCATGATTTTCCAGCAGGGAAAATGTATTCAGTTATACAGGAATGGGTATTTCCGTTTATTAAAACGTTGCATAGTGATAAGAACAGTGCATATTCAAAATATATGGACGATGCAATTTTTAAACTACCAACTCCATTATTGTTATCAAAAGTTGTGGACTCATTAGATGAAATCTATCGTTTAATGGCAGAAGCAAAAGACATAGATATTCGTGGGGATGTTTATGAATATCTTCTTTCTAAGATTTCACAATCTGGACGTAATGGACAATTTCGTACCCCAAGGCACATTATTCGAATGATTGTAGAACTTATGAAACCACAACCGGATGATACGATTTGTGACCCAGCCTGCGGTACCTCGGGGTTTTTGGTTGCAGCAGGAGAGTATTTAAAAGAACAGCATAAGGAAGAGATTTTCTATGATAGGCAGAAAAAAGAACATTATATGAATCGTATGTTTTTTGGGTATGATATGGATCGAACGATGCTTCGTATCGGGGCAATGAATATGATGACCCATGGAGTGGAGAGCCCGTTTATCGAATACAGAGACAGTTTATCTGATCAGAATCTGGACAAAGATAAGTATTCGTTGATTCTTGCTAATCCTCCTTTTAAAGGGAGTTTGGACGCGGATTCAGTTTCAAGTGATTTGCTTAAGGTATGTAAAACTAAAAAAACAGAGCTTTTATTTTTAGCATTATTTTTGAGAATGTTGAAAATTGGTGGCCGTTGTGCATGCATTGTTCCAGATGGGGTACTTTTTGGTTCATCAAAGGCACACAAGGATATTCGAAAAGAGTTGATTGAAAATCATAGACTGGAAGCAATGATTTCCATGCCATCAGGGGTATTCAAACCCTATGCAGGAGTATCAACTGGAATTCTGATATTTACAAAGACGGGACATGGAGGGACAGATAAAGTATGGTTTTATGATATGGCTGCAGATGGACTAAGCTTAGATGATAAACGAACAGCTGTAACGGAAAATGATATACCTGATATCATTGCGAGATTTCATAATCGTGAGAAGGAAGATGATAGAGCTCGTACAGAAAGATCGTTTTTTGTTCCCAAACAGGAAATTGTGGATAATGGATATGACTTGTCAATTAATAAATATAAGCAGGTAGAGTATATAAAGAAAGAATATCCGGCATCCACTGAAATCCTTGATAAAATCTTAAAAATAGATGAGGAAATTGCAAAAGAACTTTTAGAGCTAAAGGCAATGCTCCAATAAGTAAATGGAAAGGAAGCAAGTAAGGAGTGCTTGCATGCAAATTCAGATTTGTAGGGATGATTATGGAGATGATAAAAAGAGTAAAATTATCAGATATAGCTGACTTGATTACAAAGGGCACTACTCCCACGACTCTTGGATATGAGTTCGTTGATGAAGGCATAAATTTTTTGAAAATAGAATGTTTTAGAGAAGATGGTTCATTTTTGAGAGATAAAGTAGCACATATATCAAAAAAATGTAATGACAAGCTTAAAAGATCTCAGTTGAAATCTGGGGATATATTGTTCTCAATTGCAGGAGCTATTGGGCGTGTATCAATTGTTGATGAAAATATGTTGCCTGCTAATATCAATCAGGCATTAGCAATAATAAGAATTAGTAATGTAGAAGTATTTTTGCCTTATATAAGGTTGATACTTACATCACAAGTAGTAAAAAAACAATTTGAAAAAAAGAAGCAGGGCGTTGCACAATTAAACTTATCACTCAAAGATATTGGGGAGATTGTAATTCCGTTGCCTAATATGGAAAAACAAGTTAAATATTCAAATATATTTAAAAAAGTTACGAGTATTCTTAGTAAAAGATATAATCAGTTAGAAGACATAGATAATCTCATCAAATCCCGATTTGTCGAGATGTTTGGGGATCCGAAGATAAATCCAAAGGGGTGGGAGGAAGCAAATTTAGGAGCATATTTGGATGTGCTAACAGATTATCATTCTAATGGGAGTTATGAAACTTTACGAGATAATGTCACTTTATTAGATATACCGAGCTATGCATTGATGGTACGAACAACAGATTTGGAGAAAAACAATTTTGAAGATGATGTTAAGTATATCGATGAGCATGCGTACAATCATTTAGAAAAATCTAAAGTGTTCGGTGGAGAAATTATTATTAACAAGATTGGTAGTGCTGGAAAGGTCTATCTAATGCCATATTTAAACAGACCAGTATCGTTAGCGATGAATCAATTCCTCTTAAGATTTAATAAGGATATTTTAAATAATGTATTCATTTACCACTTACTTAATACACCATATTGTGAAAGTAAGATTCAAGATAGAGTTAGAGGAGCAGTTACTAAAACAATAACCAAGGATGCCGTTCGAGAAGTCGAGATATACGTACCACCGATTCACCTCCAAAACCAATTCGCAACCTTTGTCGAGCAAGTCGACAAATTGAAAGTTACAGTACAGGAATCGCTAAACGAAACGCAAATATTATTTGATTCATTAATGCAAAAGTATTTTGGATAACTTATATTTTTACATTGGGAGTTAGTGATAATGGGGAAGGAGAGACTATGCAAAAGGCAATAACATACTTGTATCCAGATGCAAACAATGCAGCAAATTTGAAGATGTTTCAAGATCGTACAAATCAAATTCGTGCTTTTTATTTTACTAGAGAAAGCTATAAACAGGTTTATGATTTGGATTTTTCATCAAACTATGCTATTTATTTTCTCTTTGATGACAGTGAAGATGAAAATATTGTGTATGTCGGGCAATCGGTCAATGGTATTCAAAGAATTGAAGAACATGTTAGAGTAAAGTCTTTTTGGTCATATGCAATTTTGTTTGTTACAGATAATAATAGTTTTGATAAATTATCAATAGATTATTTAGAATATGAATTTATCCAAAAATTTAAGAAAAGCAGTTATGTATTAACTAATAAAGACCTTAGAATTAACAAACCAAATGTTAGTACATATGATGTTCCTAATTTAGAAACGTTTATCAAGCAAATAGAATTTCTATTAAATGCAGAGGGAATTGCTTTTGATGAGAAGGTGGATGCAGCTGAACAGATGAAATATTATTATCCACCTTCAAAGCATAATGCAAAATTATTTGTAAAAGATGGAAAATTTATTTTATCAGCAGGGAGTGAAATAAAAAGACCACCTGAAACAACAAAACAATGGAAAGATAAAAAGCATTTTGAAAGAGGAAATTCAGTTATAGATGGCTATTTGGAGAACGAAAAAGTTAAAATAGTTGATGGTAAAATAATCACTCAAGTAAATTTGGCATTTAAGTCTCCTTCAGCACCGGCAGATTTAATTACAGGCCTATCTGAAAATGGTTGGAAATTTTTCAAAGGACTTGAAGAGTTACGAAATAATTAGCCTGATGCAGGAAGATGGTTATCACAGAGAAGGAGTAATTTCAGAAAACATAAATTAGTAAAGGAGAGCTCATAAATGACTAATTTTGATTATTTGAAAAAAGAATCACAATTTGATAGTTTTTCTGATGTTGCAATTGCAGCAGAAAGAATCATACATATTGATCCGGAAGCTTGTGTATTGAATTGTCGCCGAGCCATGGAGTTTGCTATAAAATGGATGTATTCCGTAGACAAATCACTAAAAATGCCATATCAGGATAAGTTAATCAGTTTGATGAGCACAGAAGAGTTCCATGATATTGTAGGTATGGATCTTTGGAAAAGATTAGATCTTATTCGTACACTTGGGAATAAAACTGCTCATGCCGGAAAGAAAATTACACTTGATCAGTCAACTTTATGTTTACAAAACCTATATATTTTTCTTGATTTTGTGTCATATTGTTATTCCGATGATTATGTGGAAGGAAAGTTTGATTCCTCTTTATTAGTGCAGGAGAATTCTTCTGAAGTAATAATGCAAGATTCACCAGATATAGATTTTAAGGCATTGATTGTTGAAAACCAAGCTTTGAAAGAGCAACTGACTGCAAGAAGAGAAGAACAGCAGCAGACCTATGTACCAAAGCCTCTAGATTTATCGGAATATAAGACTCGTAAAATTTATATTGATGCAATGCTTATGGATGCAGGTTGGCAAGAGGGGGAAGACTGGATCAATGAGGTGGAAGTACATGGTATGCCAAACAAGTCCGAAGTAGGATTTGCAGACTATGTGTTATACGATGATGCTCATAGACCTCTTGCTATTATTGAAGCAAAACGTACTTGTGTTGATGTTGCTAAGGGAAGACAACAGGCAAAATTATATGCAGATATTCTCGAAAAACAATATAATAGGCGCCCAGTGGTGTTTTTGACCAATGGATTTGAAACACGAATTATTGATAACCAATATCCGGAGCGAAAAGTTGCGGTGATTTACTCAAAACGTGATTTAGAAAAGTTATTTAATCTTCAAAGTATGAGGACAAGCCTGAAGAATATAAATGTGGATAAAAAAATTGCAGGCCGTTATTATCAAGAAGCTGCAATTAAAGCAGTCTGTGACTGCTTTGACACAAGAAATCGTCGTAAAGCTTTACTTGTTATGGCCACAGGATCGGGAAAAACCAGAGCCGTGATAGCATTATGTGATGTATTGCTTCAAGCGGGCTGGATAAAAAATATCCTTTTTTGGCAGACCGTAACTCGTTGGTAACACAGGCAAAACGAAATTTTGTAAATCTTCTTCCTGATTTGTCAGCAACAAATTTGTGTGAAGACAAGGATAATTACAATTCACATTGTGTCTTTTCAACATATCAGACCATGATAAATTGTATCGACTCCATAAATGATGAAAAAGGAAAATTGTTTACTTGTGGACACTTTGATTTAGTAATATGTGACGAAGCCCATCGTTCGATTTACAATAAGTACAAAGATATTTTTACGTATTTTGATGCTCCACTGGTAGGGCTTACGGCGACTCCAAAAGATGAAATTGATAAGAATACTTATCAGATCTTTGAACTGGAAAATGGAGTTCCCACCTACGGCTATGAGCTGGCACAAGCAGTTAAAGATGGTTATTTAGTTGATTACCTATCTGTAGAAACCAAGTTGAAATTCATAGAGCAAGGTATTGTATATGATGAATTAACAGAACAAGATAAAGAAATATATGAAAATACATTTGAAAATGAAGATGGTGAGATACCAGAGAGTATTAGTTCATCAGCCCTAAACACATGGATTTTTAATGAAGATACCATAAAGCAGGTGCTTCATACTCTCATGACGGATGGCATTAAAATTAACTATGGAGAAACATTAGGAAAAACAATTATTTTTGCAAAGAATCATCAACATGCAGAAAAAATTCTGGAAGTGTTTAATAAAGAGTATTCTCATTTAGCAAACTATGCAAAAGTAATTGACAATTATATGACTTATGCTCAAAGTGCCATCGATGAATTTTCTGAGCCCAAAAAACTGCCACAGATTGCAATTTCTGTGGATATGTTAGACACTGGGATTGATATTCCGGAAGTTGTGAATCTTGTTTTCTTCAAGAAAGTGATGAGCAAAGCAAAATTCTGGCAGATGATTGGTCGTGGCACGCGTTTGTGCCCAGGACTCTTAGATGGTGAAGATAAACAGAAATTTTACATTTTCGATTTTTGTGGTAATTTTGAATTTTTTAGAATGGGAAATGGAAAGCCAACAGCCAATATGCTTGCACTGCAAGGAGCAATCTTTAATTTGAAATTTCAAATTACGTATAAATTACAGAATATCGAGTACCAAGAAGAACGTTTAATCACATATCGAAATGCATTAGTGGATATGATGTCTGAAAAAGTTCAAGAACTTAACAGAGACAACTTTGCAGTGAGACAGCATATCAAATATGTGGATTTGTATTCAAATAAGGATAATTACAATACTTTGACTTATGAAGACACGTTACTTGTAAGAGAAGAGCTGGCACCGCTTATATTGCCAGATGGCGATGAAGCCAGTGCAGTTCGGTTTGATGCGCTTATGTATGGCATTGAACTGGCATATCTGGTTGGGAAGAAATATACACGTGCCAGAAGTGATTTGTTAAAACGAGTAAATGCCATTGCCAGTGTGGCAAATATTCCTGAAATACAGGTACAGACAGAATTGATTAATAAGATACTTCACACAGATTATGTAGAAACAGCTGGGATTAATGAATTTGAGCATATTCGACAGAATCTTCGTCATTTAATGAAATATATTCTAAAGGTATCTGTTCGATATGATACTGATTTTGAAGATAGTATTCTATCAAAAGAGTGGAAAGAATCAGAGCTGGATGAGGATGAGCTAAAGAACTATAAGGCAAAGGCAGAATACTATATACGTCAGCATCAGGACAATATTGTAATTGCAAAATTAAAAACTAATAAACCATTAACCAGTGATGATGTGATTTCTTTAGAAAGGATTCTTTGGAGCGAAATAGGAACGCGAGAAGATTATGAAGAGGAATATGGAAAGAAACCCCTTGGCGAGTTTGTGCGTGAAATCATTGGATTGGATATGAATGCAGCCAAAGAAGCCTTTTCTGAGTTCCTAGAGAGTACAAATATGGACAGCAGACAAATTTATTTTGTAAACCAGATTGTTGAATATATCATCCATAATGGAATTATGAAAGATTTGTCAGTGCTTCAAGAATCGCCTTTTACTGATAAAGGTAGTGTGGTGGAAATTTTCACAAATCTTAATGTCTGGACAGGAATTAGAAAGGTAATTGACCAAATCAATACAAATGCAATAGCATAAAAACAAAAAATCTTCTCAAGTCTTGTAAATACAAATTTGAGAAGATTTTCATTTGTTTTACTTTTTTATACCTTTGATTATCTCATGAATATTAATTATCTGCATCTCATCCAATGTGTTTAAATCTTCAATAACAGATTTAATTAATGCTGGGTTGTTGATTTCCACGTCAAAAAACTCTTTTGGAGTAATATTAAAGTAGTCACATATATAAAGAAACTCTGTCATTGAGGGTAATGCTTTACCTGAAACAATACTATGGATATAGCTGGGACTATGACCTAGGTCAATACTCAGACTTCTTTCGGATATGTTTTTTTGAATACGTAATTCACTAATTCTATTACGAATAAATTTATCATCCATATGCTCACCTCTATCTAATTGTAATAGATAGTATTGCTCATTTTGGACGAATAAATTAGTTATTAATCTTGAAATATATAATTATATCGTCTACAATAAGTATAATATACGAATAGATTAGCTATAAGGGGTGAATTAATTTTGAGTATGAGAGCGATATATCGCAAAATCGGGAAAAAACATGGCGTAAGCCCTATGGAAGTTAAAATGGATATGCAAGCTGCTATTGATTATGCGTTCCAAAAGCCTGATAAATCTGATAAGGAAAAGAACATACAGAGAAGTATGCCGCATAAGGGTGCAGTCCCTACAACAGACGAATTTGTACAATATTTAGGTTATAAAATTAAAAGAAAATAAAAAAGATTATCTAAAGCGAATAATGTATGATTTAGTCGAAAATTGTAAATTTGTTGCCAATAATACCGTAATACTCATAGCGTATAATGTTTATAGAGGTTGTGTTAAGTAATATGGAGGAACGTAGTATGGCATTAATAAAATGTCCTGAATGTGGACAAGAAATTTCAGCTAATTCTGTTAGCTGTTTTTATTGTGGTTGCAAAATAGGTGAAAATGATTTAGATTTGGTCCAGGAAGACGATTGCTCAACAGATGAGAAGACAGTTCCTAAGGGAACAAGAAGTTTGGAATATAACAAAATCGGAAAAAAAAGTATTATAGTCGGATGTATATTTTGGATTATTGGTTTCTTTAAAATATTTATTTACAATGGAGGGGAAGAATACTCCAGTAACTCTATTAATGCTTATGTTGGTGGTGATGCATACAACCTTATCATTAATGCTACTTATTTTGCTGGACTATCAGTAATTGGAGGTACGTTAATAATATCAGGAATACTTGTGATGATATATGCAAAACTTCAGGAGAAGTCTTATTAAAACAAAGACTAGGTAAAACATGGGTGACACCCAGACAAAGCGTTGCTGTTATTCAAGATGAATAACATACAGGTAGCTTGGATTGTTTATTTGATTGAAAATAGGCAATTATAATAGCTACCTGTTTTTTTTATTTTCAAGGAGTGTTTCTAATGTCAGGATTGCAAAAATAAATAAAGCTAAAATAAATGATTGACTCTGCCCTTAGGGTGGGGTTTACAATGAGCTGGAGGAGGGGATGATATGGACAATAAAGTAACGATTAGTGATTTTGCCAAATTAACTAAAAGTACATTAAAAACCATCCTGTACTACCACAAGATTGGTTTACTAAAAGAACCAAAGCGCTCTGATGGGGATATCGCCTGTATGGAGCTGAGGAACTTACACGGATGAGGTTAATCCAACGACTCAAATCACTGGGAATGGATTTAAAAAGTATCAAGGAAACATTAGGAGATTTACAAGATCCTAAAACCATGAGGGAGGTCCTGCAGTCCTTGAGAGTTGAGTTGCTAAGGGAGAAGGAAAATCTTGAAGAGCGACTGACTAGAATTGATATGCTGCTGAGTACGGATAATATACTCTTAAATGATGATAGTATTAATTCTTCCTCCTTTCAAATGATTTCAGAAGTGCTGGGCCAGAATCAAATGGAAGAATATCTGAGGGAATGTCCAGGACTCTATGATCAGCATCAGAAATTGTATGGTATACTAGATGATTTTCAATGGGGAGAGGATTACACGGAGAATTTTCAGAAACTGGCAGAATATTTCAAAACCCATCCGGAACAGTATCAAGTGGCTCTGGATTTAGGAACACGGTTAGGTAAACTGGGCACTATGTCAGAAAATGATCCTGAAGTAGAAAATCTTGCCAGAGAGTCTGCAGAATTTATTATAAAGACGCCGGAATTAAAAGAGATGTTATACAATCAATCTGGATTTACTACATCTTATGAAAGTTTATTTGATGAGATGGCTAGTGATGTACTTTCGCCAGCTCAATTGAAGCATAAGAAACTTTTTCAACAATATCTGAATTATAGACCGAAAAAATAAACCAGTATTTAAAAAATTTATTGTATGACAAAGGAGGTAATGGCATGAAAGATAACGCCAATATGACAAAAGGAAAGGCTTTTATGGTACCTTTCGTTCTTATGGTTATAATGGGTCTGGTTTTGTTTGCTCCCGCTGGTTCTTTGAAATTTTGGGAAGGGTGGGTGTTCCTGCTGGAAATATCCATATTAACCTTTTTCATTGCTGCTTATTTTATGAAGAGAAATCCTGAACTGTTAGCAAGACGAATGCAGCATGGTGAAAAACAGACCACCATAAAAACTCCGGTGATTTTAAAACTGTATTTCCTTGGCTATATAATACCGGGGATTGATTTTCATTTTCATTGGTCAATGGTTCCAGACTGGGCTATAATTGTGTCAAATATTATAGTAACGGCAAGCTATATATTCATTATTTACGTTTTTAAAGAAAATAGTTTCGCTTCTACAGTTGTACAAGTAGAGAAAGGACAGCATATTATCACAACAGGTCCTTATGCCATAGTTCGACACCCAATGTATTTAGGGTTATTATTAATGTCATTGTTTACCCCTTTGGCCCTTGGTTCATACTGGGCCATTATACCTATGCTTCTCTTCATACCCCTAATTATAATCAGGATAATAAATGAAGAAAAAGTGCTTTTATGTGAGCTCCATGGTTATAAAGATTATTGTTTAAAAACACGCTATCGATTAATCCCATTAATATGGTGAAAAAGAAACTGGGAGTACAAATTTTATAAGGTCCACTTTTTATACTCATATAGTTGTTCAAGTATACTTCTTCTCTGTGATTCACATAGTTCTGGGTTTATGATAGAAATATAGCCATAAACCTCTTGAGAACTCATTTTCAGGGGGAGAAGTCTTTCACTTGAGAATTGGTTTATGATTTTTATATCCAAGGATTCATTAAAGGATAATCCTGCCCAGTGATTATTCTGGATAAAACCTAAACAATAATAGCGTGTCATTAATTTTAGATTATTGGTCACATTGTTTACTACTGTAATCAGCGGCCATTTATTGCAGGGACTTTTTTTATAATGAATGACCAGAGACATTAGCTCCTGAGAGATATCTTCAATGATGTGCTCCCGTTCCACAGCAGATATTTTATTATAATCTGAGCCAATATCAATGTTCTTTGAAAGGTATTCAAAGGCTTTATCGTTAAATAACTGCTTAATCTGCTGGAGCTTTTCATGATTGACTTCAAAGGAAATTAAGTCATAGGACAAGCTTTCGATTATATCCTTTATTGTTACCGTCATATCTTCTATGCTGCTGTATGCCTGGATTGAATGAATGATACGGTCATAAGGCAAGCCTTCTATGGGGCCGTCTACGATATAGGTGATGATATTTTGAACCGCATGAATCTCATCTTTTCCAAATTCGTATATTAATTCCAAGGAGTTGGCGGAGCAGGTGTCCAGCAGTAAAATATCAATTTTTTTATCCATTTCATTGGCAGCCCTGTTGATGGCTCTCACCATTTCAGGAATTCCCATTATATAGGGGCCTTTCTGCTGTAATCAATCATCATACCAACACAGTCATAACTATGCCCCCTAACAGGAGCATATACCTTTTTGCAGGATAAGACGCCATCCCCCATTTAATGAAATGACAGAGTTGTTTAGGATCTGCCATATTAACTTTTTTTAGATTTCCTGTCAGGTGCAATTTCCCCTTGCTGACAAAGTAACGTCTGACTCCGCTCCAACTGTTATTATTTTTTATATCCATATCATGCCGAATAAGCTGAACAAGTTTATGTTCTGCTCTGCTTATTTGTATCACCACGTGAACATTAGGATTTGATTCTGCCTTTTCCAGGGCAAGTAAAGATTGCCGTATTTCTGGCTCCAGTTCATTATTACCATCTGCATATATCAAAATGGTCCAGTCAACTTCCTGTTGAATTTTTTCCAATTGAATCTCTCCTTGCAAAGTAGTGGCATGACTTCCATGTTTTATCCATTGAATGGTAACTATATCTTAAATATTGAAAAAAGATATCCCTCGTACCACAGGGTTAGGGGTTTTATTGATTAACACGCCAGCATCATCTGTGTAGAAATCTGCCACGGCCAGGTCCATCTTACCATCCTTATTAAAGTCTGCAGAAACAATTTTAGCAGGATAAGTGTTTACTGGGAAGAATTGTGCTCCCAGAAAAGCACCATTACCAATTCCAAGCAAAATTGCCACCCGGTTATTGGCTGTGTCTGTCACTGCCAGATCAATCTTGCCATTGCCATTAAAGTCTGCAGACACGATACCACTTGGATTGATTCCGGCAGAGAAAAACGTTGGTGCTTGGAAAGTACCATCCCCATTTCCAAGAAGAATAGCAACTTTATTGGTATCATTATTTACTACTGCCAGATCCATCTTACTATCACCGTTAAAATCATTTGCTGTTATATACGTAAGTCCTGAGCCGGCAGGGTAAGGAACTGCGGGCTTAAAGGTACCATCCCCATTTCCCAGCAAGACATTAATCTGGTTATCGCCACAGACTGCTGCCAGATCCATTTTGCCATCTCCGTTAAAGTCAGCCGCTACGATTCCATCTGCAGCAGAGCTTATGGGGTAGGTAACCATATTATTAAATGTCCCATCACCGTTTCCAAGTAGTACGCCTATTATATTGCTGGCTGCATCGGTAATAGCAAGATCTATAGGTCCGTTGCCCCTGAAATCAGCAGATATAAGGTTAATGGGGTTTGGACTTACGTTCAATGCCACAGCAGTTTTGAAAGTACCGTCCCCATTTCCGAAAAGAAAAGCAATATCACCGCCATTTGAGTCGGCCACAGCTAAATCCATATGGCCGTCCTTGTTGAAATCAGCAGCAGTTACAGCCGTTGGATTTGTGCCTACAGCATAAGTCACAGCGGGTTTAAAAGTACCGTCCCCATTTCCCATTAGTATGGAAACAGATTCGTTCTGATTGCATGCCATTGCCAAATCTATGATTCCCTTGCCGGTTAAGTCGGCGGCTGTTATACCATAAGGACCACGATTAACTTTATAAAACACAGCCGGGTCAAAAGATACACCCATATACTATCTACTCCTTCATACATTATAATTAATAATTAAAAATTTCTTGCTGATAGATTTATTACTTTAAAGTATGCAGGCTATTCCATTGGTGCTACTGTATTTGAATAGAATGGATACATGTGAAGACCAAGAGCAGAAGACGGTAAAGGATTTGTTTTTTAGCAAAAATGAAATTACATCTTGCATAACTTCGCATTTTATGGTATATTCAGATTATTAAGAAAATTAAAAAATATATCGGATTAAATCTGATTATAAGATTCCCCTGTAAGGTATATCAGAAATCAGTATTTTATCTAATAAATTAAATGGAGGGATGATATGCCAGATAAAACATTAATCTGTAAAGAGTGCGGAAAAGAATTCATATTTACTGAAGGTGAGCAGGCTTTCTACAAGGCCAAGGGATTTGAAAATGAACCCCAGAGATGCCCGGAATGCAGAAAAGCAAGGAAACATCAGAACAATAACAATAGCAATAAGAATTATAAATAATACAAGTGCAGAACTACCTGCAGGATTAAAACTCCTGCAGGTTATTTTTTTGTAAAAATTCTACAAAAATTATGACAGATTCTATGAGTTATCAATAAATGTAATTATGCAATTAGACAAGTCATATATTTAAACATTTAAAATTAAGGAGGAATGAAAAGTTAATGTTTACTGAAAAGGAACAAGGAGGGAAAAATGGAGAAATTTACATACACCAATCAACCAGCGTTGAGAATATTATCGGATGAGCAAATTTCCACAATACACGAAAAAGCCCTATATATTTTGGAAAACACCGGAGTTTATTTTCAGGATGAAAAGGCACTTGAAATACTGGATAAAGGCGGAGCCAAGGTAGATTATCAGACGAAGATTGTTAAATTCCCTTCAGAAATAGTAATGGATGCAATTAGAAAGGTACCCGCTGCATTTCAAATGTACAATCGCTATGGGGAGGCTGTGGTAACCTTAGGGGAGAATAATGTTTACTTTGACCCAGGCTCTGCCGGAATCCGTTTTCTTGAGTCGGATGGAAAGACGGCTCGGGAAGCCGCAGGTTCTGATTTGGTTAAGGTAGCCAAGGTTGGTGAATCCATGAGTCATATTGACTTACTTGCCACGGCTTTGACTCCATATGACATTCCACAGGATATTGGAGACAGCTATAGAGTCTATGTGCTGCTTAAACATTCCACAAAGCCTTTTATTACAGGGGCTTACTCGGTAGAAGGAATGTCAGCTATCAGGGAACTGCTGGCAATTGATGCAGGTGGTTATGAAGCTTTAAAAGCAAAGCCTCGTGCCATACTGGATATAACTTCCATATCCCCATTAAAGTGGACTAAGATCAGCTGTAATAACATCATTGATGCAGCCACTTACGGTCTGCCTATTGAGACCATTTCTGTTCCTTTGTTAGGGGCGGCTGCCCCGGCAACTTTAGCAGGTTCTGTATTATTGCATACGGTGGAAACTTTAAGCGGTATTGTACTGACTCAGCTGGTTAACCCTGGCAATCCTATGATATATGGCGGGGCGCCTATGCTCTTTGACATGAAGAACCTAACCACATCTTTAAATTCCATAGAAACCAACTTAATTAGCGGAGCTTACTCACAGATGGGCAAATATTATGGCATACCTGTTCATACCTATGCGTGTCTTAGTGATTCAAAGGTCAATGATTCACAGGCAGGATTAGAAAGTGCCATGAGTGGGACATTAGCATTTTTATCAGGTATCGATGTAATTTCTGGCCCCGGTATGCTGGATTTCTGCAACACATTCAGTCTGGAAAAGTTAGTAATAGATAATGAAATCTGCGGTATGGCTCAACGATTAGGAAGAGGTATAGAATTTTCTGAGGAAACATTAGCTGTGGACCTTATCTCTGAAACTGGTGCTTTTGGGGATTACCTTGCTACAAAACATACTTTAAAATGGTTCAGAAAAGAGCCATATTTGCCGTCAAAAGTAATCGACCGTACCAACATCTATAATTGGCAGGAGAAAGGCGCCAAGTCCAGCTTTGAACATGCCCGGGAAATCGTGGAGCAAATTTTAAATGATACAAAGACTACTGGACTGTCAGAGGAGGTAAGTAAAGCATTAGATGATGAATGGAAGAAAATAGCTCGTAATAATGGGGAATTAGATGAATCTTCAATAACAGATACATTGGTATAAATGTATTGATCCATCCATAAGCAGTAATCCAAATTATTAAATTAAAGGAGGAATACTTATGACAGAAAAAAAGGAAGAAGATCAATCTTTAAAAAGAGGATTAAAAACAAGACATTTGAATATGATTGGCCTGGGAGGGTCTATTGGAACCGGTTTATTTGTGGCCTTAGGGTATAATATTTCGGCAGCAGGGCCTGGGGGAGCCTTATTAGCCTATGCGGTTATGGGGGTGTTAGTTTATTTTATGATAACAAGCCTTGGAGAAATGTCTGCAGAAATACCCATTTCCGGTTCATTCTCGGCATATTGCACCAGATTTGTTGATCCGGCTCTTGGATTTGCCGTTGGTTGGAATTACTGGTTTTCCTGGGCTATTTGCGTGGCCACGGAACTTCTTGCCGGATGCATCCTGATTAAATTCTGGCTGCCAGATGGAAATAGTGTCATTTGGAGCGTACTATTTCTGGTTTTAATTTATCTGCTCAATTTCTTCTCTTCCAGGACTTATGGAGAAGGGGAATTCTGGTTCGCCAGTATTAAAGTATTTACGGTTATTGTATTTTTAATCGTGGGTGTTTTAATGATTTTGGGAATTATAGGCGGAACTTCACCAGGATTTAAAAACTGGACTGTAGGGGAGGCACCTTTTGTAGGTGGGAGCATGGCAGTATTAAGTGCCTTCCTGCTGGCAGGCTTCTCATTTCAGGGAACAGAAATAATTGGAATTGCAGCAGGAGAAACAGAAAATCCAGAAAAGGCAGTACCTAAAGCTGTCAATCGGGTTTTCTGGCGTATCTTACTATTCTATTTTGGTGCTGTAGCTATCATTGGATTCCTTATTCCTTATACAGATTCTAATTTGTTAAAGACAGGAATTGAAAATCTGGTTTATAGCCCGTTTACCTTAGTATTTGAGAGGTTGGGTTTAGCAATAGCAGCTTCTCTTATGAATGCAGTAATCCTTACATCCGTTTTATCCTGCGGAAATGCAGGGCTTTTTACTGCCACAAGGATGTTATATTCACTAGCCCTGGAGAATAAGGCACCCAAAGTGTTTACCCATGTGAATAAACGGGGAGTGCCAATCACAGCCCTGAATGTAACGACTTTGGTAGGTGCTCTTTGCTTCTTAGCCACACAGGTTGGTTTAAATACAGCATATTCCTGGTTGCTGAACATAGCGGCTTTAACAGGTTTTATTGCATGGCTTGCCATTTCTGTATCCCATTACTTCTTCAGGCGCGCTTATATAGCCCAGGGAAAAAAGGTGGAGGATTTGAAATACAGAGCTAAACTATATCCTTTCGGACCTATATTTTCCTTTATCCTTTGTGCCTGTATTATTTCGGGTCAATATTACGCTTACGGAAATTATACATTAGAAGGATTTATGGTGGCATATATAGGACTCTTTGTATTTATTGGATGTTTTGCAGGTTATAAGATAGTAAAAAAGACTAAGATGGTCAAACCATTAGAAGCAAATCTTGATTATAATGACAGTGATGATCACCAGTGAGAAATCAGGTAAAGGGATCAGGGGAGCATAATAATATATGATGTAAAAAAACATAAATTGTAAAAGGACCATAGGCATTATGCGGCTATGGTCCTTTTAGTTTAATTGAAAGACAACTGGATATTTAAGGAGAAATATTACAGTATCGTACCTTCTGTGTAACTCATCCATAGATTAAAATAAATCGTAACAGATTGAGCCGGCAAAAACTATTAATGTGACAATTTCAAGTGCCTTTCCTACTGCACTAAAATTTGATAATTCAAAATCTAAATTGCTGAACCAATACATATTCATCTTCCTTTCTTCATTTAATATTATTGAGATATAGATATTTCCTTTTAAATTTCTTACCAGAATTATTCCCAGTAAATATTTTTTCTTCTTTGAGGTTATGTCATACTGTAATTGTAGATTTTATATCCTTGCTATCTCTTTACAAGTTAACTATAATACTAAATATAAGATTAGTAAAACGCATATTTTTCATCACATTGATGAAAAAAATTCATAAAATCAAAAATGAGGTGATTATTATGAATATTTCTCAATATGAAACATTTCTAAAGACCATAGAACTGGGCAGCTTGACCAAAGCGGCTGAAGTCTTGGGCTATACTCAGTCAGGTGTAAGTCATATGCTGAATGCACTGGAAAGCGATTGTGGGCTGAAACTGATGGTGCGAGACCGTTCAGGAGTACGTATTACTGCGGATGGACAGCAGCTTTTACCCTATTTCCAAGGCATCTGCAATGGACAGCATAATTTATCTGAAAAGATAAATGAAATTCATACCCTGGAATCTGGCCTTGTGAGGGTGGGCACCTTTACCAGTGTATCTGCACAATGGCTCCCAGGTATAATCAAAAGATTTCGTGGGGATTTTCCCAATATTCAATTTGAACTGTTACACGGGACAAATGAGGAAATTGAAAATTGGGTTATAAACGGACGTGTGGATTGCGCTTTTGTGAAAATACCTACAAAGCAACAATTAGAATCCATTTTTCTCAGGAGAGACCCCTTTGTCGCTATTTTACCTGAGAATCACATACTGGCAAAAGAGCCTTTTTTATCTGCGGCAGCTCTGTCAGAGTATCCATATATTAAATTGGATGAAAGCGTGGACGATGGTATAACAGAGATATTAGAAAGTCATCACATTAAACCCAATGTCTGCTTTGTTGAAAAAGAAGACTATGCCATCATAGCCATGGTGGATAACGGATTGGGAATCAGCGTTCTGTCAGAATTAGTTCTAAAAGATACTGCCCGTAAAATAGTAATTAAAGATCTTGAATTTCCGGCAGACAGAGATTTGGGAATTGCAGTTAAAGATAAAAATATGCTTACGGCTTCCGCACAAAAATTTTTAGGATATGTACAGCTATGGATTCTGGAGGAATACGGTCCCACTCCATAAATTTTATTTAAGGACCATGATGAGATAATTTTCAGAGAAATAGGTGTTGATTAATTCACATTTATAGGTAGAAAGGACGGAAAAGATGATAAAACCAGTTGGAATAATTTGCCCTTGTGAGGGAGAGTTTAAACCTTACATCGGGGATTTTAAAGAAGAAACAAAAATGAATAAGGCAGGATTAACATTTTTACAAGGAACATTAGCAAATACGGCTGTAGTGTTTGTAATTTCAGGGGTATGCAAGGTTAATGCAGCTCTTGCAGCACAGATGCTTATAGATATGTACCAGGTAAGAATGATTATTAACTCAGGGACAGCCGGGGGAATGGCATCAGAGGTGGGACTGCTGGATACGGTGGTATCCACGGAGGTATGTTATCATGACGTGAATATTGTAAACATAGTAGAGCTTTATCCTTTTATGAATGCAGAGGATCCATATTTTAAGGCAGATGAAAATCTTCTTAAATGTGCTGAATCGGTAGTAGAAAAGGGCAATTTTCCACAGAAGATTCATTTTGGAAGGATGGCTACAGGAGAAAAATTTATAGTAGATAAAGAACGGAAAGAAATCAACGAGGCCTTTGCACCATTATGTGCGGATATGGAAACAGCCGCCATTGCACATGTCTGCTATGTTAACAAAGTTCCATTTATTGCAGTAAGATCCATTACAGATACAGAAGAACACAGCGGCGTTGATAATTGTGAAGCAAACTTCCTGGCTGCGTCTGAACTTTCAAAGAATTTTGTCCTGCAAATGCTTCAGGAAATATAAATTAAAATATTACTGGTAAAAGAATTGAAAATTATGTCCTGTGAGATTAAACTGTAAATATATTCTATTATTGTAAGCTTCACCGGTTGATTAAAACAAGGAGGACAAAATGAGAGAAATTCGTAAACTTACTAAAGATGATTTGGATCAGTACAGAGAAATTACATATAACGCCTATCCCAGCCTGCGGGATTTTAGTGAAGAGGGCATCAGGGAATATAACCAGTCGGTTTTAGACATTATTGAAAATGATTCCAAAGTTGGATTCTACGGATTATTTCATGACAGTAAAATGATTGCTGTCATGAGGCTGTTTGATTTAGAAATGAATTGCTTTGGTAAGATTTTACCTGTTTCAGGACTTGGATTTCTTGGAGTGCATGCTGCGTATAAAAAGATGGGGGCTGCCAGAGAAATGCTCACATTCTATGAAGAACTTTACAGAGAAAAGGGTGTACCTATTGGAACATTGATACCATTCAGACCGGATTTTTATAAAAGGATGGGCTATGGGATAGGAACCAAGATGAGCCGTTATCGAATAGATACGGAAAGAATACCAGCTTATTTTGGTGAAAGCCATATTGCTTTTATCGACAGGCATGAAATCACCTCTTTGCTTGAGTGCCATGGAAGAGTTGTAGCAAAGACCCATGGCATGGTGATGAAGCATCGGAAAGAAATAAGTGAGATGCAGGAGGCTGAAACTGTCCGATATCTGGGATGTTATGATGAAAGCAGAGTGTTACGGGGTTATCTTTCTTATGAATATAAGTACCCGGTTCCAGGTAACTATACACGAAATGAAATTTTTATCCGTGAGTTTGTTTTTGAGAATAAGGATGTCATGAGGCAGCTTTTGGGGTTCTTGCGAAAACAGGCAGATCAGGTACAGATAGTTGTATTTAATACAGAAGATGATAATTTCTATTATCTGTTTAATAATCCTACAAATGACGGATATACTTACATAGAACCATATGGTTATCTGGAAACAAATATGCAGGGTATCGGCGCCATGTACAAATTGTTTGATATAGCAGGAGCCTTTGCACAGTGTGCTCACAGAAATTATAACAATGCAAACCTTATTGTATGCTTTCAAGTAAAAAATGAACTCTACGGAACGGAAAGCAGAACAGCAATCACCTTCACGAATGGTATTGCTGAAGTTAGCCCAGAGACAACAGTTGCGGATGTAACTGTGACGGTTAACGGGGCTGATTTTGCGCCTATGTTCCTTGGTTCTGTTTCTCCTTTGGGTCTGTATAGGCTTGGATTATTGGAAGTAGACAATATGGATATGCTTGAAGAGGTAGACAGGATTTTCTATTGCAGTTCTAAGCCAGTGTGGTATTCAGACCTGTAAAATATTTAAACCATTAAAGCAATGAAAACTCTTGAATAGTAATAAAAACCTCTGAAATCAGAATATTATATCTTATATGAGGAAAAATATCTGATAAATAGGATATAAGACGCTTAGACGTTGAAGATTGAATGATAAGGAGAGTTTACTATGGGAGTTTTTAAGAAGAATAAAAATAAAAATGAAAAAAAGAATGATGGTAAATTTCACTCAAAGCACATCAAGCATGACCCTCAGGCCGAAAGTGCAAGAGCTGTGTTTGGGCTTAATAAGCAGGAAGCAGATGAGCAGGAAAATCAATAAAGCTAAGACAGCCTCCAATCGTTATGGTTGGGGGTTATTTTTTTTAATCGAAAATCTATCCTTAAACACTGATATGATGTATAATTTTTCCAAAGAGATAAAAACGGATAATTAGGGAGAAGTATTATGGATATTATTGAAATTTTACAAAATGTAAAACAGGATTACCAGAACAATTACGGATTAAAAAATTGTTTTGAAGATGTTTATAATTATCATAAGAGCATGGCCGACTATGAATGCACTCCTTTACATTCTCTGGATTGCATGGCAGAAAAATATAATGTAAAAAAATTATATGTGAAAGATGAATCCATGCGTTTTGGACTTAATGCATTTAAGGGGCTGGGTGTCAGCTATGCAGTACATAAAATTATGGAAAAATATCAGAAAGAGAAGTGTACATTTGTTAGCTGTACAGATGGAAATCATGGAAAAGCGTTAGCGTGGATTGCATGGAAGTCAGGTCAGAAAGCGGTTATATTCATGCCTAAGGGCAGTGAGGAACGGCGCGTTCATGCAATTCGCCAGTATCAGGCAGAAGTGTTTGTGACAGATATGAATTACGATGACACGGTTCGATACGCCGCAAAATTTGCTAAAGAAAAAGGTTTGTTTTTTGTACAGGATACAGCACTTCCAGGTTACGAAGAAGTCTCAGAGAATATTATGTATGGGTATTCCACCATGATAAGGGAGGCTCTGGAACAGATGAATGAGAAACCTACCCATATATTTTTACAGGCAGGTGTTGGTTCTATGGCGGGGGGAGTGGTCTGGTATCTATATGAGAAATATGGAATGGATTTACCATTTATCGGTATTATTGAATCAGAAGCAGTGCCCTGCATTTTTCAATCGGCTAAGGAGAACAGGCTGATCAGCATAGGAGGAGAACCTCATACTATCATGGCAGGATTAAACTGTGGAGAAGCGAATTATATTTCATTCCCATTATTGAAATCCCTGTCGGCCTGCTTTATTCAGTGTAACGACCAAATTACTTTAAAAGGTATGTACCGTGGGGAAAACCCTATAGGAGCAGATATTTCTTTTAGTTCTGGAGAATCAGGAGCTGTGGGACTGGGTCTGATTGAGGAAGTTTTACAGAATCCCAATAAGATGTGGAAAGAACAATTAAAATTGAATAAGGAATCTGTAATCTTACTATTTAGTACGGAGGGAAGGTTATCATAAAAACACACAGCCGGGGAGAAAACTTTGATTACTTTAAGATGTAATTAAAAAATTAGCAGATTATTACTGGTATTATTTACTATTTGGTGTAAAATTAAATATAAAGTATGTGTGTAGCATAAATAAAATAAAAGGAGCAGTTTAAAATGAAAAAAATAATGTCGATTATCACTATTGTTTTACTGATACTTTCATTAACGTTGTCCAATGTTTTTGCAGACCAGAAAACAGCTGCTAAAGCAATTGAATTTAGCAATATTGATTACACGAAATCAAATTATGTCAGGGTTATTTTAAATAATGAGCAAGTGAAATTTGATGTAAATCCTGTTGTTAAAGATGGAAGGACTCTGGTACCTGTGAGAAAAATCTTTGAAGCCATGGGAATGGAAGTAAAATGGGATGAGGCAACTAAAGAAATAAGTGCAGAAGGAGAAGGGGCTACAATTAAAATGAAATTAGACAGTTGTGAAGCAGCTGTTAATAATAAAGAGGTAACACTGGATGTTCCTGCACAAAGTATTAATAACAGGACCCTGGTTCCTATTCGATTTATATCAGAAAGTTTAGGATATCATGTAGTATGGATTGAAAAGTCAAATCTGATATTGATGAGTAAGGATGATATCTGGGAATGGCGTACTACCGGATATGAATCACGACCGCCATATATGGAATGTGAATATAAGTTCATTAATGGTGTACAGCAATTAACAGAGTTTAGATATACTGGTAAGGTAAAACAGGATGCATCCGTTAAAGTGTCTAACAGTAATTTAAAACCAGATAAAATCTATTTGTCGTTACCTGATTTACCTAAAACAATCAGTTCGTATTATACGTATACCGGTGACTTAATATCGGAATGTTTAATATCCCAGATACGCTGCGAATCAAAATATTACGATAGTTTAAACAGCTCTACAACTAAAGTGTATATTGCAGGAACTAAAATAGGAGGCGGAAGTGAACCCTGTGTCATCGGCTGGAAAGTATATGAAGAAGGCATTGTAGTAGACAGTGGAGATTTTTATTTTTCAGGAGTAGCTAACGGAGAGAGTTTTAAAGATCAGGTTGTTTATATAGAGGACCTAAAACCAGGGGTTCAATATAGAATGGAGATTTTTGGCGAAAGGTAAAATATTATGAAAACGGGAATCGTAGATGTAGGGGGCGGACTCAGAGGTATCTATGGAGCCGGAGTATTCGATTACTGCATAGATAAAAAAATCACCTTTGATTACTGTATAGGTGTTTCGGCGGG
Organism: Aminipila terrae; assembly: GCF_010120715.1. Taxonomy (NCBI): domain Bacteria; kingdom Bacillati; phylum Bacillota; class Clostridia; order Peptostreptococcales; family Anaerovoracaceae; genus Aminipila; species Aminipila terrae. The sequence continues at coordinate 2,146,614 of NZ_CP047591.1, forward strand.
AAGTGCAAACATTGCTTCTTTTTTAGCAGGACAAAGGAAACGTAATTTTTTATTTTATCTTGATTACTCATTCCGTAAAAAATACATGAGCTTACATAACTTTATTAAAAGGGGCTCCTATATTGATCTGGACTATGTATATGGGGTCTTAAGCAATGCTAATGGGGAAAATCCTCTTGATTATCAGGCAGTTTCAAAGAATCCTGCTGAAATGAAAGTAGTCGCCTCTGAAGCGGTAAGCGGAAGAATAAAATATTTTGAAAAGAAAGATTTACGGGAGAATGATTATGGTATTTTGAAGGCATCCTCTTCTATTCCGGTAGTTTGCAAGCCATATGCTTTTAATAATACTCTTTATTTTGATGGGGCTTTAGGTGACCCCATACCAATCCGACAGGCTTTTTCAGATGGCTGTGACAGAGTAGTAGTGATTCTTACAAAACCCAGGGATGTGGTTCGTTCGCCAATAAAAGATGAAAAGCTTGCAAGGTTCTTGAAAAGGAAGTATCCGGAAGCAGCAAAAAACCTGGAGCTAAGAGCAAAAAGATATAACGAAAGTGTTTTTCTGACTAAAACCCTAGAAGAGCAGGGTAAGGCCTTAATTATTGCTCCGGATAATATAGCGGGAGCAGATACACTTACCAAGAATAAGGAAGTACTGCAGCGTTTATATCAAAAAGGATACAATGATGCAGAGAAGATTTCAGGGTTCTTGAATTTGCACAAGCATTTTGGTGTGGATTTAAAAGAATATGTTTAGATTATAGCAACCAGGTAACGATATGTTGATAACAGAATGGAGTAGTTTTTAAGGAGGAAAAATAAGTGTTAGACAGGATACCAACCGATAAAGATTTAATAGATTTAATGGGAGCACAGCTATATGATGTCTGGATAGGATTGTGCAACTTGATTGAGGAAAAATACGAAATGGACAGACTCTGGAACAGCGGAGGCAAAGCGTGGAAATATGAATACAAATACCGAAGAGGTGGGAAGACCCTTTGCGGCCTTTATGCAAAAGAAGAGGGCCTGGGGTTTATGGTCATAATGGGAAGAGATGAACGAGCCAAATTTGAAGAGGACAGAAGAAACTACTCAGCTGAAGTTCAAAAGCTATATGACGAAGCTACTACCTATCACGATGGTAAATGGCTGATGTTTGAGTTAAAAGACAAATCCCTGTTTTCAGACATGGAAAAGCTGCTTTTAATAAAACGAAAGCCCAACAGGAAGTAGCCAGGGAATGACTGTTTAATAGAGGGACTGGTTGAAACATAGCCGGATAGGAGTTTGAATAGGAAATAATGAATAATCCGTGGAAGAATATACAATTAGATGACTATGAAAGTCATATGAAGCTGGATAACATTATGCAGCTGCAAACAATGAATGAAATGATGGAGAGGCAGCTTTACGGCCATTCTGTTTCTTCTGTTATGATATTGGGTGTCGCAGGAGGAAATGGTTTAAACCATATAAAACCTGAAAGCTTTGAAAACGTATATGGTGTAGATATCAACGGTGACTATCTGAAAACCTGTGAAAAGCGTTACAAAAGCTTAAAAGGCATTTTTCAGCCTATAGAGGCTGACCTCACCAATCCAGACTTAATACTGCCAGAAGCTGATTTGGTTATTGCCAATTTGCTGATAGAGTATATAGGCTATGATAACTTTCGAAAGGTAATCCAAAAAATCAGGCCAGGTTATGCATCTTGTATAATTCAAATTAATACTGGAGAAAACTTTGTGTCGGACAGCCCATATCTGCATGCCTTTGATTGCTTAGAAGAATTGCATCACCAGATGTCAGAAAAAGAATTAACTCGTTCAATGGAAACTATCGGATATGGTTTTTCATGCTCTGAAGAGAAGGTCCTTCCAAATGGAAAGAAACTGGTATGTTTAGATTATGAACTTAACTGAAAAACATCCTCAAAAGCTATTTTGAGGATGTTTTTATTAGCTGACGATTAAGATTAATATAGTTCTTGACATAAAATTTTTATTCAATTACGCTTGTAATGTGAGATGGCGCCAACTCTCAATATATTAAAGGAGAGTAAACTTATGTATCATGGAAGATTTAAAGGGACACATTATGAAGTAGGATATAAATGGGGAAAGATGCTGGCCAAAGCAGGGAAAAAGCTTGATTTCTGCCCAACCTTTGAACTAACAGAAGAAAAATATGAATTTTCAAGACAATGTGCCAAAGAGTATAAAAAATACTTCCCTGAAATTATGGATGAAATCAGGGGTATTGCAGATGGAAATGAAGTATCTGTAGAAACATTGTCTGCTATTTTATTTTGTATGTATTGCTTTGAGTTTGATAACAAATGTACCTGTTTTGCCATTAGTACGGATGAAGAAATTATTTTTGGCAGAAACAGTGATTTCCTGGTAAGTCTTGAAAAGCTATATATGAATTGCATTTATCATTTAAAAGGGAGCTATTCATTTAATGCCAATACCACTGCCTATGTCCAAATGGAAGATGGTGTTAATGAGCATGGATTAGCTGTGGGACTTACTTTCATATATCCAAGAATAAGGAAGCCCGGGCTCAATTCAGGTATGCTTGTGAGATATTTACTGGAAAAATGTACGCACACAAAAGAGGCTGTTTCTGAATTAAATCGTTTACCTATAGCTTCTGCCCAGACCATTACTATAGCAGATAAAGAAGGACATATTGCTGTAGTTGAGTGCAATCCGGAAAACATTGTTGTTATTACACCGGAACATGGAACCAGTTTTGTGGCAACGGCAAACAACTTCAATTCTGAAACTATGAGACCATACCGTAATCCCGATATTGACGACTGGCGTTCTGATGAACGGTACCACACTGTATATAATGCGCTAAAAAATAGCAAGGACTTATATTCTATTTCCTTTGCACAAACTGTTTTGGCCGGAAAATACGGATTTATGTGCCAGTATGACCGTACAAAAAATGCAGACACTGTCTGGTCTGTAATATATGATTTGAAACGCAGACAAATATGGAGGTCAGAGGGCAATCCATCCCGAAAGAAGTTTAAAGAAGATGTACGAATGAAACTGTAATCACATCTGACCGCATAAAAAGTCATGAAGGTTCCTTCTGGCTTTACTATACTAAGACTACAAGGAAAGGAGAGAGAAGAATTGAACTGGATTAACAGCATGCAGAACGCAATCGATTATATTGAGGAGAACCTGACGGAAGAACTGGATTATGCAGAGATAGCAAGGAAAGCATATTCATCAAATTTTCATTTTCAAAGAGTATTCAGTATCCTTTGTGGTTATACCATGGGGGAATATATCCGTAACAGAAGGTTAACACTGGCCGGCAGTGATCTTGCATCCTCGGATATAAAAGTAATTGATGCAGCGTTAAAGTATGGATATGAAACCCCGGAAAGCTTTAGCAGAGCATTTACCCGGTTTCATGGAATAACTCCAACCCAGGCCAGAGCACACAGTGCCGGATTAAAATTGTTCTCCAGACTTTCTTTGAAATTAGTTTTAGAAGGAGGAGCGACTATGGATTATAGAATTGAAAAAAGAGATGCATTTAAAGTAATCGCACGAAAGGAACGCTTTAGCAGAGGAGGAGAAATAACACAGCAACACATTCATTCACTTTGGGAGGAAAGCATAAAGGATGGCACTATAGATAAACTTTGCAGCTATATTAATCCAAAGGATATTTTTGGAGGAGCGGTTGCAGGCATCAGCTTTGACAATCCTGATGAGGGAGACTTTGATTATGCCATCGGCGTTGTGTATGAGGACGGTCAGGTTGCGGATGGATTAACTGTAGAAGTAATACCCGCCAATACCTGGATGGTATTTAGCGGTACAGGTATCATGCCGGATGCGTTTAAAGACCTTTGGAAAAGAATTTATACGGAAGTTTTTCCAACAAGCAGTTACCAGCCATCTGGTGGTATGTGTATTGAAGTATATCCGAGTGATGAAGTTTTTTCAGATAACTTTACCTTTGAGATATGGTTATCCGTATCAGCTAAATAACGGAGATAGAAAAAGATGAAGAAGAAGAGGGCAGCTCATTACTGCCCTCTTCTTCTTCATCTTTCAATGTTTCAAAAATGTGGATGGGGTGAATAATAGAATTATGTTTATAATGCCTTAACCATATGATAAAATAATAAAAAATATAATTTGCAGGCTGAAAAGGAAAAATAAATGATATTAGATATATATGAAAAATGCAATGCAGATAAAGGTTGCCACGAAAGATGGGAAAGATGGGAAAGCCACAGGGATGAAATAAGCGCTGTATTAAATGAAAGGATATTTTCTGCTGAAAAAATAAAAAATGCCATTATTCTTGGAGCAGGACGCTGTGAAGATATAGATTTAAAATTTTTATTAAAACATGTAGAATCCTTAACTTTAGTTGACTATGATTATAACAGTATGGAAAAAGCCATAGAAAGGCAGCAGTTAGACAGAGAAGAATCAGATAAAGTTACCCTCAAGGGGAACGTTGAATTTACTGGATTTTATAAGGAAGAGTTTATAAATGAAGTCATCGATAAAATTAAAAGGGAAGAAAGTCCTGAGAGTGTGGTTCAGTTTATTACAGCTCACTTGAGTTCCATTAACAGTGGTTTAAGCCAATCGCTGGATAATAATAAATATTCTTTAGTAATTTCTGGTGCAGTTCACTCTCAGTTAATTGTGCCTTATACACAAATAGCTGCCTTAAATGAAGATTATACAGGGCAACTCATGCTTGAAGCAGGTAATATTGCAAATACGTTAGCTGAAAATTATAATAAAAACCTGTTTTCTCTGGTAGGTGAAAAAGGATGGCTGTTCTCATACTTTGATGTGATGGAGCTGTCAGAAAGCAATAATACATTGCAGTATGAAGAAATAATCAATGGATTATTAGTTCAAAATGAATATCAGAAAATCGATGAATTTTTTCTACAAAATGGAGGAGTAGCTGGGGCAAGACATGGTTACAATCATTTGTTCCAATTGGCTCGTCAGTACAATCCCTTTGAAAAATGCTGGATATGGCAATTCAGGGACAATAAAAAGTATTATATCCGCAGCTTGTGTGTTAATAAGGTATAAAAACGGCTCTGATAGTTTTTATTCAATCCACTCCTCTGGATGATTCATGCAGAATAATTATCTTTATGATAGAGTTAATACTTACCAAGAAAAAAAGATATAATATTAATTTGCTTTATTTTTGGATATGTGATATAATAAATCTATTGCAAAAGAATGTACCTGATAGGTACCAGACAGTTAATTGATAATTAATGAATAAGATATTGTTTCAACTCTTGTGATTTTTATTGCAAGAGTTTTTTAATTTTAGTTATAATAAAAAGCTCTGTGGAAATGTTAAATGAATATAAGATTGAAATTTGAGAAATTAAATATTATTTTTAAATAAGTCTCAGCTGAGTTTTATTGGGGAGGTAGATAAAATGAGAACTGCACTTGATTTGTTGAAAGAAGTGACCAACTTGGGATTTGACCAACAAAAAACTCTGATGCGAATCGATAAGATTCTAGATAAAGAGCTAGGAATTGAAAGTCGAAAACCCTTATTAGATGAAAAACTGCCTGACCATATCTATGGGAATATACTTAGTGCTTTTAGAGAAGAAGAGAAAAGGAATAGAAATTAATGAAACTAAATATTAAGGATGAAATAAAAATGGCAGAATTAAACTATTCTGAATATACAAATTCTGTAGGAGTGAGTATCAGGTTTCTTGGCAATAGAAATAATAAAGAAAGGGAAGATACTAAATGATTGAAGAGAAAAATATTGAGTTTGAGCTCACAGAAGAAGTCATTAACGAATGCTTACAATTTATGTAAGTCTATTCAGAAAAAATGCAACACCTTGGGGTAATCCAAGGTGTTTTTTTTACGCTAATTCTTTAAAATCTAGTATTCATTCACAGACCTCCTTTATAGGTTTCCAATATCGAGATCCATCAGGCTCCCGCCTTAGTAAATCATTATCTATTAATTCTCGCCGCAATACAAAGTAATCTCCAAAATCATGCCACTTACTACAGATTTCATTAACTTCACCTTCCGAATAATTACATTCAGGCTCAAATTTTTCAGCAAGATATGCTAATACTGCGTATCGGAGTTTGTGTTTTTGCGGTAGCTGGGTAATTTTTCCTGAACCGTCAAGAAACCTCTTGATATTAATTTTTTCTTCCATTTTAAGCACCTCATTTCAGATTTTGTTCCCGTTGCTTTTCAAGCCACATGTCAAGTAGGACCTCAATGTCATCTGTAAATTCCCGGTCGGTCTGTGTATCTTTCTTTTTTATTTCCTCAAGTATAATAAGAGAAAAGGAGTCTGCCCCATACTTGTTCCATTCTGTGAGCATGGCTGGCTCCATGCAAGAATTGATTGATACAGAAAAGTCAAACCTGTTTTTTTCTCCAACCATATCCTGGGTGGATTTAATCCAGGTCCGTCCATTACCATTACATTTAATATAATAAACCCCACCGGTTACCGTTCTGTTTTTATATTGTTCAAGCAATTGTTTTCTTGATTGTTTATCCATAAATACACCTCCTGTATGAATATGCTATATACTATATTAGTTGCCCAAAATAGGAGAAACAATCAACGCTCCGTAGAGTTAAAGACTTTTTTATAAAATTCTCAAAACTTTACAAAAATCAATAGAATAATTATGTTTATTAAGCTTTTATTCTATGATAGAATAAAAAAGTAGAGAGGCATAGCAATGGTTGTGTCTTTTGTTGTGTCTAATAATAATCGGATATCCTTTAACATTACTTGATTTTAACCGGAGGCATCAATGGAATCTCAATATACTAAGAAAAAATCTTTTATAATAAATGCAGTTTATGTCCTACTGATTGCATTAATTGTTTATGTTGCTTTAAAATATGTTTTTAATTTAATAAGCCCATTCCTTTTTGCTTTTGGAATTGCTTATTTATTAAAAGGCCCGGCAAAATGTATTTCATCATTACTGAAAATTCCTACCAAATGGGTATCTGTAATCTTGGTGGTGCTTTTTTACAGTACCATTGGTGTTTTAATTTCTTTGGTTGGGGTTAAACTGATTTCAACGGCTACTACTATTATCTCTGAACTGCCCACCATATATGAAAGTCAATTGGAACCATTTCTAATTAACAGCTTTCATGGGATAGAAAATGCTGTATCTGGGCTGGCACCAACCTTTATAAACATGTTTAACGAAGGCTTTGATCAGTTTGTAAATACGTTGGGAGTGAATGTTACTAATCTATCTTTATCCTTAGTAGGTGCCATATCTAATATCGCATCCTCCTTACCGGCTTTTTTTATAAAGATTCTAATAATGATTATTTCAACTTTCTTTATAGCCATGGATTACGATATTTTGTCAAAATTTATGCTGAGGCAGTTTTCGCCTAAAGGCAGGAAAATTATTTTAAGTATAAAGCAGTATATGGTTAACACGTTATTTGTAGTGATTCGTTCCTATGCTTTAATCATGTCCATTACGTTTATGGAGTTGTTTATCGGACTTTCTATCATAGGAATTAAAAATGCAATACTAATCGCATTAACCGTTGCTCTTTTCGACATCCTGCCAGTGCTTGGAACTGGAGGGATCATGATTCCCTGGACCCTTATTAACTTTTTCCAGGGGAATTTTGAGACGGGAATTGGATTGCTTATACTTTATATTTTCATTACGGTTATCCGAAATATTATTGAACCTAAAATTGTTGGAAGCCAGTTAGGCCTGCATCCGGTAGTCACCCTGTTTTGTTTATTTCTTGGGGCTAATTTGTTTGGGGTTATCGGATTATTCGGATTTCCCATTACCTTGTCTTTACTTAAACACCTGAATGATGCAGGAACTATTAGGATATTTAAATAAAAAATTATACGAAATATTACTGAATTTTTAACGGATAAAGCAGATTTGATAGCATTAAACTAGTTATCAAATCTGCTTATTTTGCTTTTAAAAAGAGTAATATTTATTTTTGAAAAAATAATGATAAATTTTTTAATACTTTAAAAATTTTGGAAAATTTTGTACGAAAAAGGTTGATTGCACTTCCAAAGAAAGCTACAATGGAAATATATTCTATATTTGGTGGGATTTTTAGAAAAATGGGAGGAAAATTCTAATGAGAAAACAATTTAAAGGTTTTATTGCCGGGTTTATTTTTGCCTGCATGCTGGTTATTCCAGGGTCAGTATTTGCGGACAACATACAGGCACTGTTTAATACAGCCAATATTGCTGTAGATGGAAAAACTGCGGTAAAACAGGGGGAAAACTATCAGTTGTCCGATGGGAGTACAGTGCCTTTTAGTATTAATTACAAAGGAACAACGTATATTCCAATCAGAAAAGTAAGTGAATTACTTGGGATAGGCATTAATTATGACAATGCAACCAAAACTGTTCAGATTACAAGCAACTCAAATAGTACGGTTGTAACACCACAGAAACCAACAGAAACAACTACTACAAGTTCTGCAGTTACAAGCAGCACTTCATATTGCGTATTTAATGAATGCAATAAAGATGCAAATAGTAGTGGTGATAAAGTTGCCCACGTTATTGGATTTAAAGATGGTGTGAAGATGGATACTTATTTAGACTATTCTTATTACACTGCCATCTCATCCAAAATGAGCTCAGCCCAGTTATGGGAAACTACAATGAAGAAGGGGAATGTAACAAAGTTAAAAGCTGTAGGTGCTTCCAAATCCGGTGAAGTTCTGGATAGTGATGGAAGAAATTCTGTTTCTTTATCTTCCGGACAGTATGAACTGAGCAAAAAAGTAGTTGTATATCAATGGACAGATGATAATGAATATAGAACTTTTACTGGCGATTTAAAAAAGAATGATTATGCAAATTTATATGATACCGACGGAGATAAGAAATATGATGTTGTCATATTTAACAGAAATGGGAAGACTCTGCCAGAAGGGGATAGCTCAACTGTAAAAGAAGCAAAGGATAGTACAGCAAATACCAATAATTCTGGTACCACAAGTGGTACTACCACTAAGACCGATACTTCCAGTAAAACCTATAAAATTGCTTCTACAGGTTATGCAGTAATAAATGAGTGCATGAAGGATGCAAATAGTGATGGAGACAAGGTTCAGCATGTGGTAGGTTTCCTAGAGGGTAGGAAACTTGATGCAGCAACTTCAGAGAGAAACACTGTAAATGGTTGGAAGGAACCTGTGTTAAGCGGTAATGGTTTCAATAATGCTGCATTATATAAGATGAGTGTTAATTCCATCGATGTCATTGCTACAGCAGAGAAGGTAAGCCCTAATGTGGACCAGGCAGCAGTAGAAAAAGCGGATAAGAGAAATTCTGTTACTATTGCTGGGAAGACGTATAACCTATCCAGTTCTGTGATAGTATATCAGGTAACGAAGGATGATGAATACAGAATATATACAGGAGATATCAAAGATAATGATATTGTACAGTTATACGAAACAGACAGTTCAAAAGATGGGTATGATATTGTAATTTGTTCAAGACCATAAATATTTAATGAATAAACTTTTACATTAAATCATATAGTCAATAAGGGATTACCACTTCGGCAATGGTGGTTAGCCCAGAACCGGTTTGAAATAGTCAGCCATCTAAATAAATGCTTGTTTAGGTGGTTGTGCTATTTTTTGTGCATTATTGAAATGCAGGTAGAAATAATTCCAAGAATTACTAGTGAGTAAGTGAAAAGACCTTCATACGTAACCATAGCCTCACCTCCCATTTGGAAAGAGGCTAACCATCAAGTGGTAATCCCATATTAAATAATTGTTGGGACAGTTTTACAAACTAATCAGGTCGGAATAGGTTAATTATTTAAGCTAAAATTAGATAGATAAATATAAGAAGACAATCAGTTAAAAATGCGGGAGATGCAGATGTAAATCTGCTAACCGATAAAGAAATATTATAATCTTTTTTTAAGAAACAGATATATAAATATATTAATTTACAGGGGCTATAAATCGCTTTAATAATATATATTCAAAGGATAAGAAATATATGTATCATTTAACAGAATATCAATAAAATCCAAAAGTATTTTTTTTACCAATATTTACTTGTATATATTTCTATGACCGGATGGTAAAATTGTGAAAAAAATATATACAAAGAGAGAAGAGATGAAAAAATGAAAGCAACAGGAATAGTAAGAAAAATAGATGAGCTTGGAAGAATTGTTTTACCAATGGAGCTAAGAAGAACTTTGGGTATAGACATTAAGGATCCCCTTGAGATTTACGTAGAGTCGGACGCGATCCTACTTAAGAAGTATAATCCTTCATGTATAATTTGCGGGAGCATGAAAGAACTTTCAGATTTCCAAGGAAAGAACATCTGTAAAAAGTGTAGGGAAGAACTATAATTAGTTAATAAGATTGTATCAGATTGTTTTAAAAGCAGCTTTCTAAAGTGTCAGAAAGCTGCTTTTATCATAAATTACATTTAGAATTTAATTACTTCAGGAGTGCCAGTAAAAGAATAAATTGTGGCAGTAGCATCCTGCAGATATAAAACTTCCATAAGGTTATCATCTGCTGAATACATCCTACTCAGTGCATCATGGTTTTCATTCATCATCTGTACACGTGCTTCCCGGCGGCTATCATGGACAAGCTTGGCTTCTATACGGATCCAGGTGCCGTCTTTATCCATGGTCGAGATTTCTACTTTTGGGTTATCTATCATCTGCCTGTAACATTTTTTCTGATTGCTAGTCACAATGTAAAGTTTACCTTCAAATTCTGCTACGGCACCAAAGGGACGCACACGAGGCTGATCTCCTTCACATGTGGCAATGTAGAATGGGTTTTCTTTTAAATATTTTATTACTCTTTGCATATTATTGTTCCTTTCGCACTTTTATAGTATAATTGTTATGGTTTAATTATATAAATTATATCTATATTGACAAGTACGATTATTTTATATACCTAGTATTAAATAGGATACTGTAAAAACAGAAAAAATGAAAGGTAGAACAATGGAAGATAGAAACGAGCTATTCGGTATTTGTCCTTTTGTAACTTCACAGAAGGTCCTGACCGGAAAATGGTCCCTGCTTATTATGTACCATTTAAGTAAGGGACCTGTAAGATTTAATGAATTACAACGAAGACTGCCCAATCTTACCCAGGCTACACTTTCAAAACAGTTAAAAGCCTTAGAAGCAGACGGGATGGTTATCCGGAAAGAATATCCTCAGATTCCACCAAAAGTAGAATATTCCATGAGTGAAATAGGTCATAAGTTTAAAATCGTTTTAGAAAGTTTAGAAGTCTGGGGAAATGAATATATTGAATACATCGAAAGAAAGAAATAGGGAAGCAAGTTGAAGAATAAAAATTTAAGTTGTTCCTATAAGGAACTATTAGACACATTATCCATAAAATGTGAGGAATGCTGCGGATTATGCTGTACAGCACTATACTATGCTAAAACAGACGGATTTCCGGAGGACAAAGCAGCAGGAAATCCCTGCATGAATTTGCAAGACGATTTTAAATGCGGAATTCATGAAAAACTAACAAAGTACAATTTAAAGGGATGCAGGTCCTATGACTGTTTTGGCGCTGGCCAGAAAGTAACACAAACTATTTATAAAGGTATGAACTGGAGGAACAATCCGCAGATTGCCAACCAGATGTATCAGGTTTATTTGACCGTGTATCAATATCAGCAGATGCTATGGTATTTAATTCAGGCAGCAGAGGCTGCTCCAGATAACAGACAAAAAGACTCTATAGATCTTTTAGTTAAAGAAAATATCATGATAACCAGGATGGAACCAGAACGAATACTGGCATCAGATGTTGAAAAATATAGAGGCAGAGTGAATTCTGTTCTTAAAGAGGTTTGTAAAGCGGTATATAAAACTCAAAAAAAGTCCTTTCCTGAATATGGTACAGATTGTATGGGAAAGAACTTCCGGAACGAAGAAACCAGAGGGAGGGATTTTAGTATGACTCTGCTGATTGCTGCAAATTTTGAGGGATGTGACCTGAAGCAAACTAATTTCCTGGGAGCCGATATGAGAGATGTAAACCTTAAAAACGCAGATTTAAGTGAAAGTCTTTTTTTAACTCAGATGCAGATTAATACAGCATTAGGAAATAAGCTTACAAAGCTGCCTGAATATATTAGCAGACCTGAAACGTGGCAATGATATTTTGATGAGGGTTGAGTAAAACAATTTTTATATCTACGGAGGGCATATTCCAGTTTTTAACTGAGATGGGATATGAATATTCGGCCATTGATTTATAAAGCAAGCTGTCTTTTTTTTGACAGCTTTTTTTTATGAAGTTAAAACAGGGTTGACACCGGTGGTTTTCTATAGTAAATTATAACTACACCCCCGGGGGGTGTTAAACCGCTGGATAAGGAGATTACTATAATGAAAGCAAATGAAAAAAAGATATTAAAGCTGCTGAAAACTGCCAGAGGCCAGATTGAGGGCATTATAAAAATGGTGGAGGATGACCGGTATTGTATCGATATCTCTCAACAGCTCATGGCAACAGCTGCTCTTTTAAATACTACAAACAGAGAAGTTTTATCTGCCCATTTAAAGTCTTGTGTAAATAATGCAGAGACCCCTCAGGAGAGAGAAGAAAAAATTGATGAATTAATAGGGATGCTGGGTAAGATAATGAAATAGACAGGAGGTGTGGGTATTGAAACAAAAGTTTAATATTACGGGAATGACCTGTTCCGCATGTTCAACGCGAGTTGAAAAAGGTGTGGCTAAACTGGAGGGGGTTTTAAATGTAAGTGTAAACTTATTGACTAACACCATGCAGGTAGAATATGAAGAAAAAAAATTGTCAGAGCAGCAGATTTTAGCTTCTGTAGAACATGCAGGATATGGTGCGGTTCTGTCCGATTCCCAAAAGGAGAAAAAGAGTGTAGGAAATAAGAAGGAAAACCAGAATGCCGCCCAGAAGAACCTTGTTCAGGAGCATGTGGGTGAAATGAAAAAGCGTTTTGTTGTTTCTTTAGCCTTTTTAGTACCCTTGATGTATATATCCATGGGGCATATGCTAAATTTTCCACTGCCAGGCATTTTTCATGGTCAGGAGAATGCGGTAACCTTCGCTTTTACTCAGTTCTTGTTTTGCCTGCCCGTTATATATGCAAACCGTAACTATTTTACCAAGGGATTTAGTACGCTGCTCCATGGAGCACCCAATATGGATAGCCTGATTGCTATAGGATCAACATCAGCTTTGGTCTATGGAATATTTGCTATCTATAGAATGAGCTATGGCCTTGGTACAGGCAATATGCAGATTGTAGAAAAATATAGCATGGATCTGTATTTTGAATCAGCAGCAATGATTCTGACCCTTATTACCCTTGGAAAGTTTTTAGAAGCAAAATCTAAAGGAAAAACCAGTGAAGCACTAACAAAATTAATGGATCTGGCTCCTAAAACTGCATTGGTGGAAAGAAACGGGCAGCAGGTGCAGGTACCGGTTGAGGAAGTGGAGACAGGGGAAATAGTACTTGTTAAACCAGGCAGCAGTGTTCCGGTTGATGGAATAATACTAGAGGGAAATACCAGTATAGATGAAGCAGCCATTACGGGAGAAAGTATGCCTGTTTATAAGGATGAAGGAATGAATGTAATAGCTGCTACCATTAATAAATCAGGCTTTATTAAAGTGAAAGCTACAAAAGTGGGTGCAGATACAACTTTTTCACAGATTATAAAACTGGTGGAAGAAGCCAGTGCCTCGAAGGCTCCGATAGCCAAACTGGCAGATAAAATATCAGGAATATTTGTTCCTGTGGTTATAGGAATTGCCTTAGTAACTGCTGCAGTATGGCTGATAATGGGTGCAAATTTTGAGTTTGCCTTATCTTCTGCTATATGTGTTCTGGTGATTTCCTGCCCCTGTGCACTGGGGCTGGCAACACCAGTAGCTATTATGGTAGGAACAGGGAAAGGGGCGGAAAACGGTATTCTGATAAAATCCGGGGAAGCCTTGGAACTGGCCCACAGCGTAGATTGTGTGGTTTTAGACAAGACTGGAACCATAACTCAGGGAAAGCCAACTGTAACGGATGTATTACCAATCAATGTGACTAAAGAACAACTAATTGAAATTGCAGGAGGGCTGGAAGCAAAAAGTGAGCATCCTTTAGCAGAGGCTATCATGCATTATACAGAAGAACAGAATGCATCCATCCTTGAAGCTGAAAATTTCCAATCCGTATCTGGAAAAGGGGTAAAAGCAACTATTGACAATAATACGTATTTTGCAGGAAACCAGAAAATGATGGAAGAAAGTGGAATAAGTACAAAAGCCTATGAAAAAGATATAGACAGACTTGCTTCAGAGGGGAAAACTCCCATGATATTTGCCAATCAAACTCAGATTCTGGGAATTATGGCTGTGGCAGATGTGATAAAACCTACAAGCAGAGCTGCTATTGAAAAGCTGAGGCAAATAGGCATCGAAGTCACTATGCTCACTGGAGATAACAAAAAAACAGCAGAAGGCATAGGGAGAGATTTACCATTAAACCACATTATTTCAGAGGTTTTGCCTCAGGATAAAGAAAAGGTACTGTCTCAATTACAGAAACTGGGTAAAAAGGTGGCCATGGTTGGAGATGGTATCAACGACGCTCCGGCACTGGTCCGAGCAGATGTTGGTATCGCCATTGGAGCGGGCACTGATGTGGCAGTGGAAAGCGCAGATATCATTCTGATGAAGAACGACTTGATGGATGTGGTCACTGCTATAAGATTAAGTAAAGCTGTAATCCGGAATATAAAGCAGAACTTATTCTGGGCATTTTTTTATAACTGTCTTGGAATACCTCTGGCAGCAGGTGTCTTTTTCCCTTTGTTTGGATGGAAATTAAGTCCCATGTTTGCAGCAGCGGCAATGAGTTTCAGCAGCGTATTTGTTGTATCCAATGCTCTGCGTTTAAAAATGTTTAAAGCAGACAGCCCTGGGGACAATAACTTGTATAAGGGCCATTTAATGGCTGAAAATAATAAATATATAAATCAGGAGGAAAAGAAAATGGTAACATTAAAAATTGATGGAATGATGTGTGAAAACTGCGTAAAGCATGTTAAAGATGCTCTGGAGTCTTTTAAGGATACCACGGTAGATGTGAACTTAGACCATAAAGAGGCTAAAGTTGAAATCCCATCTTCTGTATCAACAAAAGAGCTAAAGGCTGCTGTGGAACAGGCTGGTTATACCGTTACAGAGATAATAGAATAAAACCTTTTTACTAAATGTAAGATATATGTTATAATCCTTTCGGAGATAGTATTCTTTAAGGAAACTATACTCTTACTTGATTTTATGCATGTAAAACATAAGTTAAAATTAATGAGCTTATATTATATATTGAATAAGACTCGGATTTTATAGTAATAAAAGTATTATGCGCACTTTCCGGGACATTTTAGACTTGGAAGGTGCTTTTTATATATAAAGTCTTAATTTTGAGGAGAGGTTTAACTGCAGGAAAGTTAAATAGGAGGGCTATCTTCAAATTTATTTATGAAGAGAGGTAAACAAATGAAAGTAGCAGCAACAGTTTTAGAAACCAGAGATATGATCCGCAAATGGAAACAGGAAGGCTTAACAATCGGATTAGTTCCAACCATGGGATTTTTACATGAGGGACATGCCAGTCTTATACAAAAATGCAGGGAAGAAAATGATAAAGTAATTGTATCCGTTTTTCTAAATCCTACTCAGTTTGGAGAAAATGAGGACTTAGCAGCATATCCCAGAGACTTTGAAAGAGATATGATGCTTTGCGAAAAAATGGGGGCTGATCTGATTTTCCATCCGGAGCCAGAAGAGATGTATCAGGATTCCTGTACCTTTGTAAATATTACAGCACTTTCTGATAATTTATGTGGAAAAACAAGACCCACACATTTTAAGGGCGTTTGTACAGTGGTTTCCAAACTTTTTAATATTGTAACCCCGGACAATGCATATTTTGGGCAAAAAGATGCCCAACAGCTGGCGATAATAAAAAAGATGGTGAAAGATTTAAACTTTGACATCCGAATTGTGGGATGCCCCATTGTGAGAGAAGAAGATGGCCTGGCAAAATCCTCAAGAAATACATATTTAAATGAGGAAGAACGCAGTGCAGCATTATGCCTTTCCAAAGCAGTCAGAGAAGGACAGAGAATTATTTCAATGGGTGCTGACAGTGAAAAGGTTCTGGGCCCTATGCGTGAAATAATTGAAAAAGAGCCATTGGCTAAAATTGATTATATAAATGTAGTAGATGCATTAACCATGCATCCAGTAGAACGCATAGAAAATCCAGTATTGGTGGCAATGGCTGTTTATATTGGGAGGACACGTTTAATAGATAATTTTATATACGGAGAAGAATAAACTGTTTCTTTGTTAAATTTTCTGAGAAGTGTAAGTGAAAATCAATTAATACAAGGAAGAATAAGAAGGAACTATGGTTACAGGTAATTGTCAACTATAGTTTCTTTTTTTTGAATCCGGTGGTAAAATGAGGAAGAAACGAATATAAATATAGTAGAAATTGGAGGCAGAAATGGCTATTGAAAAATGCAGAGAATATTTTAAAGAGTTTAACATGGAAGACAGAATTTTGCAATTTGATGTATCCAGTGCAACAGTGGAGCTTGCAGCAGTAGCTGTAGGATGTGAACCTGAGCGAATCGCAAAGACCATGTCTTTTAAATTAGATGAAGAACCAATACTGATTGTCCTGGCAGGAGACGCCAGAATTGATAACAGTAAATATAAGGGACAGTTTCATACAAAAGCTAAAATGCTTAATCAGGAAGAAGTTGCTGAATTTATAGGACATGCTGTAGGTGGTGTTTGCCCATTCGGTATCAATGAGGGTGTAACGGTATATCTGGATGAATCTCTAAAGCGGTTTACCACTGTATTTCCAGCCTGTGGCAGCAGTAACAGTGCTATTGAACTGACCATACCTGAGCTTGAGCGGTATTCTAACTTTTTGGAGTGGGTAGATGTTTGCAAAAATTGGTAGTAACAATTTAACAGAGGGAAAGATTTCAAGACAGTTATTCTTATTTGCCATACCATTACTTTTAGGAAATTTATTGCAGCAAGTATATTTTATTACAGATTCTATCATTGTAGGACAATGTCTGGGAAGTACGGCTTTAGCAGCTGTCGGTACAGCATCTTCCATTACCATATTGATGGTAAACTTTTTCACAGGGATAGCAAATGGCACAGGAATTATACTGGCACAATATGCAGGAGCTGGAGATAACAAAAAACTAGGCCATACCATAAGGGCCGCAGCCATATTTACCGTAATCTTTGGCGTTATATGTTCAATAACCGGTGTGATTTTTTCACCTGACTTCCTAAACATGATGGATACCCCCAGTGATGTGTTCCCGCAGGCAAATAATTTTTTAACGTATTGTTTTGCAGGAATGCTGCCTATGTTGATTTATAATATGGGGGCTGCCAGTTTGCAGGCCATGGGAGATTCCAGAACTCCGTTATACTTTTTAAGTTCAGCATGTATAGTCAATGTTATTCTGGATCTTATTTTTATACAGGGATTTGGAATGGATGTGGAAGGGACTGCTATTGCCACATGTATTGCACAGGCATTAGCGGCTGCTTTGGTTTTCATAGCAATAAAAAAGAAAATTGCTGCAATGCAGAAACAGGATACAGAGCAGGAAGGCAGTAATGTCATGCAGTCTGAGAGTGAAGAAACGGGCACTCTGGCACAGCTGTTTAAAAGAATACTGATATTAGGACTGCCAATAGGAATGCAAAGCGTGGTTATTAATTTCTCAAATATTGTCGTTCAAAGTCATATCAACAGTCTGGGCTCAGATGTCATGGCTGCATGGAGTGCATTCTGCCGGCTGGATGGATTTATTATACTGCCTTTCATGAGCTTCAGCCTTGCAGTTATGACTTTTACCGGGCAGAACTTTGGTGCAAAGAAAACAGACCGAATTTTTCAAGGTGTTAAATCTGGATTGATTATGAGCTGTGGATTTACAGTTGTACTGGAAATTCTTATTGTGATTTTTGCGGAACCCTGCTTTGAGATTTTTACCAGGTCTGATGAGGTCATAGCCTACGCATGCAATATGGTGTATTACATGGTACCCTTTTATTTTATGATGGCAGCCGCCAGAGTGTATACTGGAGTTATATCTGGAACAGGCAATTCTATTACCCCGATGATTATAAATATCCTGTTCATGTGTGCCTTCAGAGTGGCGTTTCTGCCTTTCGGAGCACATATGTGGGGAAGAACCCTCATGGTTGTATATTATACATACTGGGTATCCTGGATCTTAAGTCTTGTGAGCATAATGGCGTATTATTACTTTAAAATGAAAAGGAAAATTATTATATTGTCAAATTAAAACAAACAATTTATAACTTTTTTTGTCAAAACCCTTTAGAAAATGTCTGAATAATGCTAATATTAGAAAATAAAGTGAATTTTACCCATGGTGAAATCAGAAATTATTATTTTTTATTTGAGAAAAGGAGTTAGCCATGAAAAGTATTAGAACAAAAATTATGGTAATGATTGGAGGCGTCGCCATACTTGCTATGATTGTCTCTGCACTTGTTACTGTAAATGCTGTGATGGATACTGTAGTTGGAGATGAAGAGCATGTTTCAGAACTCACCACTAAAACAGTAACCCAGGATATTAACGAGTATTTTACAAAGTATATTACAATGGCTCAGCAAATGGCATCAGACAGCAATGTAAAAAAGACATTGACAGAAATAACTTCAAGAGAAACCTACACGCAGTTACCTTCTTACGAGGGTACCTATAACTCATTAAGCAGGATTATGGAGCTGGACAAAAAAAACATTTTGTCAGCTTATGTAGCTTCGGCTAAAACAGATGTAGCCTTTGATGGCGGTGACTGGCTTTCAGACCCAGGCTTTGATTTAAAAACAAGAAGCTACTGGTTTGGAAATGATAAGGATTTAAAGAAAGGATACCTCATAACAGAACCTTATCAGGATTTGGACACAGGCAAAATGGTTATAACCGTTTCTGCGCCTGTTTACGATTTGACTGGAAATAATCTGGTGGGTATTGCCGGGATAGATGTAACGATAGACGATTTAAGCAACATGGTTGTTAATGTGGATACTGGATACGCAAAAGACGGATGCTATACCATGATGGTTTCAGGACAAGACCAGGTGCTTGCAGCTAAGAATACGAAAAGAATTCTGAAGGCAGCTGACAGCATCGGATTAAGCCAGAATATGGTAGACGAAATTAAAAAGCCATCAGAAAAAGTAATAAAATTCCAGGATAATGGAAAAGACTGTTTTGGAATTGTAAAGACTACCAGGGATGCGGGATGGAAAGTGATCTTTGCTGTTTATGAAGATGAATTTATGAAGCATGCAAATGCAACTGAAAGAAATCTAATTTTGATATACATTATTGCAATTATTCTTTTGTTTATTGTAATAGCCTTTGTAGCCAAAGGAATTGCTGCTCCCCTGAGGAAACTTACCAGCGTTACAGATGAACTGGCAAAGGGGAACCTGCATGCTGATATCGATATCACTTCTGCGGATGAAACCGGAAGACTGGCGGATTCCATGCGAAGTCTGGTAATACGACTAAGACAGTACATAGACTACATAGATGAAGTAGCCGCTTCACTTGATGAATTTGCTGCCGGGCATCTGGATATAAAGCTGGTACATTCCTATGATGGGGAATTCGCAAAGATTAAGCAATCACTGCTGCAGGTATCCAGAGTGTTTAAGAGTACGATAGGACAGATTATAGAAACCTCAGAAAAAGTTGCCAGTGGTTCTGGTGAAATTGCCAATGCATCCCAGATGCTGGCCCAGGGAGCTACTCATCAGGCAAGCACCACACAGCAGTTAACCGCAACCATAAATGAATTATCTGACCGGGTGACAAAGAATGCTGACCATGCCATGAATGCTTCAGAGCAGGTAAAAATTGTAGGAGGAACAGCAGACCAGAGTAACGAGCAGATGAGACAGATGATTACAGCTATTGCAGAAATCAATGATAAATCTGCAGAAATAGGAAAGATTATCAAAGTAATTGAAGATATAGCCTTCCAGACCAATATATTAGCCTTAAATGCTGCAGTAGAGGCAGCGAGAGCAGGAGAGGCTGGCAAGGGATTTGCAGTAGTGGCAGATGAAGTGAGAAATCTCGCAAGCAAGTCAGCTGAAGCAGCTAAGGATACGACTCACCTGATAGAAGAAACGGTAAAGGCCGTAGAGAATGGAACACAGATTGCAAACAAGACAGGCGAAATGCTGGGTCAGGTTATTGAAGGAGTATCCCAGACAGTAGAACTGATAAATGAAATTTCTTCTGCATCTGTAGGACAGGCAAGTGCCCTGAAGCAAACCCTGGAGGGTGTGGAACAAATTAGTTTTGTTGTACAGACAAATGCTGCAACGGCAGAAGAAAGTTCAGCAGCAAGCGATGAGCTTTCAAAGCAGGCGGGCACATTAAAAAGTGTTGCTTCACAATTTAAGATACAATAGAACAAAATAAGACAAAAAACGACAAAAGAACCCTAAAAAACTTCCAGTTTTAGGGTTCTTTTGCTGGATTTTTGGGGAGCATGGTGCTAATATTAGAAATAGCTGAAATTTTATTTATGCGGTACGACAGGTACCTGGTTGAAAGGAGCACTATAAGTAATGAGAAGCCTAAAGACAAAAATTATGGTAACTATAGGAGGCGTTGCGATTCTTGCAATGATTGTTTCCGCCTTTGTTACTATCAACACTGTAGTAAACACAGCAGTTTCAAACGAAGAGTATATTTCGAAATTATCTACGGGCGCGGTAAACTCAGAGATTAACGAATATTTTACAAAGTACATTGCTATTGCTGATCAGATAGCATCTAATAGTGAAATCAGAAATCTTCTTACTCAGGCCACTACAAGAGAGGCATTAACTTCAAGTCCCCAATTTGCAGATTGCTATAATACCTTAAAAAGAATTACGGATCAAAGTAACGGCCAGATTCTGGCTGCTTACGCTGTGACTGCAGATACCAATGTTGGGTTAGATGGTGCAGGATGGATTCCTGATTCCAGTTTTGATTTAAAAACCCGGGAGTATTGGTTTGACAGTCAGGAAAAAATCGACAAGGGATATGTTATAGCAGAGCCCTATAAAGATTCAGATACAGGAAATATGATTATCACCGTATCTGTTCCACTATATGATACCAATGATTCAAAGATTATCGGCGTTGCCGCTATTGATGTAACCATAAATGAATTAAGTGACATGGTAGTAAAATCCAAAAGTAATTATGGCAATGCATATAAAATGTTAATTTCAGCAAAGAATTCCATTTTAGCAAGTAAAGACACAAACCTTTTACTGAAAAGTGCAGACAAGGCTGGGTTTAGTGACGCAATGCTAAGTGAGATAGCAAAACCAACCAATAAAGTAATTAAATTTAAAGACAATAAAGAATCATGCTTTGGTGTTGTACAGACCACCAGAGATGCTGGATGGAAAGTAGTTTATATTATTCCGGAAAAAGACTTTATGAAAGTGACAAATACTACAAAGCGAAACATTATGATTGTTTATATAACGGCTATTATCATACTGTACCTGGTTATGACAGTTGTAGTGAGACGTATCGTTGCACCACTGAGAAAACTTACCAATGTTACAGATGAGCTGGCAAAGGGAAATCTTGATGCTGATGTAGATATAAATTCTGCGGATGAAACAGGAAGGCTGGCAGATTCCATGCGGAGCCTGGTAATAAGACTGAGACAGTACATAGACTACATAGATGAAGTATCTGCTTCCCTTGATCAGTTTGCAGCTGGACATCTTGACATACAGTTAAATCAGTCTTATGATGGAGAATTTGCAAAGCTAAAAGAATCCCTGCTCCAGGTATCTAAAGTGTTTAAGAGTACCATAGGACAGATTATAGAAACCTCAGAAAAGGTTGCCAGTGGTTCAGGACAGATAGCTAATGCAGCCCAGATGCTTGCTCAGGGAGCTACTCATCAGGCAAGCACAACAGAGGAATTAACAGCAACTATAAATGAATTATCTGACCGTGTAACAAAGAATGCTGACCACGCTATGAATGCTTCAGAGCAGGTAAGAATTGTAGGGGGACAGCAGACCAGAGTAACGAGCAGATGAGACAGATGATTACTGCTATTGCAGAAATCAATGAAAAATCTGCAGAAATAGGAAAGATTATCAAAGTAATTGAGGATATAGCCTTCCAGACCAATATATTGGCCTTAAATGCTGCAGTAGAGGCTGCAAGAGCAGGAGAGGCAGGTAAGGGATTTGCAGTAGTGGCAGATGAAGTAAGAAATCTGGCAAGCAAGTCAGCTGAAGCAGCTAAGGATACGACTCACCTGATAGAAGAAACGGTAAAGGCAGTAGAAAACGGAACCCAGATTGCTAACAAGACAGGAGAAATGCTGGGTGAGGTTATTGAAGGAGTTTCCCAGACAGTAGACCTGATAAACGAGATTTCTTCAGCATCAGTAGGACAGGCAAGTGCCCTGAAGCAAACCCTGGAGGGTGTAGAACAGATTAGTTCTGTTGTACAGACAAATGCGGCAACGGCAGAAGAAAGTTCAGCAGCAAGTGATGAACTTTCAAAGCAGGCAAATGCATTACAGAGCGTTGCTTCACAATTTAAAATCTAAATAATGGATAATAATTAATTAAGTTTTTAGATGACAGAAAAAGGCTCTTTATGATAAAATTAAAATCATAAGGAGCCTTTTTGAGGGGTAAAACACTGTTGACAACATAAAAAATCCGTGGTATATTTATTTTTAATTTCTATAGGATAAATATGAAATATAAGGAGGACAATCATGAACACTATAAATAATCACATGATTAAGACTATGTTGATGAGCTTCTGTGATTACATGTGCATGTATATGTGTGGCATCATGGATTATTTACGTGTGCGTCTGATTATGTAGTTTTATAGTCTGAGCTTATATGTATAGATTATAGAAGGCAGGTACATGCGTGTACCTGCCTTATTTTTTAGAAGATCAGAAAAGGAGGAACAGGATGAAACCTGTAATTGAAGTAAAAAATGTTTCAAAAATATTCAAATCCAAGACTAGTAATGTTGAAGCATTGAAAGACATTAATCTGGAAATCCAGAAAGGTGAAATATTTGGGATTATCGGAATGTCCGGAGCAGGTAAAAGTACATTGGTACGGTGCCTGAATTACCTGGAAAAGCCGTCAGAGGGAAGTGTACTCATAGAGGGAGAGGATTTAGGAAAATTAACGGAAAAAGAACTTAGGAAGAAAAGAACTGAAATTTCCATGATCTTTCAACATTTTAATCTGTTAATGCAAAAGAAAGTAATTGATAATATTGCTTTTCCGCTGATTATTCAGGGAGTTAAGAAACGGGAGGCCAGAAAAAGAGCAGAGCAGTTGCTGGAAACGGTAGGACTAAGTGACAAGGCAAATGCTTATCCAGTTCAACTGTCAGGGGGACAAAAACAGAGAGTTGCCATAGCCAGAGCATTGGCAGTTAATCCTAAGATTCTACTTTGTGATGAGGCAACCAGTGCCCTGGACCCGCAAACTACGGAGTCCATTTTAGAACTTCTTCAGGAGATTAACTATAAATATGGAATTACCATTGTAATTATAACCCATGAAATGGCTGTAGTTCGAAAAATCTGCACTCATGTGGCTATTGTAGAAAAAGGCAGGATTATTGAGCAGGGAACTATGGTGGATATTTTTAACCATCCAAAGTCAAAGAAAGCACGGGAATTAATAATCGGGCAAAAGGAAGAGGAAACCTGGACTGGAGAAAGACGTCTGAAAGAACGTTTGGAGCAAACAGACAAGATTCGTATTGTCTTTTCTGAGAATTCTGCCTTTGAACCTGTTATTGCAAATATGGTTTTAAAGTTTGGCACACCTGTGAACATATTAAAGGCTGACACAAAAAATGTGGGAGGGGTTGCAAAGGGGGAAATGATTTTAGGCATTCCCCAGGACAAAAATATTCAGATAAACATAAAAAATTACCTGCTGGATTGTGGGCTTGAAATAGAGGAGGTTATGGAAGATGTGGAGTAGTGAAATAACAGACATGCTTATAAAAGGCACTGGGGAAACCGTTTACATGACTTTGGTTTCTACTTTGCTGGGATATTTGTTTGGCCTGCCTATGGGAATCTTATTGGCTATTTCAGATAAAGAAGGCCTTAAGCCAAATGTAGTTATTTACAAGGTTCTGGATTTTATAGCAAATGTGGTGAGAAGTGTACCTTTTCTGATTTTATTAATCGTTATCATTCCTTTTACAAGAGTAGTTGTTGGACAAAGTTATGGTTCAACTGCTACCATTGTTCCATTAGTGGTAGCAGCAGTACCGTTTATTGCCAGAATGGTAGAATCATCCATAAAAGAAGTAGATTATGGCGTGATTGAAGCAGCTCAGTCCATGGGTGCAGGAACATTTTCAATTATTACCAGAGTGCTTTTAGTGGAAGCAAGAACATCTATTATCGTAGGGGCTACAATTGCCATTGGAACGATTCTGGGCTATTCTGCCATGGCGGGAACTGTAGGCGGAGGAGGCCTTGGGGATATTGCTGTTCGTTATGGGTACTATAGATACCAGACAGATATTATGCTGGTTACTGTTATTCTGTTAATCATACTTGTACAATTGTTTCAAACAGTAGGCATGAAAGTGTCAAACCGTTTAGATAAAAGAAAATAAGAAGGAGGATTTATTATGAAAAAAGAGTTTTAGCAGGAGTTTTATCCCTTGTTTTAGTTATGGGACTGTTAGCTGGATGTGGAAGCAAGACTGAGAAAAAGGCGTCTGAAACAACTGATTTGAAGCCAATCAAGGTTGCAGCATCCGCTACACCACATTCAGAGATACTGGAAAAGGCTAAAGAAATTCTTGCAAAAAAAGGCTGGGATCTGCAGGTTACGGTGTTTAATGATTATGTACAGCCTAATGAAGTAGTAGAAAGTGGAGCATTTGATGCCAATTATTTTCAGCATGTTCCTTACATGAACAGTTATAATGAAGAAAAAGGCACACATCTTGTAGATGCAGGAGACATTCATTATGAACCATTTGGAATTTATCCAGGCACAAAAAAGAGTTTAAAGGATTTAGCAAAGGGAGACGTAATTGCAGTACCAAATGACACTACCAATGAGGCAAGAGCATTACTATTATTGCAGGATAATGGCGTAATTACTTTAAAAGACGGGGCTGGATTGGAAGCTACAGTAAATGATATCAAAGACAATCCGTACGGTATTAAAATCGAAGAACTGGAAGCAGCACAAGTTTCACGAGTTGTTAAAGAAGTTGCATTTGTTGTATTAAATGGAAATTATGCTTTAGAAGCAGGATTCTCTGTAAAGAAAGATGCCATTGCATATGAAAAATCAGATTCTGAGGCAGCAAAAACATATGTAAACATTATTGCTGTTAAAAAGGGAAATGAAAACAGCGAAGGAATAAAGGCTTTGGTAGATGTACTGAAATCAGATGAAGTTAAGAAATTTATTAATGACAAGTATGATGGAGCAGTGATTCCTTTTCAATAGCAGGTATATAATTTAATTGAAAATAGACAGTTCAATGAGATAAGTTTAGGGCTGAATCCTGTATGGCACAGGATTCAGCCCTTTTAGCATGTACACAATTCATCATTCATATTTTACAATTATGAATTATTTTATGATAAGTATCTGTTTTGCAGTTTTACCGTCATCACTCAAACTTACGGCTATGGTTGTACCCACAGATAAGTCTGAGATGGCAGCAGAAGAAGTACTGTTTTTCATGTAACCGATTTTTGTAGAATCATTAATATTAATGGTAAGAGTTTCGTCTGTAAGGGTTATATTACTTTTTTCTGAAGGAGCTGCTTTTTCGTCTGCAGGCGGAATCTGTCCGTCAGGAGGGTTCTGACCGTCAGGCTTTTCAGGAGGCTGGCCCCCAGGTGCATTTTGGTCATCCGGTTTTCCAGGAGGATTCTCACCGTCGGAAGGATTCTGCCCATCAGAAGGAGCCTGGACGGCAGATGGAGTCTGTCCATCAGGAGCCTGTTCCTTTTTTCCCTGAGGAGGCTCGGTAGGATTTGCAGTGCCCAGAGCAAGTGTAATTTTATTATCTTTTATGGATTTAATCTGGCCATATTGAAGAGTCTGTTCATTTTCTGACTGAACCGATGCTTTACTGTTTTTACCCGTTTCCTTTACAGCAGTTGAACCGCAGGCAGTTAAACTTAATGCAGCAATTAAGAAGCCGATTAAAAAACATATTGTAATTTTTTTCATAAATATACCTCCAAATTACATTTAATTGATGAGAGTATTATATTTGGTGTATGCAATGATTTTGTGATGGAATAAAGAAGAAATGGAGAATATTGTAAATCAACTTTTAAAACAAAAGGTCCTGTAGTAAAATTTATGATGATTGAAATTTATGGTGATAAAGTATATTATGTTAATATGTTCTTTTTGCAATTCTATAATTGATAGGGTAAATGGAATAATAATTTAAAATTTAATTAGAATTCAGGGATGACTAGTATGATAGAAAAATATAACAACCCGGTTGCTTTTTTAGATTCGGGAGTTGGTGGTATCAGTGTGCTGAACGAAGCTGTTAAAATGATGCCAAATGAAGATTATATTTATTTGGGAGATTCCAGAAATGCTCCCTATGGGACGAAAACAACGGAAGAAGTACGGGACTTAACAGAAAGAAATGTTGAATTTCTATTAGAACAGGGGGCTAAGGCAGTTGTAATAGCCTGTAATACCGCAACCAGTGCAGCCGCCGACTATTTGAGAGATAAATATAAGGAGGTTCCCATTATCGGAGTGGAACCTGCACTTAAGCCAGCAGCATTAAATAATGAAGGGGAAAAAATATTAGTAATGGCTACTCCCATGACCCTTGCTGAAAGGAAGTTTAAAAATCTCATGACCAGATATGAGGAGTATGCTAAAATTGTACCTGTACCTTGTGGAGGCCTCATGGAATTTGTAGAAATGGGAAAACTGCAGGGAAAAGAGCTGGAAGAATTTTTAGGTACCCTTTTAACTAAAAGCGTATGTGAGAGCGCTAAAGCGGTTGTACTTGGATGTACTCACTATCCATTTATAAAAGACATTATATTGAAGATAATAGGTCATGATGTTCAAATTTATGATGGAGGAGAGGGTACAGCCAGACAGCTTAAGAGAAGGCTCAGCAGAGATAAAATCCTAAGCCAGAGCAAGGATCCAGGCCAGATAAAAGTGATTAATACATTGAATGACGACAGTATGATGGAATTATCAGAAAAGCTGTTAGTAAGAAAATGACAGTGGCTGATGAAAATATGGAGGTAAACGATGGAAGAAGAAAAGAAGGACTTAAAAGGGACCGGGGAGGAACAGCCTCATTGGGTCGGAAAGGAATATTCATTTTTTAACCACAGTAAGTGTGAATATTTCCCCTGCCACAAAACCAATAAACCTGAAGAGTTTAACTGCCTGTTTTGCTATTGCCCTTTATATGCATTAGGAGACAAATGCGGCGGTAATTATAAGTATAATGAAGAAGGGGTAAAGGACTGCAGCCAATGTAAACTGCCCCATGTGAGAGAGAATTATGGCTATATCATGAAGAAATTTTCTGAGCTTATCGAAGTGGCTAAAATAAAATAGAAAATTTTTATTGACTTAAATACTGAAAAAGTGTAAACTAATTTTGCATTGTGTGTAACAATGCCTGGTTGAGAATGTCAAAAACCTTTTAAGGTTTTTTTCATAAGGGTGCAGGCTGGGAAGGACCGGCCGTGGCCCGCAAAGTTATAGTAAGATTGCCGAAAGTGATTGACTGGTAAATTTGGTCAATTTTAGTAGGTGAGGAGGTAAAAAATGAAATCATTTATTGCAAAGCCTCAGGAAGTAGAGCACAAATGGTATGTGATCGATGCTGAGGGCAAAACTCTTGGTAGACTTGCATCCGAAGTTGCTGCAATCCTTAGAGGTAAGAAAAAGCCAATCTACACACCACACGTTGACTGCGGTGACTATGTAATCGTTATCAATGCAGAAAAAGTAGAAGTAACAGGTAAGAAGAGAAAAGAAAAAATCTATAAGAGACATACTGGATATCCAGGCGGCCTTAGAGAAATCACTTTTGAAAAGTTACAGGCCAAGAAGCCAGACGAAATAATCAGACATGCGGTAAA
The DNA here is from genome assembly GCF_010120715.1 of Aminipila terrae. Taxonomy (NCBI): domain Bacteria; kingdom Bacillati; phylum Bacillota; class Clostridia; order Peptostreptococcales; family Anaerovoracaceae; genus Aminipila; species Aminipila terrae. The sequence goes on from NZ_CP047591.1 coordinate 2,175,001, forward strand.
AGGCATGATGCCAAATGGAAAACTTGGCAGACAGATGTATAAAAAACTAAAGGTTTATGCTGGTGCTGAACATGATCATGCAGCGCAGAAACCTGAAGTTTGGGAATTTTAGGAAGGGGAGGAATAGACAATGGCAAAGATTCAGTATCAAGGAACAGGAAGAAGAAAGTCTTCAGTTGCTAGAGTTCGATTAATCCCTGGAAAAGGTGAAATCATCGTAAACAAGAAGCCGCTTGAAGAGTATTTTGGAATGGAAATCGTTAAAAGAGAAGTTAGAAGACCTTTTGAGGTTGCTGGATGTGAAGGAAAGTTTGACGTAATCGCTACTGTAAATGGTGGTGGATTTACTGGTCAGGCAGGAGCTTTAAGACATGGTATCTCAAGAGCACTTTGTGTAGCTGACAAGGAAGCATTCAGAGCTGTACTTAAAGCTGCAGGATTTTTAACAAGAGACCCTCGTATGAAGGAAAGAAAGAAGTACGGTTTAAAGAAGGCAAGAAGAGCATCACAGTTCTCAAAGCGTTAATTTTATACCGGTTCAGAGAAAAGATCAAAGCTCTGCAATCTTACAGGATTGCAGAGCTTTTCTTTTTACTCAGATTTCGCAAGCCAGTATCGAGAATAAGACAGTAGTAAGGAATTTTTTTGCTTTTAGGTCTTGATTTTTGTCAGCAGGCGCGGTATATTATATTTGTTAGCACTCTTTATAGATGAGTGCCAAAGAACGAACAGGGGTGTTTATATACTAACTATATAATATTACATAAGAGAGAAAGAGGGAATATTACATGGCAAAGAAACAATTTAAAGCAGAATCAAAGCGACTGCTGGACTTAATGATTAATTCTATTTATACGCATAAAGAAATCTTTCTAAGAGAGATTATTTCCAACGCAAGTGATGCTATTGATAAGTTATACTATCTTACCCTTACTGAAAATACTGGCATATCAAGAGAAGATTTTTATATCAGGCTTGCAGTAGACAAAGATGCAAGGTCATTAACCATAACCGATAATGGAATTGGTATGACTAAAGATGAGATGGAAAATAATTTAGGTACCATTGCCAGAAGTGGTTCTCTTCAGTTTAAAGAAGAGAATGCAGACAAAATGGAAGGCAAAGATGAAATTGACATTATTGGGCAGTTTGGTGTAGGCTTCTACTCTGCATTTATGGTGGCTTCAAAGATTCAGGTTATCAGCAAAGGCTATGGACAGGACCAGGCGTATATGTGGGAATCTACAGGGGTCGATGGCTACAGCATTACAGAGTGCGATAAGGATGATGTAGGTACCCAGATTATTTTATATATCAAAGAAGATACGGAAGACGAAAAGTATGGAGAATACTTACAGGAATATAAGATTAAAGGACTTATTAAGAAATATTCCGATTACATTCGATATCCAATAAAAATGAATGTTGAGAAACATAAAATGAAAGAAGCCACTGAAGAACAGAAGGCTGATAAGGATTATACACCTGAATATGAGACTTATAGGGAAGATGATACTTTAAATAGTATGGTACCAATCTGGAAAAAGAGTAAAGGCGCCATTACAGAAGAGGAGTACAACCAGTTCTACAAAGAGAAATTCTTTGATTTTGAAGATCCTGCAAAAGTTATCCACACAAATGTTGAAGGAGTGTCAACTTACAATGCATTAATGTACATTCCTGCAAGGACCCCATACAATTATTACACAAAGGAATATGAAAAGGGGCTGCAGCTTTATTCCAGCGGAGTATTAATCATGGAGAAATGTGCGGATCTTCTGCCTGATTACTTCAGCTTCGTAAAAGGCCTGGTAGATTCACAGGATTTATCCCTGAATATTTCCAGAGAAATGCTTCAGCATGACAGACAGTTAAAGGCCATTGCAGTGAGACTGGAAAAGAAGATAAAATCTGAACTGATTGAAATGCTCAATACAGACAGGGAAAAGTATGAAAAGTTCTTCGAGAATTTTGGCATGCAGCTTAAATTTGGAGCCTACAATGAATATGGCATGCACAAAGATGCCGTAAAAGAATTGCTAATGTTCTATTCTTCATCAGAAAAGAAACTGGTTACATTCTCAGAATATGTTTCAAGAATGAAGGAAGATCAGAAGTACATTTATTACGCCTGCGGTGAGAGCAGAGAAAAGCTTGATAAGCAACCGCAGACTGAAATGCTTAAAGATAAAGGATATGAAATCCTTTACTGCACAGATGAGATTGATGAATTTGCCTTTAAGACTATTGGATCCATCGAGGAAAAACAATTTAAATCGGTTTCCAGTGACGATTTAGGCATTGAAGAAACTGCTGAGGAGAAGGAAGCATTAGAAAAGCAGAAGGAAGAGAATAAAGATCTGTTTGAAGCAATGAAAGAAGCTTTAGACGGTAAAGTTTCAGAAGTCAGAGTTTCTCAGAGACTGAAGAGTCATCCTGTATGCTTAACAAGCAATGGAGAGATTTCCATTGAGATGGAAAAAGTCCTGAACTCAATTCCTGCAAACAATGATAAGGTTTCAGCGGAGAAAGTTCTTGAAATTAATGCAAATCATAAGGTATTTGAATCCCTTAAGGCTGCTTATGAAAATGATAAGGATAAAGTTAAAGACTATGCAAAACTTTTGTATAATCAGGCTCTTTTAATTGAAGGAATGCCAGTTGAAGATCCTATTGAATTTTCCAACGCAATATGCAATTTGATGTAATTGCATTACTGGCAGATTATAAAATTAGATCAAATAAATAAAAAAACAAAATATAAAACCTGCTTTAATTACAAGGCAGGTTTTATGTATTTAGTAGATAAATTCATCATATTTAAAACAATTTTAGGAATTTGTGGAACCTTTCTTTAATTTTGGCTGTCTAAAATAAAAACAAGAACATTACACTAGTGATAATGATATGAACAAGGAGAAATTATGAAGAAAAAAGCTATTATTAAAATATTGTCAGGAGTTCTTTGCTTAACTATGCTCATGTCAGCTACAGCTTTTGCAGAAACAGGAATACATAAGGATTTAGTGCCAACAGCCGATAATACGGTTTTACAGAATGTAAAACAGCAGGATGAACCATATCTCACAGAAGAAGGTATTATTACAAGCACAGAAGAAAAGGAAGAATCCTATCGGGTTCAAATAGATAATGATAAGATGGGCATGGTTTTTTATATTAGTAAGGATGCCTTTATTATTGATCAGAAATCAGGGAAAAGGTTAACAGCTAAAGATTTAAAAAATCAGATGAAGATTACAGCCATACTCCCTGCAAATGCTCCAATGACCCTAAGCCTGCCACCCCAGACTTCACAAGCTGTAGGATTTATTGTAAGAAGTGATACAGGCTCCATGGATGTATCTTTATATAATGATACGTTGGTGAATAAGGACAATACCTTAAAACTGAATCTGTCAGAATATACTCAGATTGTTGATGCCAAAGGAAATGACAAAATGTATACGGCCAAGGATATCAGGAACAAGGAGTGCGTAGTTCTCTATGCAGTATCTACAAAGAGTATTCCGGCCCAGACAGTTCCTGAGATGGTTATTATTTTGGACAAGGACAATAAACCAGAAACTTCTGAAGCAAAGTATGTATCTCTTAGAAGTGAAGCAGAGGCCAAAGGTTATAAGGTAGAATGGACGTCACATAAAAAACCAGTTGTATTGACTAAAAATGATATGAAAATTGAATTGACCATGGGAAGTGATGATTTTAAATTTACCCATCTGACAAAGGACTTAAAACCTTTGGATCAAATGGATAAAATGGATTTACCAGCAGTTCTTAAAGGAGAACAGACTGTGGTTTCCAACCATTTTATAGAAGCCTTAGAATAGATGATAAAAAACTGCTCTACCAGAGCAGTTTTTCTTATTTGGTAGACTGAAGGAAGAATTTCATGTATACTATATCCGATTAAATGTAAGAAAAAAGTACGGAACAGACCTATAAAAGGAGGCACAGATGATGAATCGTGATTATAAGAAATTACAAAATGGCAGTGATATAAGGGGCATAGCTCTGACAGGAGTAGATGGGGAGCTGCCTAATTTAGGAGAACAGGAAGCGGCCAATCTGGCAGCTGGGTTTTTATTGTGGTTATCCAGAAAAACGGAGAAAGAACCCAAGCAGCTAAAGATTGCAATTGGATCTGATCCAAGGCTTTCTGGCAGGGATTTGCTCCATGGAATTCTCCATGGAATTCTGCCTTATGGGGTCACTATTTTAAATTGCGGGCTGGCTTCCACTCCGGCAATGTTTATGTCAACTGTTTTTCCAGAGTTTAATTGTGATGGAGCAATTATGATAACTGCCAGCCATCTCCCTTTTAACAGAAACGGATTTAAGTTTTTTGACAAAAAAGGAGGACTGGATAAAAAGGATATCCAGCAGATAATTGCCTGCGCTGAATCGGATGAACAATTAAAAGAATTAGGAGAAAGAGTAAATAAGGAGAGCACTAATCTGGTACAAGATGAAAAAGTGTATTCTTCTATGAAGGCTGATTTAATGGGGGCTTACTGTGATTTCCTTAAAAATAAGATAAAGGATGGAGTGAAACACCAGAAGTGTTATGAAACACCATTGAAAGGGCTGAAGATTGTTGTGGATGCCGGCAATGGGGGCGGAGGATTCTATGCAACACAGGTACTGGAACCTTTGGGAGCAGATATTTCTGCCAGCCAGTTCCTTGACCCAGATGGAACTTTTCCCAATCATGCACCAAATCCTGAAGACAAGGATGCCATGAAGTCGGTTTCTATGCAGGTTATAGAAAGTGGGGCCGATTTAGGGCTGATTTTTGACACAGATGTGGACAGGTCCTCCGCAGTTGACCACAGGGGACGTGAAATCAGCAGGAACGGCATAGTGGCTATGGCAGCAGCATTAGTTGCAGAGGATTATCCTGGGACCACAGTGGTTACAGACAGCATTACCAGTGACCAGTTGACCGTTTTTCTTGAAAACAATCTGGGCCTCAAGCATAAGCGTTTTAAACGTGGCTATAAAAATGTAATAAATGAGGCAGTTAAACTAAATGCAGAAGGTACGGACTGTCAGCTGGCTATTGAAACTTCCGGCCATGCAGCATTAAAAGAAAATCATTTTCTGGATGATGGGGCCTATCTGGCTACTAAAATCGTTATTAAGGCGGCAAAACTGGCCCTTGAGGGTAAAACCTTGGACAGCTTGATTTCCACTCTGGAGGAGCCTGCTGAGGCCCTGGAGATAAGACTCCCTATTACCTGTGAGGACTTTGGAACTTATGGAGACAAAATTATTGAGGATTTACAACTGTGGGCATCCATGAAGGATTGTGCAAGACGTAATGAGGAAGGAAATATTGTCCCTGTTGAAGAGGAGGGCTGTTGCTTATGCCACTGTGGAATGAGTACTGCCCAGCCGAACTATGAAGGGGTACGAGTGAATTTTTCCAAAGAACATGGGGACGGATGGTGTCTTCTGCGAAAATCCCTTCATGACCCGATTATGCCGTTAAATATAGAATCTAACAAAGCAGGAGGCTGCGGACAGATTATAGAGAAACTGAGGCCTTTCCTGGCAGCCTATAAGAATCTGGATATTAGTAAATTGATTTAAGAGGAAAAAATAAGGGAGTATCATTGTACTTTTGAAAAGCATAATGATACTCTTTTAAGATTCTAGGTTATTTATTTTTTTTCATATATATAAATAGCAGCAATTACTATAGAAGATCCAAGTAACTGCACAGGGGTCAACGCGGTTCCTAAAACTATGTATGATAATAAAATAGTAAAGATGGGCTCACACAGGCTTACAAGAGAAGCCATACCAGCTTCCAGTATTTTTAAGCCTTTCATCAGGCAAAATAGCCCGATTACAGTGCACCATATGGCCAGTAAAGTTATATACAACCAATGAGTCCATTGATTCGGTATTGTAAACTCTCTCAGGCAGATGCTGTAAATCAGATATATGATACTACACGTAAAACAAACATAAGTCATTATAACCGGTGTACTTATCTCTGCAGTAAATTTTTTGTTAAATGTGAAATAGCATGAACTTGCCAGTGCAGAAAGAATCACCAGAAGAACTCCACTGATTTGGATTCCACCTCCTGGAGCATATAGAACAATGCCTATTCCTGTAACAGCAGCCAAGATACCAGATACTTTATATTTTGTGATTTTTTCCTTAAGAAATATAGCTGATAAAATGGCTACAAAGACCGGATAAATGTAAAATATTACTTCACCAACTGCTGCCGATATATATTTAAAAGCAGAAAAGAACAAAATACATTGCGCAGAATAAATGGTACCAGCTATGATTAAATAAGTAATATTTTTTCTTCCTTGAAGCAGCAGAGATTTCTGTCTTATCAGGCAGTAAATAAAAAATAAACAGGCTGCAATAAAAAAACGATAGAAGAGCAATATTCCTGGGGCTATATCAACTGAAAGCCCTAAAGTAGCCAATATGGGAATAATACTAAAACCCAATGCAGAGGCCACCATGTATAAAACGCCCTTTTTAAAACAGGGGTCTGTCTTCTCATTATTAATGACGTCTTTATTTTCCATTCAGACTTTCCTCCTTAGGATAAGATAAAAACTCTGTATCTAATTATAAAATATTTTATTAATTTAATCAAAAAAATATCTCCACCCAGATATAAAATCTGATTGGAGATATATAATTATTCACCAAGATACGCTTTTTTAACAGAATCACTGGCCAGAAGTTCTTTTCCTGTACCAGAGAGGGTAATGTTGCCTGTTTCCATAACATATGCATAGTCCGCTATTTCAAGAGCAGCCTTAGCATTTTGTTCGATGAGCAGGATATTTACACCAGCATCATTAATTTGTCTGATGATGGAAAAAATATCTTTAACAACCAATGGGGCCAGGCCCAGAGAAGGCTCATCAAGCATAAGAAGCTTAGGTTTGCTCATAATAGAACGGCCTACTGCAAGCATCTGCTGTTCACCGCCGGACAGGGTTCCTGCCAGCTGCCATTCTCTTTCCAGAAGCCTTGGAAACAGTTCATAAACCCATTTCCTGTCTTTCTTTATTTCTTCTTTGTCTTTCCTCAGATAAGCACCAAGCGTTAAATTCTCTGCTATGGTAAGATCCGGAAAAACTCTTCGGCCTTCCGGACATAAAACGATTCCATCTCCCACGATGTCTTTGGTCTGCGAAGCAGTGATATCTTTTTCATTAAATGAAATCGTACCTTCTGATTTAGGTACAAGACCCATAATGGATTTGAGAGTTGTGCTTTTTCCTGCACCATTAGCACCTATCAGAGAAATTATCTTTTTATCAGGGACCTCCAGGCTTATTCCCCGGAGGGCATGGATGCCACCATAAAATACATTCAAGTTTTCTATTTTTAACATTACTCGTCTACCCCCAAATAAGCCTCAATAACCTTAGGGTTATTCTGAATTTCTGATGGAATACCTTCTGCAATTAAAGTACCATAGTCTAAAACATAAATTCTGTCACAAATGCCCATAACAAACTGCATATGATGTTCTATGGTAAGAATTGACAGGTCAAAATCAGTACGAATCTGGGATACAAAGTTCATTAGATCATCAGATTCCTGTGGATTCATACCAGCAGCAGGTTCATCAAGAAGCAGAAGTTTAGGCTTTGTAGCAAGGGCCCTTGCTATTTCTAAGTGCCTCTGTTTTCCGTATGGAAGAGAGCTTGCTATATCATCTTTGTGCTTTTCAAGATCTAAAATCTTAAGAAGCTCCATGGTTTCTTCACGCATTTGCTGCTCTTCTTTACGGTTTAGCATAAAAGTTGCAGTAAAAACATTGGATTTAATATTTAAATGCTTTGCAATAAGAACGTTCTCGAAAACAGTAAGGTCTTTAAAAAGTCTGATGTTCTGAAATGTTCTTGCAATACCCTTCCTTGTTATTTTGTCTGGTGTTGGCACAAGAGATTTTGTATATTTACCGGCATTTTGACCGGAATAAAGGGCTTTCATTTTACCATGAGGATAATTAGAAGCAATAATTTCTTCATCAAAACTGATTTCTCCGTTAGTAGGAGAATAAACTCCAGTTATAACATTGAAAGCAGTGGTTTTGCCAGCTCCATTGGGGCCAATTAAACCAATAATCTCACCTTTATTTACTTCAAGATTTAAATTGTTCAGGGCTACAACCCCACCAAACTGCATAGTTGCATCAGATACGCGAAGCAGGTTCTGTTTACTCATTAACAGCACCTCCTTTGCGGGATTTTCTGGTAAAGAAACGATATATTCCGTCCCATGTTATTTCTTTTTGTCCCATGATACCTTTTCTCCAGAAAAGAACCACAACCATTAGTATGATAGAGAACACTACCATTCGGAAACCTGTTCGGAGGAAAGGAACATGGATTCCGGCGATAACCATAGTCTGATCAAGGAAACGCAGCCACCATTCTTTTGCAGCAGTAACAAGGAAAGCTGAGATGATGCTTCCACTGATGCTTCCAATTCCGCCTATTACAACAATAAGAAGAATGTTGTAAGTAAGCATAATAGGGAAGGTCGTTGAAGTAATTGCTCCAAGATACATGGCCAGAAGGGCACCAGCTATCCCTGCAAAGAAAGAACTGATGATAAATGACATCTGTTTATGTTTTGCAAGGTTAATACCCATAGCTTCTGCTGCGATTTCATCTTCACGGATAGCCTTAAAAGCACGGCCGTAGGAGCTTTTAATCAGTAAGCCTATAATTACTATACAGATAAATACAATAATAAAAGGTGTGTAGTATGAACTGTAAGCAGGGATTAGTTTTAGCCCAAGAGAACCATTTGTTATTTTATTAAACGGGGAACTTGCTACTAAAATACGGACAATCTCTGAAAAACCTAAAGTTGCTATGGCAAAATAGTCACTCTTCAGTCTGAGTACAGGTGCACCGATTATAGCTGCTAAAAATGCAGCCATAACCCCTGCCAGAATTAATCCGGCCCAGGAAGGCAGTTCAACATTTGCCAGTACGTCTGAAACACCATATAGATAATATACGATAGGTTTGCTGCCCACAGGAATGGTTAAAACGGCAAAGGTATAAGCACCAATGGCCATAAAACCTGCCTGACCCAATGAAAATAAACCGGTAAACCCGTTAAGGAGATTCATGGATACTGCAGCAAGAGCGTAAATAGCACCTAATTGCAATACTGTGCGGAGCATGGAAGACTGTGTAGTGAATTCGTCAACTGAAAATATAATTCCCGCCAATACAATCAATGCAATTATGGTACAAATAGTTTTTGATTTTTTTGTCATAATTACACCTTCTCCGCTAAATTCTCACCGAACAGACCCGTTGGCCTGAACATTAAAACTACAATCAATAATACAAATGTAAATACATCACTGAATTCTGAGTATCCTGCTGCTTTTATCAGAGTCTCTGAAAAACCTATGATAAAACCACCCACAACGGCACCCGGAATACTACCAATTCCCCCGAATACTGCTGCAATAAAGCATTTTAATCCTGGGAGAGAGCCTGCTAATGGAAATACAGAAGGTCTTGGCGTAAAATAAAGCATAGAACCTAAAGCAGCCAGGAAACAGCCGATTATAAATGTAAAGCTTATAACGCTGTTGATTTTAATACCCATTAGTTGTGCCGCTTCAAAGTCTTTAGATACAGCTCTCATGGCCATACCCATCTTTGTATATTTTATTAAAAGCATAAGCAGTACTACAAATACAATGGTGATAATCGGTGTGACGAAGGTTACCAGGGAAGTTGAAACATTACCAATATCGATAGTTTTATTTAAAATTGGAATGGATGGATATTGCTTCGGTAGTGCCGAAAATAAGTAAGTTGCCATATTTTGTAATAAGTAAGAAACACCAATTGCGGAAATCATAATGGACATCCTTGGTGCAGTTCGCAGTGGTTTATATGCCAGTTTCTCGATGACAACACCGAGAAGAACGGTACTGACTATCATAATGACCATGGATAAATACCATGGAATGCTGTGATCTACCATTGCAAATATCATGAAGTATGCTGCCATCATAAAAATATCTCCATGAGCGAAATTTATGAGTCTGAGGATACCATACACCATAGTATAACCAATGGCAATCAGCGCATATATACTACCTATGGACATGCCCGCTAAGCAATATGAAAAAAAAGCTGTTGCTGTCATTGTTTTTAAAGCCTCCTAATAAAGAAATAAAGCGGGGGGAGGACAATCTGCCTCCCTGCCGCATATTTTAGTGTGATTAATAATTCTATTAATGATATAACGACTGGACATTGTTAAGGTATTACTACTTTTTAACAGTCTGGGTCTTGATGAACTTAAATTCCTTGGATGTCAGGGAATCCTGATCTACTGTCTTGATATAAGCAGTGTCTTTAATAGCATCACCATTCTTATCAAAAGATATGTGACCAGTTACGCCATCGAAGCTTACACCTTTCAGAGCATCACGAATAGCAATGGAAGTGATGTCTCCCTCTTTACCATCAAGGCTCTTAAGAGCTTCATAAATAGCTGTATATGAATCATAACCTAAAGCTGATACTGCTGCAACAGTGTCTGTGTTTGCATTAAATGTAATGTTTTTAGGATCAGAATTTAAGTATCCTTTAAAACCTGTAACAAACTTAGCTGCAACAGGGTTGCTTGAATCGTTTTCATCGAAGAAAGTTGAGAAGGCAACACCAACAGCATCCTTAGAGATAATTGCTGCATTTTCCCAAGTGTCTCCAGCTAAAACCTGAGCTTTAATTCCATTTGCAGCAATCTGTGGTAAAATTAAAGTTGCAGTATTAATAGATGATGGAATAAAGATGCAATCAGGGTTAGATGATTTAATCTTTGTAAGGATAGCGTTAAAATCTGATTCATTTGTCTGATAAGTTTCATCAGCAACAATGGTTCCGCCTAACTCTTCAAATGATTTTTTGAAGTAGCCAGCAAGACCTGTTGAGTAGTCATCCCCATTCTGGCTTATAACTGCAGCAGTCTTGTAACCTGCATCTTTTGCATATGAAGCCATAACAGTTCCCTGGAATGGATCCAGGAAGCAAGCTCTGAAATAAAAATCATTGCCTAATGTAACCTGCGGATTTGTGCAGGAGCATCCAACAGCTGGAACTCCAGCGCTGGCAAATGTTGAACCAGCAGCGATAGACACGCCTGAGCCATAGGAACCGATTACTGCTGCTACGCCTTTGCTGATAAGGGACTGAGCAGCTGTTACTGCAGCAGACTTATCGGACTGGTTATCTACTTCTTCTAATTGGATTTTGTAAGTAGTACCATTAATGTCTACAGTAGGCATTAACTGGTTTGCGTAACGGGCACCAAGTACTTCCTGCATGCCGCCGCCACCGTTCTCACCAGTGGTTGGTTCAAATACTCCGATTTTAATAACGTCTCCTGTTACTTTCATTCCAGTAGGGGTCTGCGCCTTGCCGTCTTCTTTAGCCTTGTCGCCGCAACCAACAAAAACTGCTGATACTACTAAAGTTAGCACCAACAATATTGATAATTTCCTCATGATAATTTCCTCCTCAATATTCTATTCAGTTATATTCCATTTTACATTTTTTTTTATAAAAGTAAAGGGTTTTTGGATAAAATAACAAGTATACAATGTACTATTTGTTGGCTAAAATAAAATTCAGACAATTCGTTTTATTTTAGCCTTGTAAAGGCCTAAAAAGCCCCTAGACCTTAATTTAAACGTGTCTTGACATTGCTAAAGCTATAAAACAAAGTAGTTCTTAAGGCAGCAAATAGGGGCGTTTGTGGTACAAAAAATTGGAAACAGATAATAAAAAAAGGCAGAGCAGGAACCACAGAAATGTAAATAAAGGACATATCTGCCCCAAGAAATCAAGGGGCTGGTCCGAGTAGTCCCATACATTAAAATGAAATAACAAATTAACTATTATACCTACCGCAAGTTCATAAATTGTAATTACAATAGCACCTACCATAGCTTTTATGACAATAGAAACATTTATAAACTGCAGATTTAAATAGTAAAGCGTAAGAAGGCAGGCTCCGCCGGTTAAAAGCATGGACCAGTGAGTATATCCCCTGAACAGAATTTCTATAATGCCGTAACCCACAAAGCCAGTTGCAAATACAATAATTGCCTTTAATGCTTCCCCAGCAGAGAATGCACTCCCTATATGATTATTCAGTTTTTCCTTTATAAATTTACCTTCCATGGTTTATATTGTCTGCAGGAAAACGGTCTTTAACCGTGGTTAAAAATGCCACCTTAAAAAAGGTGGCATTTTGATTAGTCATTATATTCATAATTTGTTATTAGATTAATTTGATTATCTTCATTTACAAAGACAACTTTAGGCTTATATTGTTTGGCCTCTTCTTCATTCATTAAAGCATAGCAGATAATAATAATTTTGTCTCCAGGTTGAACTAACCTTGCAGCAGCACCATTCAAGCAAATAATACCAGAATCTCTTTCCCCAGGTATCACGTAGGTTTCTAATCTTGCACCATTATTGTTATTAACAATCTGGACTTTTTCATTTTCGAGAATTCCAGACGCTTCCATTAATGTTTTATCAATGGTAATGCTTCCCATGTAATTAAGTTCGGCCTGTGTTACAGTGGCTTTATGTATTTTGCCTTTTAACATCTGTAATATCATTTTTAATTCCTCCAGTAAAAAGGTGTGGTTCGATGAAGATACCACCCATCAAGAATAATAGCATTATAAGGAGAGAGATACAAGATATTTTATGTTTAAGGTTTAAGTTTAAAAGAATAAATGTTAAAATAAATAATTAATAAAATAACGGAGGGCGACATATGAAATTTTCGGCATATCATTCATGCATAACTGTTCTGAATCTGGAACAATCAATGAAATTTTATGAAGAGGCACTGGATCTTAAAGAAATAAGAAGAATAGATGCAGAAGATGGCTCTTTTACCATAGTTTTTTTAGGGTCAGAAAGCTCACAGGACCAACAGGAAGCCATGCTGCTAGAGCTAACCTGGTACAGAGACAGAAAAGAATCTTACAACCTGGGAGACAATGAAATACATATTGGTTTTAAAGTAGATGATTATGAATCTGCATATAAAAAGCATAAAGAGATGGGCGTAATCTGCTTTGAAAATTCTGACCTGGGGATTTATTTCATTTCAGATCCTGATGGCTACTGGATGGAGGTTGTACCAACAAGATGATTGGCAATATTTTAGCAGTTGGTGCTGGCGGATTTTTAGGGTCAGTTTTAAGGTATCTGTTTGGACAGCTAAGTAAATTTATTGCACCAGGACTGATGTTCCCTGTGGGTACATTTCTGGTAAATATTCTGGGTGCCTTTTTTATAGGTATAGCTTTTGAATTCTTTTCAAAACAGGGCTTAATGGGGAGTACTATGCAGCTGTTTATAATGGTAGGGATTATGGGCGGATTTACCACATTTTCTTCATTTTCTCTGGAAACAGTTAATTTAATCAGCAGCGGACGATTAGGACTTGCTTTTATTTATGCAGCAGGAAGTGTTTTCATATGCCTAGTGGGAGTTTGGCTTGGCAAGACAATAATTTAGGGGGAGTACATATGATTCGTTGTATAAATGCCTGGCTTGGAGCAGCAGCTGTTGCTCTTTTTACTATTCATGGCATAACCATGGGTCTGTTTCTGGCGGGATATTTAGATTATTCTCCTACAAGAAAATACTGGGGATATGCCCTTCTTATATGTATCATACTGCATGGGGTGATTAGCTTGATGTTAGTTATTTTTGCAGATGGTAAACGTAAATCTTTTGTCTATTTTAAAGAAAATAGGAAGACTCATTTACAAAGGATACTTGGGATAATAGGGGCTGTATTAATATGTCATCATATGGTGGCATACGGTTATGTAAATGCAGCTGGGGTTTATATATTAAAGGAGCCCTCTTTTACCACCTTTATAACAGAAGCAGCCATGGCTGTAGTCCTGGGGGCACATATTGTCCTAAGTCTGCCTAAGGCAGCTATTACTTTAGGAATGATAAAGACACAGAAGGAAATAAAGTTACAGACAAATCTGGCCTATATATTATTTTTTATGGTGGAATCAATAGTTTTATATGGCCTATGCAGTTACTTCTTATGACGGGGGTGATAAAAGATGCCTGAAATAATTGTAGTGGGAAACGGACTGGCGGGTCTGTCTGCGGCTATTTCAGCGGTGGAATCGGGATCAGAAGTTACATTAATTTCACAAAACACTGCGGAACGTTCACAATCTGTTATGGCTGCCGGAGGGATTAATGCCGCTTTGAATACAAAGGGGCAAGAGGATTCTGTAGAGCAGCATTATGAAGATACCATAAAGTCAGGATGTGGACTGGCAGATTCAGAGGCTTTAAAATGCATGATTCAGGAAGCTCCGGCAATTGTAAAGAAGTTAAGTAAAATGGGCGTAATTTTTTCAAGGGATAAAAATGGCAACCTGGACCTCAGATATTTTGGGGGTCAGAAAAAAATGCGTACGGCTTTTTCCAAGTCAGGTATAGGTAGGCAACTTATGTGCGGAATGTCTCAAGAAGTGAGAAGATTAGCTGCAAAAGAAAAAATAAAAATAAGAGAAAACCTGAAATTTCTTTCGGTTATAACGGACGGAAATACGTGTTTTGGAGGCATATTCAGGGATCAGTTCACTGGAAAGCTGATTGCTGTAACGGGAGATGCTATGATTCTGGCTACAGGTGGAATGAATGGTATATTTGGAAGGACCACCGGTTCCTTGCTATCAGATGGAAGTGCAACTGCCGCAGTATTCAGACAAGGTGTTAAATTAGCCAATTGTGAAATGATACAATATCATCCCACTACGGTAGAGGCCAATGGTAAACGTATGTTAATATCAGAAGCAACAAGAGGAGAAGGGGGCAGGCTGTTCACATATAGAGGAAAGGAAAGATGGTACTTTATGGAGGAATGGTATCCAGACAGAGGTAATTTAATGCCAAGGGATATTGTTTCAAAAAGTATCTATAAAGTTTGTAATGATTTGAAACTTGGCATTGAACAGAAAAACCAGGTATATTTAGATATCTCTTTTCTGCCTGAAGAAATAATACATGCCAAACTGAAGGAAGTATGTGACTTATGTAAGATTTATTTGAAAATTGACCCTTCAGAAGAATGTATACCTGTATATCCGGGAATACACTATTTTATGGGTGGGATTTATGTTGATAAAAATCATCAGAGTTCAATGGAAGGATTATATGCTGCAGGGGAGTGCGCCTGCCAGTATCATGGTGCAAACAGGCTGGGAGGCAATTCAACTTTAGGTGCAATTTATGGGGCAGAGTGGCAGCAGAAAGTGCAGTGAAGCTGGTTAACAGGACAGAGGAAAGTCATGATGCATCTCAGGTCGCTGCTAAACTGAAACAAGTACTTGTTAAGGCGGAAAATGAAAAACTTAAAAAAGAAAAACTGATTGCAAAGTATAAGGCAGGTAACGTACCTTCCTCTGCGGTTCTGGCTCAGCTCAGATTAATTATGAATGATGCCATGGGTATTGAGCGGAATGAGAAACAAATTTTGGAAGGAATCAGTAAGATAAATGTACTGATAGGAAAAATTCAGGATATGGGCCCTGGAGACTTAGATGAAACAGAACCTTTGATGACTGGCAATATGTTGTATCTGGCTAAGGCAATGTTACTGAGTGCATCTGAAAGAAAAGAAACCAGGGGAGCTCATATCCGCAAAGATTATCCCCACACAGATAACCAGAATTTCAGAAAAACTACAGTAGCATCTTATTTTAATGATGGAACCATAGACATAGCATTCAAAGAGGTACTGTAAAATGAAATTTATATTAAAAATAAAAAGGTATGATTCAACTCACTCAGGAAGCTACTTTCAGGCATTTGCCGTAGATGAGCCGCTGGACTCATCTGTTACCAGTGTATTGACCAGACTGAATCAACGGACATCTTTAACAGACATGGAAGGGCAGCCGGCAAGAACTGTAGAATGGGAATGCAGTTGTATGCAAAAAATGTGTGGAGCCTGCGCCATGGTTATTAATGGTATACCTCGTTTAGCCTGTGCCACCTTCTTACAGGAATTATGCAGAAAAGAGCAGGAAAATCCAGTAATCCGGTTAGAGCCCTTAAGCAAATTTCCGGTTATAAGGGATTTGAGAGTAGACCGGAGCCAGCTGCTCCAAGATATGAAAAAAATGAAGATATGGCTAAACACAGAGGCTGTAGTGGATAAAAAGGAACTGGAGCACCAATACCAATCAGCAGCCTGCCTTATGTGCGGATGTTGCCTGGAAGTATGCCCTAATTATTCACTGGAAAATGATTTTGTAGGAGCTGCGGTAATGAGCAATGCTTACAGGATAGCCACCCAGTTGCCTAAGGGAAGCAACAGAAGACAATTTGTTAAAGAAAATGTTAAAAGAGGGCAGGGGCATTGCTCTAAAGCACTTTCCTGTGAAAAGGTGTGCCCTGTGAATATTCCAGTGGGAGCATTAGCTTCTAAAATGAATCGCTTATATATAAAAGGACTATTTATAAAATAGTCCTTTTACTTTTCCATGGATTGTTTTAAAAGTGCCTCTGAGTAAATTTCTCTAACCTGATCGCTGAAACAGACCATCAGGACTTCTTTAATGGTATGTGAAGTCTTTAAATAGTTTTGTATAGTTCTTAATGCAATTGAAGCGGCTTTTTCCAGAGGAAAGTGATAAACTCCAGTACTGATTGATGGAAAAGCCACAGTCTCACAACCATATTGTTCGGCTAAACATAAGCTGTTATAATAGCAATTTTTCAATAACTGTTCCTCGTTACAGGTCCCGCCTTTCCAGATTGGACCAGGAGTGTGAATAACAAACCGGGCAGGCAGATTATAGCCTTGGGTGATTTTAGCTTCTCCTGTTTCGCATCCATTTAACTTCCTGCATTCTTCAAGTAGCTCCCTGCCTGCGGCTCTATGAATTGCGCCATCTACACCACCACCTCCTAAAAGTGTAGTATTGGCGGCATTTACGATGGCGTCTGCAGTTATTAATGTTATATCACCCTTAATAATTGTTATTGTACCCATAAGAATCCTCCTACCATAGATAATTAGTATTGAGCTTATTGTTTTATTATACGAGTATCGGGATAATATGTAAATGAAAAGGGCTTTTTAGATAAGTATTTTAAGAATGTAGTTCATGGGGGAAAGCAGGCATTATTTTGTCAGAATAACACGAAATAAAAAGAAATTTGACTTAAGAAATTAGTTTAATATTTTATAAAAAAGCCTTATAATGAAGAAAATTTAGAATTTTCAGTTAATTATTGACGGGGCGTTTTTAAGTAAAAGGAAAGGGATGGGATGGTATGGAATGTAAGAATAAAATTTATGCTGCATATGGTAATAATATGACATCGCAGCAGATGACACGGATATGTCCTTTTGCAAGATTGCTTGGAATTGGTGTTTTGGAAAATTATAAGCTTACCTTTAGAGGCAAGCGAAAAGGCGTGGCAAATATAGAAAGATGTGAAGGTGCAAGTATACCAGTTGTTCTTTGGAATATTTCTGGTATTTGTACAAAGATTCTGGGTTGTTGTGGAAGATTTTCGGGACCGTACATCAGGGACAAAGTAGAAGTTAAGTTTAACAATGAAATAATAGAAGCAATCGTTTTTGTTATGCCAGATGCGTATCAAAGTTTGCCGGCCAAACCCACTCCGTTTTACATAGAAACTTTAGAAAAAGGATATGATTCTAATGGATTGATTAAAGACGTGTTGTTTAATGCTATACAGGAATCCTATCGGGAAAGAATAATAGGAAGGTATGAAAGATTTATGTAGTAATAAGAAATCATAAAAAGCTAATTTTAAAATTAGCTTTTTATATGCAATAAGTTTATTTTCTGTTTTTTGATTCATCAGTATGAGAGTCCTGAGGATTTTCATTGCTGGTTTTATTTTCTGTACTGTCATAAGATTCTGCATAATGGGCTTTCTTATAGGCTTCAGCATTATTGTCTTTTTTCTTTAAATAATCCATATTTAATCACCTCCACATTTTTAGTATGTGCAATGATTCTACATTTATTAATTTAATAAAACCCATATTATTTCATATATAAATTAAGTAAAAACGTTAAAAATATATAGGAACATATTAAAAAAAAGGAGATGATAGTATGAAAAAAACGCAAAAAATTGTAGTTAATAAAAGTAAGCAGCCTAACGAGTGCCCTGTAAAGGACAAGGATGGCAATTGTCTGGTACCTGGTGCATATAGTGATTCTGACCCTATAGGAGGAGGCTGACACATTTAAGTATTGTTAAGAAGGCTGCCACAAAATGGCAGTTTTCTTATTTAAAAAATATATACAGATATAAGGCCTGCAATACAAGAACCAAAAATATTAAATATCATATCAAAGTCAGTATCCGTTAATCCATGCTGGCATCTGATATTTCTAGAGAAGGAATCATGAATAAATTCGATAATTTCAAAAAATACTCCAATTGATATTCCTAAAGTTGTCACTAGTAAAGGAGTATAAATCCAGCTAACATTCACTAATGGAAGATTACCATTGATGGTTGAAAAAGCTAGTAGTGAAAAGGAGAAAGAGCCAAACAGGTGTAAATACCGGTCATAATATCTGGAGGTATAGTAAATGTTCAGATAAGAGCCTATGAAGGTATGACCTATAATAGTAATAATTGAGCAGGTTACAATAAAATAGGGGATATTTAATTTAAAATAATGCTCATAAAATAAAAACGAAAGAATAGCCATATAAATTATCAGGTTTCCAAAAGCTTTCCCCGGCTTCTTCTTTCGAAGATAACTTATCATCAAATAAATTTGAAAAAAGGATATAATTAAGATATTTAATATTAAAATTTTCTGTATTGTCATAAGAACTCCTTAAACTTTTGTTTATTACTAGGATTTGATATTGCCAAAAAAAAATACATTTAATTGTTTTTTAGAAGAAAAAGACTGATGTTTATAATCTGCAGATTTGTACATAATCCTAGATGGGGTGATATTATGAAATCAATATGGAGAGAGAATGTTTTAATACCTCAAAGAGAGCCACTGAATGGAGATGTTAAGACACAGGTAGCTGTAATAGGTGGCGGATTAGCTGGAATTTTAACAGCATATTTCTTACAAAAACGGGGCAAAGAGGTAATTGTATTGGAAGCCAGCTCTATAGGAAGCGGACAGACTGAAAATACTACAGCAAAAATTACTGCACAACACAATTTAATCTATCATAGTTTAATACAGGATTTTGGACTGGAAAAAGCAAAACAGTATGCAGAGGCAAATAAAAAAGCAATTTCTGAATATAAAAGAATTATTAATGAAGAGCAAATTAATTGCCAGTTCGAAGAAAGACCGGCATACTTGTATTCAATGGAGGACACGAGCCAGCTGGAACAGGAAGCCCGTGCTGCCAGGCAGTTAGGATTTGACTGTCTATTAACCTCAGAAACGGATTTACCTTTTCAGGTTAAGAGTGCATTGAAGTTTAACGAACAGGCACAATTTCATCCATTAGAATTTTTAAAAAAGATTTCTGAGACTTTAACTATTTATGAACATACTGAAGCGAAAGAAATTGAAGAGAATTGTATTATAACAGAAAAGGGAAAGGTAACAGCGGAGCAAATTATAATAACCACTCATTATCCTTATATTAATGTACCGGGTTACTATTTTATGCGTATGCATCAAGAACGGTCCTATGTGATTGCATTGAAAAAAGCAAAAGAAGTGAATGGTATGTATCTGAATATTGACCAGGATGGCTATTCCCTGCGAAATAGCCGTGATATCTTACTTTTCGGCGGAGGGCAGCACAGAACTGGTGAAAATTCATCCGGAGGAAAGTATGAGAAGTTACGTAGTGCAGCAAAGGAATTTTTCCCTGAAAGTATAGAAATTGATCATTGGTCTGCTCAGGACTGCATGACCCTGGATGGTGTACCGTATATTGGTCATTTTTCTTCCTCTACACCAAATTGTTACGTGGCAACAGGTTTCGGCAAATGGGGCATGACAAATTCTATGGTTTCGGCTATGATAATATCTGATTTGATTGAGGGAAAAGAAAATCCTTATGCCAATGTATTTTCGCCTCAACGGTTTAAATTTTCTGCATCGGCCAAAACGTTAATTGAAGATGGAATGCAGGCAGTCAAAGGTCTTGTGACGGAAATCTTTACTTTACCAGAAGAAGAAATAAACCAGTTGCCCAATGGACATGGTGGCATAGTGGAATTTGAAGGTCATAAGGTAGGAGTGTATAAGGATGAACAAGGGAAAGCGTATATTGTTTCCACCAGGTGCACCCATCTTGGCTGCCAGTTGGAATGGAACCCGGATGAATTAAGCTGGGACTGCCCGTGCCATGGATCAAGATTTGATTATAAAGGAAATCTGATAAATAACCCGGCCATGAAAGATATAAAGGGTTAAAAAGAATAAACATCTCGGGAATTGAAAATTACTGAGATGTTTATTTTTATATGCTTAGTTATTTCTGTGGTTTTTATCATAAATGATCTGACCATCAATGATAGTATAAATGGTGTTTGTAAAGACTTCCATCGGATTGCCATCAAATATAGCTATATCTGCATCTTTTCCAGCCTGGATACTGCCCAACCGATCTGATACATTACAGATCTCAGCGGCATTCAGTGTAATGGCTTTAAAACCATCTTCCATGGGAAGTCCTTCTTTTACTGCAAAGCCTGCGCAAATAGGCAGGTATTGTATCCTTGATACAGGATGATCCGTTGTTATGGCAACCTTAACTCCTGCTTTACTTAAAATACCTGCGTTTTTAAAATCCATATTCTGGGTTTCAATTTTACTTCTGGAAGCAAAACCAGGGCCTATTATAGCAGGAAAACCCGATTCTTTAATTAATGGTGCAATTAAGTAACCTTCAGTACAGTGATCTAAAGTCAAATTCAGATCAAATTCCTTAGCGATTCTTATAGCAGTTAGGATATCATCTGTTCTGTGGGCATGAGCTTTTAATGGTATCTTTTTATCTAATATAGGAAGCCAGCACTCTCTTCTGAAATTCAGTTCAAAGGGTTCCCCATTTTTTTCACTGTCTTGTTTTTCCTTTTGATATAATTTTGCTTTAAAAAGCTCTTCACGCAATAATGCTGCTATAGTCATTCTGGTAGTTGGGACTTCTTTCAGTTCATTATAATTAGATTTAGGGTTTTCGCCAAAAGCTACTTTCATTGCAGCGGGTTGAAGGACTGCCATTTCATCAATAAACCTTCCACTGGTTTTTATAAATGCAAACTGGCCCCCAACTATATTGGAACTTCCGGGACCTGACATAACGGAAGTGATTCCGGAGCTAACTGCATTGTGAAAGGCAGAATCCATGGGGTTAATTGCATCAATAGCCCTTATATATGGTGTAATGGGATCTTTCATTTCATTACAGTCATCCCCTTCAAAGCCTTTTTTTTCTTCTGTTATACCTATATGACAGTGAGATTCTATTAAACCTGGCATTACCCAGAGTCCCTTTGCATCTATTGTCTGGGTTATTTGATATTTACTTGTATCTATGTCTTTTCCTACTTCAAATATTTTTTTACCTTCAATTAATACATATCCGCAGTCTATGGCAGGTCCGCACATAGTAAGTATTTTTCCATTTTTTATTAATATCATGATTACCTCTTAAAAGATATATCTTCATTTCATTATTGATTATTATCAACAATAAAAGTATGTACTGTTATCTTAAATATATTCTGATTTTGTTTATACTTTTAACAGATATAATCAAGTAGTTCACTATTTAACGAATTAAAATAAAATTTGGCATTTATCGGTATAATTAATGTAATTTTCAAGATAATAGTAAGTAATGAGAACTTAACTCTATGGAGGTTTATATGAAATTTAATTCAGAAGATTACCTAAAGAAGGCTTTACTAGACACACAGGAAAGAGTACGTGACTTTATGGATTTTTCTTATGAAGTGGAAAACCCTGAGGTACAAGAATTTCTTCGAGATTTTGCTAAAACAGAAGGTTTACAGGCACAAAAGCTTAAAGACTATCTTGAAAATAACAAGGTTTATTAAGCTTACCTGAAGAAATAACATTAGTTAAGCCAATAGGGGCAGTGCTGATATTTATATCAGTACAGCCCCCTATTTTTTCTTTTATGCACTGGCCCTGGGCAATTACTCTGCTGACTATAGAAAGCAATCCAGAGGCGTAAAATAGACCCCATGACCTTTAATGATACCCACTATTTGCAGAGTAATTTTATGCATAGAATTTAACTTTATTTGCACAGTTATAATGGGCAAATTAAATCAACAAAAGCTTGACTTTTCAACGTTTGGGTGCTATATTGATACTTGCATGGCACATGGAATATATTTACATAATTACCCATAATTCGACAACACTTTTTGATGCAATATAAAGAGTTAAGCAAGGAGAGATTTTGTATGGTTTTGAAAGCTGCAGAAAGGTTTTACTTAACACTTGAAGTAGATATGGACAGCATGACAGTAATCTTAATAAAAGATGGCAAAGAAGGAAGAACCTATGATGCAAGTCAATATTTCCAATACTTTGTAGAATATGGAGTAAGAAAAACAGATGTTGTTCAATTACAGGAACACTTTTGTATTGACTATTTTCAAAATATGCTGGTTACAGGAAAAAATAATGAGTCTTTTGAGTTTTGTGTGCAGTTTGCAGGTGAAGATTATAAAATTCTTAAATGTAAAATGAGACTTATGGAAAGCCGCAACAATAATGTTATAAAGATATTGCTGGAGGATATTTCACATAAAAGAGTCCAGCAGCTTGTTTACATAAGAAAACATTTCCAACAGTCTTCTCAGAAGCCTTATATAAAAACATTTGACATAAAATTTGAAGAAGAAAAAAATAATAATATAAAAAAGCTAAAAAGATACAAAATCGGGATCGTTATCATATGCTTGTTATGTACTACAATTTCAGTAGTATTCTTTCAGGATATTTACGCTAAAAGGCTTGATAAAGCAGCTGAAGATACCCTTTACAGCTGTAAAAGTACCAATCAGTTTATTGCACAGCAATTAAGCTGCATTTCTCACAATTTGTTTACTTTCAATAATTTGACCTCCTCAATAGGAACTCAACTTACAAAAAACAAAATAAAGGATTATGTGGAAGCAGAAAAAAAGGAATATGGTTATGAGACTATATTTTTTGTGGATGAAAAAGAGCATATTTTTTATACAGAAGATTCAGCGGATTCTGATGACCATCTTAACTTTAAAGACAGTTTTGATTATGGCGGGAAGGAAGGCTTTTTTGCCACAACAGATTATTTGAATGGGAGTGCCTTAATCAGCTATATAACGCCTGTAGACAATCTTATTATTGATGGGACAAAATATAAAGAAATTGTTACTATTTTTGATTTAAACAAAATTTGCAGTCCATTTTTTATTACTGCAAACTCAAATAGGTACGATACAATTATTATAGATAAAAATGGGAATATTTTATGGGGAAGAAGTTCTGAAATATTAATGCCTGCAAATCAGCAGAATTTCTTTGAATATCTAAATGGCAGTACTGTAAAAATTAAACCTGAATACTCACCATTAATTTTAAGTAGAAAATTTGAGGATAGATATTCTGGTATATTTGACTTTACTGTGGGCGGGCAGAGAAGGTTTGCTGCCTATACCCCATTAGAAATTGAAGATTTGTATCTTGTAAGTATATCTAAAGCGGGAAATCTTAGCGTAGAAGGAATAAAACTCCTGACCCTTTCCATTCTTACCTGGGGTATGTTTTTAACACTTCCGGTACTATTTTTATCCTATCAGATCAGGAGGATAAAAGAGGAAAAGGAATTGCTGGAAAGCATGGCGTACAGTGATGATGTTACCAGAGGTATGAATATTAACTACTTTGATAAAAGAGCAAAAGAGATTATTAGCCAGATGGAGTGTCAATATGCATTGATTGATACGAATCTGAGCAATTTTGGTCTGTATAATTCAAAATATGGGCATGTAAGAGGAGATGAACTTATAAGAAGTGTATTCCTTGGTATTTCCAAATATATGGATGACGATGAATTAGTGTGCAGAAATTATGCGGAACACATGATGATTCTGATGAAATATGAAGGTGAGAATCAGCTTGAGGAACGTTTAGTTAAAATAGGAAAATGCATCATTGAGACCAATTTTAAGCTGGAATTTGGAATCTATGTTATACGAGATATGACTATGGATTTAGATCTGGCAAAAGAACGGGCAGGTATGGCATTAAAAAATGAGATTAACAAGCAGAAAAATAATATTATTATATCTTACTATGACGTCAAACTTTTAGAAAAAGTGCTGTTTGAAAAAAAGCTGGAAAATACCATGTACAGGGCTTTCAGAAATGGTGAATTTAAAATCTATGTAGAGCCAAGGTATAATTTGAAAACCAGAGCCTTGTGCAATGGTGATGCATACGCAGTCTGGGACCATCCTGAAAAAGGGACCCTTGGTCCAGAACAGTACATAGGTGTTTTTGAGAGAAGAGGCCTAATCATGTGCCTGGATAGCTTTATTTTTGAGGAAATATGTAAAAAGATAAAAGCTCATCTTGACAAAGATAGAAACTGCCTGCCAATATCCATAACCTTGCACAGGAACCATTTTAATGCTACTGATTTTATAAATAAGTTTAAACGAATTAAAGAACGTTACAAAATACCAGGGGAATGTTTTTCTTTTGAAATATCAGAAGAACTTATATCAGAAAAAATAAATTTAATTGAAAGAATCGTTGGATGTATTCATGAAATGGGCTCCTTTTGTATCATAGGGCAATACACAGGACGTTATATGCCATTAGAAATCCTTTATAAAATAGGTGTTGATTTTATAAAGTTTAAGGGAACCATGTTAGATGAAAAACTTCCAGAGGAGATGATATTGGCAATCATTAAAATTGTAAAGGCTGTAAATGCAAAGGCGATTGTTACAGGAGTTTCTAAGCAGTCGCACATAGCCTATTTAACACAGATGGACTGCGATGAAGCAAAAGGAGACGTTTTTGCTAAAAACATCTCCCTTGATGAATATATTAATATTTTATGATTGGATTATGCAGAAATTTTGTTCTCTGAAGCGAGCTTGTCTTCCTTTGAAGGCAGCTGAGCCACTATAATAGCAGTAAACATTAATAAGCATCCTAAGATTTCTCTTCCGGATAATACTTCATGCAGCACAATCATACCAGAAAGAACCGCAAATACCGATTCAAGGCTTAGTAATAAGGATGCAACCGTTGGGTCGGTATCTTTTTGCGCCACAATCTGAAGAGTATAGGCTATACCTGAAGATAAAACGCCAGAATACAGTATTGGCATCCAGGAAATTAAAATATCATTGACAGTGGGCGTTTCCACTGCGAACATAACAATTCCAGAAAGTATGGAAACTATAAAAAACTGGATACAGGACATCCTCACACCATCTGTTTTAGGTGAAAAATAATCGATAATCAGAATATGTATAGAAAAGCCAAAAGCACATATCAGAATCAGCAAATCTCCTATACCAATAGTAAAACCTTCTTTGATACATAAAAGATAAAGGCCAACTGCTGCAACTGCTACACACCCCCAGATAACAGGTTTAACTTTCTTTTTCAGGAATAAACCCAAAATAGGCACAATCACAATATAAAGAGCAGTAATAAAGCCAGCTTTGCCGGCAGTAGTATACATTAAACCTACCTGCTGCAGAGATCCTGCGATAAATAACGCAATACCACAGGCAATACCTCCGGTAATTAATATCTTTCTTTCAACTTTTTTCTCTTCCTCTGTTTTTTCCGATAAAGGTCCTTTTGCATTGTTTTTTTTGTCCAGCTTATCAAGCATATAGATGACAGGAATCAGGAAAATTGCACCTACCATGTTCCTGATACATGCAAAAGAGAATGGGCCGAGGTTGTCCATCCCTTTGATTTGGGCAACGAAAGCTGAACCCCAAATGAGGGCCGTTAGCAGAAGTAAAATATTAGCTCTTATCTTTTTACTCATAATACACTTCCTTTACTAAATAAATATAATACCAACAAACAAAAATATTATATCATAGGGGTATTTGTGATACAATAAGAGTTGCTAAAAACTGGGCACAGAGAGCCCTTAGATCAGGAGTAGTAAAAAAAATGAATGTTTTTATAAGCGGTGGGTGTAAAAATGGAAAGTCCATGTTTGCTCAGACAATTGCCAGAGATATGGCTCAGGAGAAAAAAGTGGAATTATACTATCTTGCCACTATGAGACCTGTTGACGAAGAAGATCTGGCAAGAATAAAACGACATATGCAAGAAAGAGAAGGCTGGGGCTTTACCACAGTTGAACAAAGTGAAAATATATGTGAATGTTTATCTTTTTGTGAAAAAATGAAGAAGAAAGAGACGGAAAGGCGGATACAAAAGGTGTATTTTTACTGGATAGTGTCACGGCTCTTCTTTCAAATGAAATGTTTAAGCAGGATGGAAGTGTAGACTATGAGGCATCAGGTCGGGTTGCAAGAGAATTGGCGGAATTTGCCCTGAAAACTGGAAATACGGTATTCGTATCAGATTATATATATGGAGAAGCAGCAGAGTATGATGAACTGACAGAGGAATACAGACGTGGACTGGCGCTTATCGACAGGACCCTTTGTGGAATCTGCGAGAGAGTAATAGAGGTTGCGTTTGGAAATGTAATAGATTATAAGGAGTTTTAGATGAAATATTTGACAGCTTTTTTTATGGCATGGGGAAATTTCTTTGCAGTGCCCTGTCCCTGTAAATTGTGGGACAATGATTTAAGGCGTCTGCAACTGGTATTTTTCCCATTAATAGGTCTTTTAATGGGAGGACTATGGTACGGGTTATACTGGGGGATGGATTTTCTCAATACTCCATTTCCATTGCAGGCGGCAGTTCTGACAATATATCCGTTTGTTATCAGTGGATTTATACATTTAGACGGCTTCATGGACTGCAGCGATGCAATTCTATCAAGGCGTGAATTAGAAGAAAGACAGCGAATTTTAAAGGATTCCCATGTGGGAGCATTTGCTGTAATAAGTGTTGTTATATTGTTTATCATTTATTATTCGGCTATGTGGAGCGTCATAGAATCCGATTTTGTAATGAACAGTACAGGAACAAAATCATTTCAGCTGTTGGGGCTGATATTAATCCCTTTCGTATCCAGGGCCTGCTCTGCATATGGAGTACTGAATTTTGTACCAATTGGACATAGTCAATACAAGGCAAGTTATGATGAAAAAATAAACAGACATTATGGATTAGTCTTAAATCTAATGATTACAATTGCTATATTAATATTGCCTGTCATAGAACACTTTACTTATACGGTTGTGTCTATTCCTGTATTAGTAACAGTTGTTACCCATCATTTAATGATGTGGTATGGGAGGCGGCAGCTTGGCGGAATGAGTGGAGATATAGCAGGTTATGCGTTAACCATTTCTGAATGTGCCGGAGTAATCGTATTAGCAGTTTTATAAAAGAAAGGAAGAAAAATGGACTTAATATTTGGGGGAGTATATCAGGGAAAACTTGAATATGTAAAGGAACATTTTAATATAAAGGAAGAAGAAATCTTCTATTGCCACAAGGATACAATAGAAATCGATTTCTCCAAAAAAGTAATTTATGGGTTTGAACAGTTTACCTATGCCTGCACAAAACAGGAAAGGGAGGCTAAAGATTATCTTAAGAAGAACCTGTCAAAGCTAAAAGATAAAATTATAATTTGTACGGACATTTCCCAAGGGGTAGTACCGATGGATAAAGTGGTTCGCGGATGGCGTGAAATGAATGGCAGGGCCATGATTTATCTTAGCGGTGAGGCAGATTATGTTACAAGGGTTTTTTGCGGGATTCCTCAAGTGGTAAAAAGTGTAAAGCATGTAAATCACAAAAAATCTGAATCCTATATTCATTTAATCAGACATGGTACAACAGAAGGAAATATAAAAAGATGGTATTATGGCAGTACCGACCTGCCTTTGCTGGAGGAAGGCAAAGCCATGATTGCTTCATTAAAAGAAGGGAATATTTACCCCGAAATAGTGGAAGCTGATTTTTATACCTCCGGATTAATCCGGACAGAAGAGACTTTTAATGTGATTTTTGGCGACATAGACCATGAAATCCTGGAAGACTTCAAAGAGATGTCTTTTGGGGATTTTGAAAAACATAGTTATGAAGACTTGAAAGATATTCCCCATTATCAAAAATGGATTAGTGATAAAACCGGTCATACATCTCCACCAAATGGTGAAAGCCCTCAGGATTTCAGAGTAAGAGTAAGCAGAGGGTTTAATCATCTTATAGCACTGCATAAGTTAAAAGAATTTTCAGTAAGACATTCAGGGAAGGAAGCTCATTCTGTAGTTGTGTGCCACGGAGGAGTCATTTCAGCAGTGATGATGGAATGCTTTCCTGCAGAAGATAAGAATTTTTATACATGGATACCAGAACCCGGACATGGATATACCTTAAAAATTGAAGAGGGTAAACCTGTGTCATATGACACCTTTTAAGGTGATTTATTTAATACTTGCATTTCAAATTGTTTAGGCATATAATACGTAAGAAATAAACTGACCCATAGGGTCAGTTTATTATATTTTAAGTAGAAGTTTTTAATTGGGGGATTATATATTTCAAAGGAGGGATGGAAATTGAAAAAAATTCTGAAATATTATAAACCATATATACCTGTAATGATTTTAATTGTTTTGCTGCTTTTTTTCCAAGCCATGGCAGAACTTTCATTACCGGAATATATGTCAAAAATAATAGATCATGGAATTATTCAGGGAAATTTAAGTTATATCTATTCTACGGGCAGAAAGATGCTGGTTGTATCACTTCTTTTAATGATGTGTGCTATTGCAGTCAGTTTTCTGGCATCAAGAATAGCAGCAGGAACTACAAGGAAAATTAGATATGATCTTTTTTCAAAAGTTACTTCATTTTCAAAGGCAGAACTGGATGGGTTTTCTATTGCGTCTCTTATAACCAGGTCTACAAATGATATGCAGCAGATTCAGACTACATCCGTGATGGTTTTAAGATTTGCATGTTTCGCTCCCATTATGGGTATTGGAGCTTTTATAAAAGCCGTTTCTACCAGTCTGGAACTCTCATGGACAATCGGGCTGGCACTTTTAGCCATGCTTTTAGTTATTTTATTTGCTATAAAAATAACGGTGCCAAAGTTTGCAATAGTGCAAAAAATGGTAGACAAACTAAATCTAATCATGAATGAACGTTTAACTGGAATTTTAGTGATACGTGCTTTCAATGCGGAGAAGAGGGAAGAGGAAAGATTTGATACATCTAATAATGACTTAACAAAGTTAAACTTATTTGTTAACAGAGCCATTTCCTTTAATATGCCCTTAATGATGTTAATCATGAATTTTACTGCAATGCTCATCGTATGGGCCGGAGCGGATCTTGTTCAGACTGGAAGCCTTCAGATTGGTAATATACTTGCATTTATTCAGTATTCAATGCAGGTTATCATGTCTTTTTTATTTATATCCATGATTTTTATTATGATTCCAAGGGCAATGGTATCAGCCAGGAGAGTGGCAGAAGTTCTTCAGGTGGAAACACAGATAGTAGACCATGTTCAGGCAGTCTGTCCGGAAATCAATGGCACAGTAGAATTCAGAAATGTTTCTTTCAGCTATCCGGATGCGGGAGAAAATGTTCTTACAGATATTTCTTTTACAGCAAAACCTGGAGAAACCACCGCTTTTATTGGGAGTACAGGTAGCGGAAAGTCCACATTGGTTAATTTAATTCCCAGATTTTATGACGTTACAGGGGGAGCAATTTTAATTGATGGAGTAGATATAAGGACTATTGAACAGAAACATCTGAGGAATGCCATTGGTTATGTTCCTCAGAAGGGCATTCTCTTTTCAGGAACTATTGAAAGCAATCTGAAGTTTGGTTCAGACCAGGCGGAGCCCAAAGATTTGGAGCATGTGGCAGCTATCTCACAATCTCTGGATTTTATATTGGAAAAGCCGGGAAAATTTGACGAAGTGATTTCCCAAGGGGGAACCAATGTATCAGGTGGACAAAAACAGAGGATCTCCATTGCCAGAGCCCTGGCTAGAAACCCTCAAATTTATATTTTTGACGATAGCTTTTCAGCCTTGGATTTTAAAACCGATTTAGCGCTTAGAAAGGCGTTGAAAGAAAATATGGGTAACAGTACCATGCTAATAGTCGCCCAGAGAATAAATACCATAAAAGATGCGGAACAGATTATAGTTCTTAATGAAGGTCAGGTTGCAGGCATTGGTACTCACCATGAACTTATGAAAGAATGCCAGATATATAGGGAAATTGCAGAATCCCAGTTAGATAAGGGGGAGATGTAAATGAATAATGAAACAAAAGGAAATCCCCCGGTAAGACGAAGAGGCCCGGAAAGGCACGGCCCTATGGCTATGATGCCGGGAGAAAAAGCGAAAAATTTCAGGTCAACCATGAAAACTCTTATGCAGTATGTTAAGCCTTTCAGGATTCAGGTGATTCTTGTGGTTATTTTTGCAATAGCCAGTACAGTTTTTACGATTGTTTCTCCTATGATTTTAGGAGAAGCCACAGATGTGGTAGTAAAAGGAATTATGGGGACTGGTATTGATTATGGCGTATTAAAGGGAATTATGATTATTTTAATCTCTTTGTATATGGTGAGCTTTGGTTTCTCAGTATTGCAGAGTTATATTATGGCTGGTGTATCACAGACCATAACCTATAGGCTCCGCAAAGAAATATCGGAGAAACTGGATAAACTGCCCCTTACGTATTTCGATGGAAAAACACATGGTGAGATATTAAGCAGGGTCACCAATGATGTAGAGACGGTAAACCAGTCTTTGGCACAGAGTATGACACAAATTATTACCAGTGTTACCAGTATCGTCGGGGTACTGGTGATGATGATTTATATTTGTTTCACCATGACTGCTGCTGCTCTCATTGTACTTCCATTATCTCTCATATTAATAAAATTGGTGGTAAAGTTTTCTCAGGGACAATTTAAGAACCAGCAGAAGTATTTGGGAGAGATGAATGGGCACGTAGAGGAAATGTATACAGGACATATTATAGTAAAAGCATTTAATAAAGAAGAAGATTCTGTTGCTACCTTTAATTCAATTAATGAGAAATTATATGAGTCTGCATGGAAATCTCAGTTTCTATCAGGGATGATGATGCCGCTGGTAGGGTTTGCAGGAAACCTGGCCTATGTATTTGTGTGTGTTGTGGGAGGCCTGCTTGCTCTTAAGGGGGTAGTTTCTATTGGAAATATTCAGGCTTTTATGCAATATGTACGTTCCTTTAACCAGCCTATTTCCCAGATATCAAATATCGCCAATATATTGCAGTCTACGGCTGCTGCAGCTGAAAGAGTATTTGAGTTCCTTGATGAAGAAGAAGAACTCAATCCTGTAGTTACAAGTGGAGAAAATAATCCTGGCAGGCAGGACTCTGAACCGACCAGCAAGAACAAAGTAGTTGGAGCAGTCTCCTTTGACCATGTAAAGTTTGGCTATAGTGAAGAGGATTTGTTAATTCATGATTTCTCCTTTCATGTAAAGCCCGGGCAGAGGATAGCCATAGTAGGCCCAACGGGTGCAGGCAAAACAACCATTGTAAAATTACTGTTAAGATTTTACGAATTAAATGCCGGAAGGATTCTGATTGACGGTAAAAATATCAAAGATTATTCCAGACATGAATTAAGGGAGTTATTTGGCATGGTTCTTCAGGATACCTGGCTTTTTAACGGCAGTGTCATAGAGAATATAAGATATGGCAAACAGGGTGCTTCCGATGAAGAAGTGATTCAGGCCGCTAAAGCGGCTCATGTACACCATTTCATAAAGACTCAGCCGAAGGGGTATGAGATGGAAATCACAGAGGAGGCAGACAATATTTCACAAGGACAGAAACAGTTGCTTACCATTGCAAGAGCATTTCTGGCAGATGCACCAATTTTGATACTTGATGAGGCTACCAGTTCTGTAGATACAAGAACTGAGCTGCAAATTCAAAAAGCGATGGCAGCACTGATGGAGAACAGAACCAGCTTTGTTATTGCCCACAGATTGTCAACGATTAAAGACGCAGATGTTATTCTGGTCATCAATCACGGAGATATAGTGGAATTTGGTTCTCATGAAGAATTGCTTCAAAGAAACGGATTTTATGCAAATATGTATAACAGTCAGTTTTAAATGGATTAAAAAAGGGGCTATTAACAGCCCCTTTTTTTATTAAAGTTTTATACTGATTTCACCGGTATTCAGCACTTCGCGGGTATCGTCTTCGTATTCCACCAGAAGACCACCGTCATTATCAATATCCAGCGCAACCGCTGGTTGAGCATGGGGATTTTGAGAAACCTGATTGCTATAGTGCTTAATGACTTCAATGTCTTTTCCCAGCACCATAGAGCGTTTTTTATACTCACTTATGAAACTACGGCTCTGGATGTCTTCATAAATTGACATTAGCTGGTTTATGACTTCCGCAGCCAGCTGATTCCGGGAGAAAGAGGTCTGAATAGCACCAGCCTTAGTCTTTATCTCATCAGGAAACCCAGTTTCCGGGATGTGGCAATTAATGCCGATACCGGAGGCGATATACTCAATTGCACCAGATTCGAAATCTGTAATGGCTTCTGTTAAAATACCACAGATTTTTTGTCCGTTTATATATACATCATTGACCCATTTTATCTGGGCTTCTACGCCGCATACTTTTTGTATGGCTCTGCAGACGGCAACGGAAGAAGCAGTGGTTATTAATACACCTTTTGAGAGATCGAAGTTCGGTCTCAGAAGAATGGTCAGATAAATGCCAGAGGATGCCGGAGAGTAAAAATCCCTTCCAAGCCTTCCCCGTCCTTTTGTCTGCTCATTGGAGACAACCACGGTCCCATGACTGACCCCCTCCAGAGCGAGCCTTTTTGCAGCCAGATTTGTAGAATCGATGGTCTTGTAAACGTGCATTGGTAATAAACCATTTGATTCTGATAAATATAACCGGATACCCTGCTCTGATAAAAGGTCACTGGATTCCATTAATGCATAGCCTTTATTGGTGCCAGCTTCAATAGCATAGCCTTCTTTGCGAAGAACCGTAATAGCCTTCCAAACGGCAGCTCTGGAAACTCCAAGCTGGTTAGCCAGAGCTTCTCCGGAAAAGCATTCCCCTTTATTTATTTCTAACGTTTTTAATACTTCGTCTTTGACAGACATGTAAGCCTCCTTAGTTCTGTAATCTGGAGCGAAGCTTAGTGACAAGTAATGCCCCGACAACTATTTTCAGTGCATCTCCAATTAAAAATGGAAAGACACAGGAAACCAGCGCAGCCCATAATGGCGTGCCTGTAGAAACCATGAACCACAATGTACCTAAAATATAGCAGGAAGAAAGCCCCAGGGCCATAGCAGCTACATTCACATACAGATTATTTTTCTTGTTCATCTTTTCTATTATAATACCTGTAATAAAAGCAGTCAAAATATATCCAATCAGATATCCCCCAGTGGGGCCTACCAGCTTATCAAGTCCACCGGTGAATCCGTGATAAACAGGAGCGCCGAAAGCCCCTAAAAGTACGTAGACAATCATGCTGACAGAACCATATTTACTGCCTAGAAGACCCCCAGTAAGCATTACAGCTAAAGTTGCAAGAGTTATAGGAACAGGAGTAAAAGGCAGAGGAATAATAATTCCGGAGGTTACAGCCGTAAGGGCAGCAAATATTGCACAGAGTATTAAATTCATTGTTTTTGAAGTTTGCATTTTATTCACCTCATAATTTAAAATTCATATAGGATAATATAGTTAACAGTATAGAGGGTAAGAATAGCAATGTCAACCGAAATGATAGTGATAGTTTACAATATAAAATGGTATAACCCCTGGAGAAAGGGCAAAATTCTCATTTCAATGTAGTTTTTGAGTGGAATTTATGGTAAAATAAATAATTATCTAAAATATAGTAATAAACAGAACATGGAAAGCCCAAAGGGCACTATTAAAGATTACTATGTATTTGTGGAGGTGCTTAATGAAGCAGAGGATAGTTACTATAAGCCGGACCTACGGAAGTGGCGGAAGAATAATAGGACAAAAATTAGCAGAAGATATGGGTGTACCTTTTTATGACAGGGCACTGATAGACAGGATTGCAGAAGAAACCGGTTTCTCGAAAGAAATGATTGAAAATGCTGAAATGAAGGCAAAAAACAGCTTTTTATATACACTTGCAACCAGCCTGGGGGGAACGGAGATGCCGGAGTTGACGGACTCTCATTGAATGATAAATTTTTTCTGGCCCAGGTAACGGTTATCAGAAAAATTGCAGAAGAAGGGCCTTGTGTTATTGTAGGCCGCTGTGCAGATTATATTTTGAGAGATATGCACGAAGTTACAAATATATTTATCTGTGCAGAAATGCATAACAGGATTCAGCGTGCCGTTAAAGAATATGGTATGGATGAATCAATTGTTGATAGTGAAATAAAAAAAATAGATAAAGCAAGAACCAATTATTATACTCATCACACAGGCCGTAAGTGGGGAGACGTTCTTAACTACCACCTGACTTTAGACAGTGGTTATATTGGATTAGAGGATACTATTGCATTGATTGAAGAGTTCCTGGAACGCAGAAAATATTAGTTATGAATTACCGATTCTAAATCTGAGTCGGATTTAAGGAAGGAAGTTTAGATATGACAACAGAAAAAGGCACTTATTACATTACAACGCCTATTTATTACCCAAGTTCAAATCTGCATATAGGACATACTTACTGTACCGTAATGGCAGATGCTATGGCCCGTTTTAAGAGACTTCAGGGCTATGATGTAAGATTTTTAACAGGAACTGATGAGCATGGACAAAAAATCCAGACCATTGCAGATAAAGAAGGCGTAACTCCTCAGGAGTACGTAGATAAAATTGTTGGGGGCATTAAAGATTTATGGAAGACCATGGAAATTTCTTATGATGACTTCATCAGAACTACGGAGCCACGGCATGTGAAAAGAGTACAGGACGTATTCATGAAGATTTACGAAAAAGGTGATATTTATAAAGGGGAATATGAGGGACTTTATTGTACACCATGTGAATCTTTCTGGACAGAAAGCCAGCTTGTAGACGGTAAATGTCCGGACTGCGGCAGACCGGTACAGCCTGCAAAGGAAGAAGCTTATTTCTTCAGACTTTCAAAATATCAGGACAGACTTCTTGATTTATTTGAAAATAATCCTGAATTCCTGCAGCCGGATACCAGACGAAATGAAATGATTGCGTTTGTTAAGCAGGGACTTGAAGATTTATGTATTTCCCGTTCCACTTTTAACTGGGGTATACCAGTACCTATTGATGGCAAACATGTAATCTATGTATGGCTGGATGCACTTTCAAACTATATTACAGCTCTGGGATATGGCAGTGATGATACAGAACTTTATGATAAATACTGGCCTGCAAATATTCATTTAGTAGGAAAAGAAATCGTAAGGTTCCATACGGTTATATGGCCGGCTATGCTTATGTCCATGGAAATTCCTCTGCCTAAAAAAGTTTTAGGTCACGGATGGCTGCTCCTTGAAGGTGGTAAGATGTCTAAATCGAAGGGCAATGTGGTGGATCCTGTTAAACTCATTGAAAGATATGGTGTTGATGCATTAAAATATTTTCTGCTAAGAGAATATACTTTCGGGCAGGATGGTGTATTTACAAATGAAGTAATGCTGAAGAGAATGAATTATGACCTTGCAAATGACCTTGGAAATCTGGTTTCAAGAACAGTGTCCATGATTGAAAAGTATAATGATGGTGTTGTTCCAGATTCATTGTGCGGAACTTTTGATGTATGTGGCGATGAAAATTGTACTGCAGGAAAAGAAGGTCTGGCCACTGATGCAGATCTCAAGCAGATTGCAACAGGTGCAGCTAAGAAGGTTGAGGAATATATGGACAAGTTCCAGTTTAACCTTGCCCTGGAAGAAATATGGGTTGTAGTAAGAAGAGCTAATAAATACATTGATGAAAATGCTCCTTGGGTTCTGGCAAAGGATGAAGAGGCAAAGGATAGATTATGCACTGTTATGCACAATCTGGCAGAGACCATCCGAATCGTATCTGTATTGATTTATCCTTTTATGCACACAACATCAAAGGAAATCAGAAAGCAGATGGGGTTATGGTTTGCTGACCCGATTTGGGAGGATGCCTTTGAGTTCGAAATGATGAGTGGAGAGCAGGTTAAAAAAGGCAATGCTATATTCCCTAGACTGGATATAGAAAAGGAACTGGCAGAGCTTGAGGAAATGCAGAAAGCCGGCAAAGAAGAGGCTGAGAATATTCCTCTTGAATTAAAGCCTGCAATTGAGTTCGAGGATTTTGACAAGATTGACTTAAGGGTAGGAACTATTTTAGAAGCAGAAAAGCATCCTAAGGCAGATAAGCTATTGGTTTTCAAAGTTAAGATGGGAACTGAAATACGCCAGGTTATTTCAGGGGTTGCATCTTACTTTAAGCCTGAGGAATGCATTGGAAGAAAGGTTATTGTGGTAGCCAACTTAAAGCCTAGAGCGCTTAGAGGTATGGAGTCTAAAGGAATGCTGATGTTTGCCGATAATGGTGAAAAACTGGAATTTGTAAGCACAGAGGCAGAAGACGGAAATACAGTAAGTTAAAAATTTAATTAAAACAATAGAAAATAGCTTCCGGTTTTCTTTTGAAAGTCGGAAGCTATTTTTGGTAAGAACCTTAGGGTTAGGGAGAAAAGATGGAATTTAAAGAATTAAAAGTTATGCATTCAATTATGAAGGCTTTAGATGAGGAGGGATATGAATCACCTACACCAATACAGGAACAGGCAATTCCCCCAATTTTAAATGGACAGGATCTGCTTGGATGTGCACAGACGGGAACCGGTAAAACAGCAGCCTTCGCCATACCTACTCTGCAATTATTAAGCCAGAGCAAACAACAGCAGCTGGGGAAAAGAAAAATCCGGAGTCTTGTTATTACACCTACCAGAGAGCTGGCCATACAAATATATGAAAACTTTTGCCGCTATGGGAAATACACTAAATTAAAATCCTGCGTTATTTTTGGAGGCGTTTCTCAAAAACCACAGGAGGCTGATTTAAAAAAGGGCGTAGATATTTTGGTGGCAACTCCAGGGAGACTGAATGATTTGGTTGACCAGGGGATTATTGATATAAAGCATATAGAACTATTTATTTTAGATGAAGCAGACCGAATGCTGGATATGGGATTTCTCAGGGATATAAAGAAAGTAATAGCTGCCATTCCAAAGAAGAGACAGACATTGCTTTTTTCTGCAACCATGCCGCCTGACATTGCAGAAATGGCCAACTCCATATTAACAAATCCGGCAAAGGTTGAGATAACACCCGTATCTTCCACAGTGGATATGATTGAGCAAAAACTATATTACGTAGACAAGCAGAATAAAAAGGACTTGCTAAGGCATCTCTTAAAGGATAAATCTATTGTATCTGCCATTGTTTTTACAAGGACAAAATATGGGGCAGATAAAATTGCAAGGCAGTTGGGAAAGGCTAAGATTACGGCACAGTCTATTCATGGGGGTAAATCCCAGGGGGCCAGACAGATTGCATTAAATGATTTTAAAGAAGGAAAACTACGGGTGCTTGTGGCAACGGACATTGCAGCACGAGGTATTGATATAGATGAATTATCCCATGTAGTAAATTATGAACTTCCAAATGTGCCAGAGACATATGTCCATCGCATAGGAAGAACTGGAAGAGCAGGTCTTGAAGGGGTGGCCATATCCTTTTGTGATTTTGATGAGAAACCACTTCTGGCAGACATTGAAAAGCTCATTGGAAAGAGAGTACCTGTAGTTCAGGAACATCCATATCCATTAGTGAATAACTTCCCAGCGGTTAAAACAGCAAAACCCCCAAGACCTCCAAGACCCGCAAGACCCCCAAGACCTAAAAAAAATTCTAAATAAATTTAATAAATAAATGAACCTTTTTCATAAAAAAATCCCCTTTACATATGGTGCACCAAATGAAAGGAGTTATAATGCAATGGTTGATATTAACTTAGTCACTCGCTGCAAAACAGGTGACTTATCTGCATTTGAAGAACTATATGAAACCTGTTCCACTAAAGCTCTCCGGACGGCTTTTTCCATTGTAAACAGATATGATCTGGCAGAAGATGTGATTCAGGAGACTTTCTATGAGTGCTTTCGTGATATACATAAGCTAAGTAGTCCGGAAGCTTTTGGAGTCTGGTTTTACAGGATATTAGTCAGAACCAGCTGGAGAATGTTATCCAGTGAAAGAAAGTTTTCCCATGAAGAACTGGCGGTTTATGAGAGCAGAGTGAAAGATCCCCATGACTGCTTTAAAGAAATTGAAAGTAACGAGCTGATAAATGCAATTAACCGGCTTAGTTTACCAATGCGGACTACGGTGATCCTTCACTACTATAACGACCTGCCCGTCAAAGATATTGCCCGGATTATGAATTGTTTTCAGGGGACGGTAAAATCAAGACTTTATAGCAGTAGAAAAAAACTGGCTAAAGAGTTAAAGCGTCAGTCAACGGGAATTTTGGAAAGTGAATATGTTGAAAGGGGGTGCAGTTTTGAAGAATAATGAAGCGTTAAATTTAGAGATTAAGAAAGCTTTACTCAAAAGGGTGGAAAGACTTGAACCTGGTATAGGAGGATTCGAGTCAATTAGAGAAAGGTTATCAAGAAAAGAAGACACAGTGGAGGTTACAAAGAGGTATGTGGGGAAAATTTATAATGGGATGAGACGGCCAGTTGTTTCCTTGTGCTGTGTTGCTTTGATGCTAACCATAGTGTGTACTTTAAACCCATCAGTCAGGGCCTGGGGACAGGAAGGGATTACAAAACTGATTTATGATGTGGTCAAGGGGGAGGACGGTAAATATAAGACTGTGCAGGTTGAAACGGAAGTAAAAAAAGGACCTGAGGTCAGGATGCTGGAGGATAAAGATCTGTCCTTTAAATACAAAGCACCGAGAAGTATTGCAGAGGATTACACTGCAAGTGAAATGATTTCTCATGATGCAACAGGGAATTCGTGTTCACTGTTTTACCGTAACGGCGATGCTTCACTGGTTCTGTCAATGACGAATCAAGATTATCTGATTTATTGCGCTAAAACAGAAGGAGAAAACAGAAAAGAGCTGGATATCCAGGGTGTTAAAGTGTATTATGGTGAAGAAGTCTCTCCAGAATATCCTCTTGTGCAGGATTCTGATGGCCTTTGGACCTTTGACATGACTCAGCCCCCAACTGCCATTAAAACAGATCATCAGTTTACATGGGAACATAAAGATATAACCTACCAGCTGGATGATCAGGGAGCAGGTATTTCCAATGATATCATGGAGCAGGCTGTAGAAGATATTATAAAGTATCAGACTGTTAAATGAGAGAAGTAAAAGAAAACCAGTAATTCTGGTATGAAAACTAAAGTTATGAAAAAGTAGCTTGTTCAGGCGAACCAGGTTGTGAGCCCGGAACAAGCTACTTTTTATGTTTACATGGTTTCTACATATTTAAATTGGCCGATCAAATCTTTTAGCATTTGAGCCTGACCTGACAACTCTTCACTTATGGCAGCACTTTCTTCAGCTGTAGCACTATTCATCTGAATCACAGTGGAAACCTGCTGGATACTGGAATTCACATGAGTAATCGAGTCTTTTTGCTCAATAGTCTTATCCGCAATGTATTGTATGACTTCAGCGGATTTTTCTGAATCAGAAATAATATTTTCCAGGGATTCTGCAGTATCAGACACAATGTTAGAACCACTTTTAATGGCAACTTGTGAACGCTCAATTAAATCTGCTGTATTTTTTGCATAATCTGCCGATTTACTTGCCAGGTTACGCACTTCATCAGCAACCACTGCAAATCCTTTTCCTGCTGCACCAGCACGGGCTGCTTCCACAGCAGCATTTAATGCAAGTATATTAGTCTGGAAAGCAATATCATCAATATTTTTTATTATTTTACCGATTTCAATAGAGGTTTTGCTGATTTCATCCATTGCTGCAATCATTTTTTCGATTTGCTTTTGCCCCAATGTGGTAGCTTCACTGGCTTCTACGGAGATGCGTTTTGCTTTTTCAGCGTTTTCTACGGTCTGGTTTATCTGAGAAGTCATTTCTTCTACATAGTTTAAAAGTTCCTGTATAGAACCGGCCTGCTCAGAGGCGCCTTCCGCAAGCGACTGTGCACCGCTGGATACCTGTTCAGAACCCTGGGCAACCTCTGAGGATGCTGCATTAATCTGTGATAAAGTAGAGGATATCTGAACAGAAAAATTTCTAATGGAAGTATAAATTTCTGATAAATCACCAATATAATTCTCTGTAGTATCCAGTACATAATTCCCCTTGGAAAATTCCTTCATGGATGTATCAATGTTATGGATGGTAACTCCTAAGTTATCAATGGTCTGTCTTGTGGCTACCGCTAGTGTTTCCAGTTCGTCGCCTGTTTTTACTTCAGGAACAGGGGAATGAAGATCTCCCTGGCCCAGGAGCATCAGCCGGTCTGTAACTGTCTTTAAATGTCTGGATATACGTTCTGCCATTATAAGCATGCATATTACGCCCAGCCCCCCTATAAGCACAGAAGACAGTATGATGAGAAGAAGTGACTGGTTCTTAGATTTCTCATATGTACGGATTGTCTTTTCTATATCGTCATAATAATTTCCCGTGCTGATGTACCAGCCGTAAGGTTCGTATTTCTCTGTAAAGCCTCGTTTTTTAAAGCTTCCGTCTTCATTGGGCTTGGTAAAGTAAAACTCTGTGAAACCGCCTCCATTCTGGTTACCAGCTTTTATCAGATTCTGTATATAATAATTTCCTGCAAGATCTTTTTCATTTATTCGTTTTTTTCCTTCATAGGCTGGATTCATATGTACTTCGCATGTGCCATCTGCAAGATCTGCCCAGAAATAACCTTCTCCATTGTTATATCTTGCATCCCTGACTATTTCTTTGGCTTCTGCCATTTCCTGTTCATGAGTGATTTCTCCCTTTAGATATCTTTGATGGTTTACATTTAATGTACTGATTAAAGTTTCTACACTCTCCTGTATAATAGCATCAAATTTTTTCTGCTCCGCTGTTATAGATGCGTTATGCGCTTTTGTCAGTTCCACATAAGATATCAGTCCCTGAACAAAAACGGTAATCAAGAGTAGAAATCCAATAAATACTACTAATTTTGTCTTTAATTTTGATTGTTTAAACATTGGTTGATTCTCCTTGCCATTATATTATCTGATTTTTAAATTGAATAACTAAACAATTGTTAATCTTTATTTACCACTATTTGGACATAAAGTAACAGGAGAATTTCATTTATGCTGAAATTTAATAAATAAACCATGAAGAAAAAAATACGATTACTTTTCACATTTCAGAAAAAGTAATCGTACTTTAATAATTAATATAAATATTTTATTTAATCGTCTAAAAATCCTCTGTTAAACCAGAAACCCAGTCACGGACTTTGTTAAGACAACTTTTGGTGTCTTTAGTAGCCGGATTGACAAAACTGATATCTGAAATAAATAAATTACCTTCAAACAGGGATTTCATATCTGAAATACATTTTTCTGTAGGACCGCCTGCA
Source organism: Aminipila terrae (assembly GCF_010120715.1). Taxonomy (NCBI): domain Bacteria; kingdom Bacillati; phylum Bacillota; class Clostridia; order Peptostreptococcales; family Anaerovoracaceae; genus Aminipila; species Aminipila terrae. The sequence continues at coordinate 2,216,909 of NZ_CP047591.1, forward strand.
CAGCAGGTGAAAAAACACATTTTTTTATTCTCAAGACGTGCGCTGGAAGCAAAGGTCCGGATCGCAGGGGCAAAAGAACCTGCCCAGACAGGAGCCCCGATAAATATTAATTGGTAGTCGGATAGATCAGGAATGACAGTTGTTAATTCTGGAGAGGATTTTTTCATGACACTTCCTCCACCGGCTAAAAATTTCATTGGCCCTTTAACAGGTACGGGTTTCCTGAGTTTTAATTCCAGAATATCCGAATGAGCCGCTTCAGCTATGGTATTGCCGATTAATTTACAATTTCCTTCCAGAGAATAAAAAACTACAATACTTTTCATAATTCCTTCCTTTCCGTTTAAGTTGAAATCAACTGTTTCTAACTAATCAATAATAAAGTAATTCTCTTATACAGTTTATCCTTATTATGCCTTTATATCAATAATAATAAAACAAATAGTTATCATACTATTGACATAAGACTTTTATAATACCTTCACCTTCTAAGGTTAAATTAGAAAGTGAAATTAAGGATGTGGAGGTGAGTTTATGACAGATGTAAAAAAGGTAATTCTGGTAATTCCTGCATATGAACCAGACGAGAAGCTGATTCTGCTGCTCCAGGCTGTTGATTCCCAGACAGAGTTTAAAATTATTGTAGTAGATGACGGAAGTGGTAAAGTATACGAACCGATTTTTCAGGAAGCAGAAAAATATGCTTTTGTAATATCCTATAGAACAAACAAAGGAAAAGGCTACGCATTAAAAAATGCATTCTCATATATACAAAATACGTATAAAGAAGAGGCAACCATAGTGACCGCTGACTCTGATGGGCAGCATAAGGCTGAAGACATTATTGCAGTAGCAAAGGCAAACCAAAGTAAGCCAGAATATCTGACCCTCGGCTGTAGAGAATTTATCGGTAAAGTGCCTCTGAAGAGTAAAATTGGTAATGTAATTACAAGAAGGATATTTCAACTGTCTATTGGGACAAGAATACAGGATACCCAGACAGGGCTGCGGGCATTTGATAAAAATCAGCTTCCTTTCATGATGCAGATTGAGGGGAATAGATATGAATATGAAATGAATATGCTGCTTTATTGGATAAGAGATAAAAGGGGGATTGCTGAAGAACCCATCAAAACTATTTATTTAAATGATAATTCTGAGTCCCATTTCAATCCATTAAGGGATTCCTGGATGATTTACAGAGAAATCATCAAATTCAGCTTTTCTTCAGGTATCAGCTTTGTGATAGACTATGGGCTATATTCCCTGCTGATTATATTGACACAGGGGATGCCTGTAAACTTAAGCATAGGTATAAGTAATATAGCATCAAGGATTGTCAGTGCTGCAGTTAATTATTTTATTAACAGAAAGTATGTCTTTAAATATGATAGCAATGTGCTGAAAACGGTAGTCCAGTATAGCATTCTTGCAGTGATTATCCTGGTTTTGAATACATTGCTTTTGTCATTTCTAATTGCTACTTTTATACCCAACCGTTTTTTAGCTAAAATTATTGTTGAACTTACCTTATTTATTTTAAGTTGTCTGGCACAAAAAAAGATAATTTTCAGAAATAAGGTTGCACCTAATCAATGGTAGAAAGCAGAAAATCATGAAAAAGATATTTAACATTATAAGAAAATGGCCACCCTGCTGGTGGGCAGTTACATATAGCGTAGTATTGATAGGTTTTACAGTGTTGGTCCTTCTAAGTACCTTTGTTATAGAAAGTAAACAAGTATCCGGAATAGCAAATAGCGGTACAGATGTAAAAAATACTCAGCCGGCCGCTCTTATTTCAGATCAGTCCTACAAAGATTCTAACATTGACATTAAACTCTCCAAGAAACGTGTCAATAATACTTCAGTCTATATAGCTGACATTCAGGTTAGCAGTGTAGCTTATTTAAAGGCAGCCTTTGCAGATAATTCTTACGGGCGAAATATAAAACAGACCACTTCTGAAATGGCAGAAAAAAATAAGGCAATTCTTGCAATTAATGGGGATTACTATGGATTTCGAGACTATGGTTACGTACTTCGAAATGGAACCTTATATCGTAGTAATTACGGAAATTCGGAGGATGAGTCTTTTGTGGTTTATAAAGATGGCAGTTGTGGCGTAATAACAGAAAGTCAGCAGGATGCCAAGAGCCTGCTTAAAGATGGGGCGGTACAAGTATTCTCTTTTGGACCAGTGTTAATTGAAAATGGAAAAGTGTCTGTCGGTGAAAAGGAAGAAGTCGACCAGGCAAGAAACAGTAATCCCAGAACGGCAATTGGTATGATTTCTCCTCTTCATTATGTCATCGCAGTTTCGGATGGAAGAACTAAAGAGAGCCAGGGACTTACCCTTTATCAGCTGGCCCAGATAATGAAAGATCAAGGCTGCACGGAAGCGTACAATTTAGATGGAGGCGGGTCCTCCACCTTGTATTTTAATGGAAAAGTGATTAATAATCCTACAGATGGAAGGAAAAAAGGAGAACGTGAGGTGAGTGATATTGTCTATATTGGATATTAAGAATAAAAGCAGACAGAGCAGAGGGTTTTACGGGATGACAGCGGCAACCATATTTTGTATCATTTTTTCAGGAATATATAATCAGTTGGGGCATGGGGTTTCTTCTCCATATATGAACTATATGTTTCTATTCCCCTTTGTTTTAGGAACGGGATTTTATGGGATATTATCATTAATACCAACGAAAATAAATCTGCCAGGGTTTTCGTTTAATACATATAATTCAGGGGTGGCAACCCTTACAATATGGAGTATGTTAAAGGGCATTTTTGAAATTGCGGGGACTTCCTCACCCTATACTGCAGTATACGAAGTATCCGGTAGTATGATGTTGATAACCGGGGTTATTACATATTTGATATTTTTATCAAATAGAAATTCAAAGAGACATATATGAGGAAAAGTGATAATATAAAAGGCAGATTTATATGACTTATAAGGACTAACTGGAGGTAAATATGTTATTTGATTCACATACACACTTGAACAATGAAACTCTTACAGAGGAAGAAAGAGCCGCCTTAGCAGAAAAAATTGAGGCTTCAGAGGTTTCCTATATAATGGATGTGGGATTTAATCTGGAGAGCTCTGCTCTGGCTGTAAAGCATGCAGAAAAGTATCCCTGGTGCTATGCAGTAGTAGGATGTCATCCTCATGATACCAAGGATATGGATGAAATGCAGCTGATTATGATAAAAGGAATGGCTAAAAAAGATAAGGTCATGGCTATTGGAGAAATCGGACTGGACTTCCACTATGATTTTTCAGAAAGAGATGTACAGGAGGAATGGTTCAGAAGGCAAATACAGCTTGCCAACCAATTAAAGATGCCAATTGTTATCCACTCAAGAGAGGCGGATGAGCTTGTTATGAATATTCTGAGGGAAGAGGGGGCCTTTTCCAACGAAAGGTTGAGCTGGTTTCCCAAGAGACCTGGTCCTGAAGGCAAAATGTTTCCAGATGCAAGAGTTTTACTCCATTGTTTTTCAGGGAGCAAAGAACTCGGGCAGCAATATATAAAACTGGGAGCGACCTTGTCCGTAGCCGGCCCGATTACCTACAAGAATGCAAGAAAAGGAGTAGAAGTGGTAAAAACTATCCCCATAGAGTATCTGCTGGTAGAAACAGACGCACCCTATCTGACCCCAGAACCTTTCAGAGGGAAACAGAATATGTCACCTTATGTGGAGTATACAGCCAGGAAAGTGGCAGAAATAAAGGAAATGGAATATGAAGATGTAGTTAAAATTACCTGTGAAAATGCGAAAAGATTTTTTGGAATAAATAATTGAAAAATATTATTAAAATATGGAACAAAATAGAAAACAATCATGTCATAATGTATATGAATAATTTTACAGAAGGGAACACAGGAGGGAAATATGAAAAATTTTTATGTACAATTATGATATTTACTTTGCTGATATCAACCGTATCTGCGGCGGGAGCCGTATCAGCTTTTGCAGGAACATCTGACAGTAAACAATTAACAGATGCTATTGCAGCAGTGAAAAAAGTCATAGACATACCAGAGTCTATGAGCGAATTTAGTTATTACTATGATGAAGATCAGGATAGCAGCAGTCTGATACATTTAAACTGGGCAGACACTGATCACACTTCCAATGCTTCTGCAACGGTAACAAATAATGGTATGATTACTTCTTTTTATTGTTACACGCCAGAATTCCAGCCAAATGGGTTAGCTAAGACAACAGAGGCACAGGCACAAAAAGTTGCAGGAGATTATCTGCAGAAACTACTTCCTGATTCCGCAGGTAAATTTAGACCGGAAGATAATACAAACAATGCCTATGGTGGAGATTTTACATTTACTTACCGAATGTATATAAATGATATACCTTGTGATTTTATATATGCCAGCATTGGAATAAATAAATCCACAGGAAAACTTTCAACTTATAATCTGAATGCAGATCTTAAGGATTTATCTATTAAAGATTATCCTTCCAAGGATAAGGCAATTACAAAACCTGAAGCTAAAAAGGTATATCTTGCTGAGCTGGGACCTAAATTAAAGTATTTATCAGATTATAATTACACAAAAAAAGCGCTAAAGGTTTTTGCTGCTTATGAAACAGACGGACTGAACCGGGCCATAGATGCCAATACTGGGAAGATTATAAAACTTTATCAGGATTATGAAATCTATAGATACATGGATAAGGCCAAAAAAGAAACTATGAATGCCGCTGCAGGAACAGGGGAGATTAAGTTCACAGAAGAAGAGCTGAAAGAAATTCAAAGAACTCAGAACCTGCTGGACAAAAATCAGGCAGACAAGATTGCCAGAGATATGATTAGCTCTATTGGCAGTCAGAAGCTCCAGTCATCATCCCTGAGAGAGGATTGGGGACCTAATCAGGAATATATGTGGAACCTGAATTATGAAAAGGATTATGTAACCCTGGATGCAAAGACTGGAACTCTCGTGGGCTTTACTCACAGCACTGATAATGATTCAAAAAATGACATAGGGCTGGATAAGGCAAAAAATATAGCAGAAGGCTATCTGGATGCAGTATGCTCCGATAAAAAGAGTCAGGTGGTCTGGACCAATGAAAGTGCCATGGACAGCAAATATGGAGATTATAACTTTATTTATACAAGGCAGGTAAATGGTGTTGACTTTGATGATAATACCATTGCTGTTACTGTGGATAAAGCAAATGGTCAGGTTGTTTCTTATTCAAGAAACTGGTACGATAAGGTTACTTTCCCTAAATTAGATGGCGCTATGGCAAAAGAAAAGGTCTTTGATGTTGCAGATGGATTTGGCAATTTTGGACTAATATACAAAAAAGATTTAGATGGAAAGATTGTTTTAGTATATGATTTTCAAAAGAATGGAACCTATATAATAGATGCTTTTAAAGGAATTCGGCTGGATAACACAGGATCTGTTTATAAGGACTCTGATGACTCCAAAGATTATACAGATATAGCTGGAAACTGGGCAGAAAAAACTATAAAGGAACTAAAGCTTAATGGTTATTATCTGGAAGGTGACAAGTTCGCACCGAAGGCGGCCACTACACAGCTTGAATTCTTCAAGTATTTATACTCACCTGAACAAAGCTATTATAAGGATAATGAAGATTTTTATAAAATGCTTGTTGATAGTAAGATTATTACTAAGTCAGAAATCAATGCAAATGCCTGCATCACAAGACAGGAAGCAGCAAAATATATTTGCAGATATCTTGGGGTTGATAAACTGGCTAAGGAATCTTCCGTGTTTAAAAATATGTATAGCGATAAGATCAACAATTCTTATGTGGGGTATGCGTCTGCTGCTTACGCACTGGGCATTATGAAGGGCGATGCCAAAGGCAGATTTAATGGAAGTAATACCTTAACTCATGCAGAAACAGCAGTTGTTCTGTATAATACACTAAATAAAAGATAGAAAAATATATTATAAAAAAAGACTTGTTTCGAGAAAAAAATACTCGTGAACAAGTCTTTTTTTCTTTAAGTGTCAGAAAATGGGCAAAAAAATAGAACGTTTTTAGGTATTCATTACATGTTTGGACAAATTTCACTGACTCATGCAGCTATAATGTAACAATAAAGTGAATTTTGGACAAGTCATTTGAATAGGCGGGGGTGTAATGATGGAAATGGTCAGGTCAAGGGAAAAGGTGGCTACCGGGCTGGTACAAATATCCGGTTTGGTGGTGGTGTCTTTCCTTTTGTGCAGAGTAGTGGTTTTAAATAGCATATTTCCTTGTGGAATCGCACTTATTACAGTGCTGATATACAGGAACAGGCTGAATTTATATTTGATACTGCCTATGATATTGGGAAGTATTACATTTTATGGAACGAATTATCTGTTCTATGGTGATATAACCGCATTAGCACTGAGTGCTGCAGTTTTTACCCTATTTGGAAACCGCAGAATCGATCTGCCAGCCAGAGCTGTAATAGCGGCTATTATAACCATAACCTGTAACTGTTCTTATTACATATTAAAGCATATGTTTTACAGATTAAGCATTTTTATGCTTCTGGCAGAAGTGGTTTTAATCTTTGTTCTTATTTTTACATTTAACAGTTTCTTTTCATTTGTTAAGCTTGCAAAACACCGGGAAATAAAAGTAGAAAAAAGAAGCGAGCTTGGAGTGGAAAAAGCCATCGGTGCTACTGCTGCTGTGCTGGTTCTGATGCTGTGCGGCACTGGTATATGGGCCCTGGATCCGGCAAAGGCATCCCTTCCACTTATGGGGGGCTGTTTATTACCCTGCTATGCGGATATGGAGGCGGTATTGGTGCAGGTCTTATAGCAGGAACAAGTTCAGCCATATGTCTGGTCTTATGTACAGGGTATACTCCGGCTATTGTAATGGTTTTTCTTGCAGGAGGGTTTACCGCCGGTGTGTTTTCTCAGGAAAGTAAAATCATGGCAGCCATCTGTTTTAGTGGAGCCTGCCTGGTTTTAGGCATGATAACTACCTATCCCGAATTATTTATTCCTCCCTATGAGCCACTTACAGCATCCGCTGTAATGGCTCTGATTCCAAGAAAGTATTTAGTTGAGATAAAAAGAGTCTTTTCAATCATAAGAAAAGATTCAGCTTACTGCGAAATGGAAAATAAGCAACAGATTGTAAAGGCTCTGGATGAACACTACCGTACCTTCGACCGACTGGCAAATCTATATGGCAATGCAAGGAGCAACAGGTCTATTATATCCTATCAGTTCAGGGGTATGGCGCAGGTGACAGAGAGCTTGAAAAATGAAATGGAGTCAATTAATCACGGGACATCCTGGACAGATGCTCAGCCTAAATTTAATATAAACGTTGCTCATGCTGCATGCGGACAGATTGCAGGAGTTTCCGGGGATAGCTTTCAATATAAGGATATTTCACAAAATGAATATGGTATTTTAATCAGCGACGGTATGGGTAAGGGCAAAGCAGCTTCTGCTGAAAGCAGTCTTGCGGTATCCACATTAATGGATTTGATTGGTTCTGGTTTTGATGTAAAGTTGGCCTTAAAGACAGTAAATAATATTTTATTGCAGCAGGAGGGAGATGAAATCTTTTCCACTGTAGACCTGGCTTTAATAGACAGACTTGGAGGAAAACTCAGGCTGTTTAAGATAGGTGCAGCTGCTACCTTTATTAAACGTGGAGAAAAGGTGGCTGCTGTTAAGATGGCTGCTCTGCCTATGGGGATCGTAGACGGACTGCACATCGATTTCATTAATGTCCGCATGAGACCGGGAGATCAGATTATTATGATTTCTGACGGAGTGTCTGATGCAAATCGTCATGACCTTGATATGAACTGGCTTAAAGAAGCCATCAGAAGTATAAAATCAAAGGATCCTCAGACTATTTCTGACTTAATTATGAACAGAGCAATTGAGGCATACGGAATCAGGGAAAAGGATGATATGACTGTAATCACTGCGGTGTTAGAATAAAAAAGATTAAATATTTAGAAAACTTTGACAAAGTCTTCTTGCTATGGCAGAATAAAGGCATACTTAACAGAATATTGTATACGGATACAATAAAAAGGAGTGTGAATTTAATGAAGAAAAGAAGACTTTCCAAATTATTTGCTGTAGCCATAGCCGTGACTCTTATTATGGGGACCATAAGCTTTGGCTATGGGGATTCATCTACCATAACAACTAACCAGGGTGATTCTTATGAAAAGCCATTACCAAGAAATCAGATACTTTATTCTGAAATAGGTTCAAAGCTCAAAGAGATAAAAGAAAAAAATCCCAATATTATGGACTATCAGGTAATCGGACAGACTCATCAGGGGAGAAATCTTTATTTAGTCACATTAACAGACTCTGAAGGAATGCAGAATCTGGAGAAGTACAAATCATTTATGAAGAATGCGGTCAATAATCCAACGACTGCTTTGGAGTACTTAAGCAAGAATACTGATTACAAGGTTCCAGTATTTTTCAATGCATCTATTCATGGAAATGAAACTCCTGGAGTTGATGGGGCCATGGAGCTCATTGAGAAGCTTACTACAGATAAAAGCCCAGACACTCAGAATATTTTAAGGAACTGCGTAGTTCTTATCAACGTAGTTCAGAATCCTGACGGAAGAGCTTCTGGGGTCCGTGAGAATGCTGCTGGTGTGGATATGAACAGAGATTACATAACTCAGAGCCAGCCTGAAACTCAGGCTGTCGTAAAAAATGTTGCGACTACATGGTATCCAACGACAATGCTTGATTTACACGGATTTATGTCCACAGAAAATATTCTCCTGGAGCCGTGTACGATACCTCACAACCCTAATTATGAATATGACCTGCTATCTAAGAGCCTGCTTCCACATGCCAAGTATATGGCTGCCGCCATGAAAGAAAAAACAGGATGGGATGTGGATATACCACTTGAAATCTGGGATGATGGCTGGGATGACTATCCGCCAATCTTCACTCCCCAGTATTTTATGTATTTTGGAACAATCAGTCATACTCTGGAAATCAAGTACGCAGATCAGGATAGCATTGATGCAGATTTTGCAGCCTGCTATGCAGCGCTGCAGTACGCTTCAAAAAATAAAGCCACTTTAATGAAGAATCAGTTTGATATTTATAGCAGAGGGGGTCAGGGACTTAACGTGGAAAAAGATATGAATTTCCCATATGCTTATATCATTCCTGTAAATAAAGAACAACAGAAAGACGTATATGAAGCATATAAAATGGTTCAACATCTGTTGGATAATGGAATCGTTGTTCAGCAGGCTTCAGCAGAATTTACTGCAGATCGTATCAAGTATCCTTCCGGAACTTTTATTGTACCTATGCATCAGGGACTCAGGGGCCTTGTGAATACCATGCTGTGGAAAGGGGAAGATGTTACTAAAAAGGCAGATAAAATGTACGATATCTCGGCCTATTCATTCCCGCTTCTAAATGGATTTGATGCACCTTCTGTGCAAAATGAATTTAAAGCAGAGGTCAAAACAATTGCAGAGTTAAAGGAACCAGTAGGAAACTTTAATGAAGGTGCTGGTGTTAATTATGTCATGCCAGTTGAAAATGATTCTGCCTATTTAGTGGCCAATACTCTGGTAAAAGAAGGTTTTAAAGTTTACAGAACCAAAGATATGGTCTCTAAATATCCTTCTGGTACTTTTGTGATTCCTGCTCAGACAGGTGTAGCAGAAAGATTGAAAGCTCTGGCTGAAGGAAATATGACTAATATTGTGGGAATTGGTGAAACAAAAGCAACGCTTCAGCCAGTACTGCTTAAAAAGATTGCAGTGGTTGAAGAAGATGGTGGAACATTTACAGCTATGAGTGAACTGGGCTTTAATGTGACAGCAATTTCTTACAATGCTGTAAATCATGGATACGATTTTGAAAAGAATGGATTTGAAGCATTAATCCTTTCAGGAAGTCAGGGATTATGGGAAGACAGTTATGATGCCACAGGAACTACCTGGTCATTAGATTCAAGAGGAATTAAGAATCTGACGGGCTTTGCAAAAAACCATGACTTCATCGGAGCAGGCTATGCTGGAGCCATGTTAAATAAAGAGATTGATAAGCTGGGCGTCGTAATGGGTTATATTGGAGAGCAAGAGGAATCTCAAACGGCGGAAAACGGTATATGTACATTTAATGCTAAGAAAACAGACCCCATTACTTATGGTTATGGTAATAATGAAATCATATTTGCATACAAACCTATATGGGTTTCAGGCATTGACCACTTACATAAGGGAGGAACTGTTGTAAGTGGAAGTTATGGAATGGGTAAAGACATGTATAAGGCAGGATTCTGGGCAGATCCTCAGCAGATCGCCGGTGCATATGCAATTGTCCATGACAATACCCCTGACTATGATGCAGTTCTGTTTGGGATTGTGCCTACTTTCAGAGATTACAACCATTCTACCAATGGTATGATGGCCAATGCAATATATTATCTGGGATATGATGGTAAATAGCCATTAAATAAGGAGATTTACCACAACTTAGTATACCTGTAAAAGAAACCAACTGTGAATTTACAATGAACGGCGGATTGCAATAATAATATTACTGTTAATGCAATCTGCTGTTTTAGTTATTAAATATTAAAAATATTATCATTTTACGTATGTTCCGTACTCTTGCAAAATTTATAGCATTCCTGTAAACTAGGAAAAGTAATAAGAGTGCTGCCAGATATTTTGCAGCAACAGGAAAATATTTTAAAAAGTAAATTGAATTATTATATAATGAGGGAAAAAATGATACTACTTAACGCTGCAAACATTTCAAAGTCATACACAGAGAATCCGCTTTTAACGGATTTATCATTTAGCATTCATGAAGGAGATAAAATTGGCTTTATAGGTGTTAATGGAACCGGAAAATCAACGTTACTCAGAATAGCTGCAGGAATTGAGAATGCAGATGAAGGTACGGTTACCATGACAAAAGGGGTAAGAATTGGATACTTACCGCAAATGCCCGTTTTTGACTCTGGCAATACAATTCTGGAGCAGATGATGGAAATATTAAAAGAAAATAAACGTGAAGCTTCAGAATATGAATGCAAAGCTATGCTTATGGATTTAGGTATTACTGCCTTTGATGCATCAGTGAAAAACCTTTCCGGAGGAGAAAAGAAAAGAGTAGCCATGGCTGGGGTTTTAGTTGCGGATATGGAATTGTTAATCCTGGATGAGCCTACTAATCACCTGGATAGTGACACCATTGAATGGCTGGAAAAATATCTGAAGAATTTTAAGGGAGCTATTTTTATGGTTACCCACGACAGGTACTTTTTAGACAGAGTATCTAACCGTATATTGGAATTAAACGATGGGAAACTTTACAGGCATGAGGGAAATTATCTGGCATATTTGGAAAACAAGGCTGCCAGGGAAGAAATGGCCCTGGCCACGGAACGAAAAAGGAAAACTTTATATAAACGTGAACTGGAATGGATCAGGAGAGGGGCCCAGGCCAGAACTACTAAAGCAAAGGGCCGCGTTGAGAGATTTGAAGAACTGGCAAAAAACAGAATGGCTATTGATGAATCCAAGATACAAATGAGCTCTTTATCAAGCAGGCTGGGGAAAAAGGTAATTGAGATAAAAGATATTACAAAGGCATATGGGAGTAAATTACTAATTAAGGATTTTACCTATACAGTGCTGAGAAATGACAGAATTGCCATAATCGGAGAAAATGGCACTGGAAAATCTACTCTCCTGAGAATGATCATGGGTCAGGAAGTTCCAGACACCGGAACCATAGAAATAGGGGAAACTGTAAGGTTTGGTTATTTTTCACAGGAAAGTGAAGATATGGATTTATCTATGAGAATAATAGATTATGTTCAAAGTATTGCTTACAATGTAGAGACAACGGAGGGGACTATAACAGCAGCCCAGATGCTTGAAAGATTCTTGTTTCCCAGACATATCCATTCTGTAAGAATCAATAAACTTTCAGGAGGAGAGAAACGAAGACTTTATCTTCTGGGAATACTGATGATGGCACCTAACGTTCTGCTGCTGGACGAACCTACGAATGACCTTGATATTGATACACTAACTATTTTGGAGGACTATCTGGACAATTTCCCCGGAGTAGTAATCGTTGTATCTCATGACAGGTATTTTGTAGACCGTATTGCCATAAGGACCTTTGTTTATGAAGAGAATGGCAACATAGGCCATTATCCTGGTGGATATACAGATTATATGGAGATTAGAAAGCTGGAAAAAACACAGCTTAAAGACCAGGAAAAAACTTTGTCAAATACAGAAAAGGACCATAAAAAAGATGATTCCAGTCAAAAAGATAATGACAGGAATATTTCAAAAAAACTAAAATTTACTTATAATGAACAGCGTGAATTTACCGTTATTGATGAAGTAATTGCAGAGCTTGAACAGAAAATCAGTGAAGTAGAAGAAAGAATTTCAAAAGAGACCAGCAATTATACCAGACTCCAGGAATTAATGGCAGATAAAGCAGCTCTTGAAGAGCAACTGACTGAAAAAATGGAACGATGGGTGTATTTAAATGATTTAGCAGAGCAGATTGCTAATCAGTAGACACTTGTGATATACTAAAGTTTATGATGGAGAATAAAATAAGAAAAACAATTTTAGATAAAAATTTGATAGAAAAAAATGAGCACATCATCATTGGACTTTCAGGAGGCCCTGATTCGGTGTGCCTTTTTAATGCGTTAATGAATTTGTCTGATGAATTACAGTTCACCCTTTCAGCAGTTCATGTGAATCACAAATTTAGACCTGGTGCAGCAGAGGAGGACCAGGCATATGTTGAAGAATTGTGCAGACAAAGAGGTATAGCGTGTCAGAGTTTTATATATGACTGCAATGCCATAGCAGAAGAAAAGGGTATAAGCAGTGAGGAAGCAGGAAGGTTTGTGAGATATAAAGCATTTTATGACACTGCAAAACAATTAATCGACGATAAACGATATAAGCCATCTCAAATTAAAGTGGCAGTAGCCCATAACCTGAATGACCAGGCAGAAACATTACTTATGAGAGTCATCAGAGGCACTGGAACGGATGGCCTTGCAGGTATTGAATACTCCAGAGCAGGAGAATATGGAACAACTATAATCAGGCCGCTTCTGGACGTGGCAAGAAAAGATATAGAGGATTATTGCCGGGAAAATAACCTCAACCCAAGAATTGACCATACAAACAGTGAGCCAATTTATACGAGAAATAAGATTCGCTTAAATCTCATCCCACAACTGGAGAAAGATTTTAATATCAATGTAGTTGAGAGTCTGAACCGTTTAAGCAGAATTGCCAAAGATGATAAAGATTATTTTGATATGCAGGTGGAGGAGGCTATGGAGCAGGGGGCTGTTGTAGTCAATGACAAAGTCGGGGGGCCTCAGGAAGAAATCCAGGGGATTTCCTTTAGTCTGACACAGCTAAAAGAAATGCACCCGGCTATCCGGCACAGAGTAGTAAAAAAAGCTTTTGAGACCATTGGTCTGGACCAGGGAATCACCTCAGCACATCTGGAGTCCGCGGATAAAATTATTGACGGAGATAATGATTCTGCCAGTGCGGATTTTCCAAAAGGATACGGGGTTGCTGTATCTTATGGGGAAGTAAGATTCTTTAAAAATGATCCAGTGACTTTGGGATATGTTTCAAATACTGAATTAAAATCAAGACTGATGATAAGAATAGTAAAGAATGAGGGAAATTTAAAAGATATCTCTAAAAATGGCACAAGGAGATTTGCAGCCTTAGACTTAAGTAAACTTCTGGAAAAAATATGGAACAGAAATACGCCTTATTTTGATGATATTGAAGATCAGGACGAGAAAAATAAAGACTTTGACCAGCAACTGACTGATGAAATACAGGTAATGCTCCAGATAAGGACAAGAAGACAGGGTGACTGGATGATTCCTCTTGGCATGAACGGAAGAAAAAAACTTCAGGATATGTTTGTAGATGAGAAGGTATATAAAGAATGTCGTGACCAGGTTCCTATGGTTTGTATTGGCGATGAGGTCATATGGATTATAGGCGATGACGTAAGTGGCTTTAAAACTGGCATGAAAAGAGGAAGGATTAGCGAAAATTACAAGCTGGACAACGATACAAAGGATATAGTTCTGCTTGAATATTTAGAGAAATTATGATAAAATAATTAAACTATCTTGTGAAAATACATTAAAATTGGTTGTATCACACAATTTAGGGATTGTATTAATTGCAAATAAACAAAAGATATATAGGGGGAATTTAGACCGTTGAAAAAATTAGCAAAAAATATGGGGATTTATGTAGCTATTTTCGCTATTGTGCTGGTGATGGCATGGGCCTACCAGGGAGTTCCTCAGGAGAAAGAAGTAAAGACAGTGGCCTTTTCAAACTTTGTTACTCAGCTCCAAAAGGAAAATGTGAAAGAGGTAAACCTTACCAATTACACTGTTAAAGCTACCCTGAAAAATGGTGACAAAATCATATCTTATGCACCATCTATTGCGGATATCAGTATCGTCAGTGATCAGTATATTTACCCGCAGATGGAAAAAGGAATCATCTACAGTAGTGATAAACCAAAGGAAACCCCTTGGTATATCTCCATGCTTCCTACATTAATCATGATTCTTGCATTGGTTTTCTTCTGGTTCATTATGATGAATCAGGGTGGCGGCGGAGGAAAGGTGATGTCTTTCGGTAAGAGCAGAGCCAGAATGCACAAAGATGATGAATTGAAGAAAGTAACCTACAAAGAGGTTGCAGGTCTTGATGAAGAAAAGGAAGAACTGGCAGAGGTTGTTGACTTTCTTAGAAATCCTAAGAAATATCGTGACCTGGGAGCCAGAATTCCTAAGGGTATATTACTTGTAGGACCTCCGGGAACTGGTAAAACTTATTTATCAAAAGCTACAGCAGGAGAAGCAGGGGTACCATTTTTCAGCATCAGTGGATCTGATTTTGTTGAAATGTTTGTTGGTGTTGGTGCTTCCAGAGTAAGAGACTTATTTGAGCAGGCAAAAAAGAATGCACCTTGCATTATATTTATAGACGAAATTGATGCTGTTGGCAGAAAAAGAGGAGCTGGAATTGGCGGAGGCCATGATGAAAGAGAACAGACTCTGAACCAGTTGCTGGTAGAAATGGACGGATTTGGAGAAAATACTGGAATCATTATTCTGGCGGCAACTAACAGACCTGATATCCTTGATCCAGCCCTGCTTCGACCAGGAAGGTTTGACAGGCAGGTTGTTATCGGCGTTCCTGATATAAAGGGAAGAGAAGCTATATTTGAAGTTCATTCCAGAAATAAGCCTCTGGATGAATCCGTTAATCCAAAAGTACTGGCCAGAAGAACACCGGGTTTTACTCCTGCGGATATCGAAAATCTGCTAAATGAAGCAGCATTACTGGCAGCAAGGAGAAATGGAAGAAAAATCCGTATGGATGAAATTGAAGAGGCTATTACAAAGGTTATTGCCGGACCGGAAAAGAAGAGCAGGGTTATTAATGAGAATGAAAGAAGGCTTACTGCGTATCATGAAGCAGGGCATGCTATTGTAGCAAGAGCACTGCCTAAGACAGATCCGGTTCATCAGATTACCATTATCCCAAGAGGACGGGCTGGTGGATTTACCATGATTCTGCCTAAAGAAGACCGATCCTATGGCACAAAGATAACTATGAGAGAACAGATTATTCATCTCCTTGGTGGGCGTGTTGCTGAAAAACTGACACTGGATGATATAAGTACAGGTGCCAGCAATGATATCATGAGAGCAACTGAAATTGC
This sequence comes from Aminipila terrae, assembly GCF_010120715.1. Taxonomy (NCBI): domain Bacteria; kingdom Bacillati; phylum Bacillota; class Clostridia; order Peptostreptococcales; family Anaerovoracaceae; genus Aminipila; species Aminipila terrae. The sequence continues at coordinate 2,232,739 of NZ_CP047591.1, forward strand.
CAGGGATATGGTAACCAAATATGGATTTAGTGAAAAACTGGGACCTATTAACTATAGTTCCACTGACGAAGTATTTTTGGGAAATGACTATCAGACCAGAAAAAATTATTCGGAAGAAATCGCCAGAGAAATTGATGATGAAATCCGAAAAATTATTGAGGATGCTTTTGAAGAGGCCGAACGGATTTTGACAGAAAACATGGATAAACTTCATGTGGTAGCAAAAACTTTACTTGAAATTGAAACACTGGATGGAGAACAGTTCGAAGCACTTTACACAGGGAAATTCACATCTGAAGAATTGTTAAATCATGTAAGGGAAAGAGAAGAAGTAAAGAAGCAGGCAAATGCAGAGGAAGCTGCTGAAACAGAAAGACTGCTGAAGGAAGCTGAAGACAGAGAAAAAGCTTTACTTGAAGCATTTGATACAGACTATATGAATGATGATGTATCTGAGGAAGAATCACTATCCAAATCTGAAACAGATAAGGACAAAGAAAAAGATGATCAATCCGATGACGAAGAAAAGAAATAGGTATAGGTAAATATTATGAAGGTTACAGTAAAAGATTGTCTTGCCTTAGAAATCTTTAAAAATGCAAGAATAGTAGCAGGAACCAAGAAAATTGAGGGCAGAGTAAGAACTGTTTCGGTTTTGGAAACAACTGAAATCGATGAAGTCAGAAGTTATTTTGCCCATGACAGTGAAATGGTTCTGTCTGGATTTTTCAATTCAAAAGCTGATGAGAACAAGCAGATTGAAATAATCAGAACTCTGTCAGAAGCAGGAACAGCAGCATTAGTGTTGTTTTATGTTGAATCACCTGAACTTGACCTGAAGAAGGAAGTGCTTGCTACTGCTGACAGAGTGGGTCTTCCTATTATAGTAATGCCAAATGATAAAGATATCCGATATGCAGACGTTATAAAACAGGTGATGGAAGATATTCTGTATGGAGATAATTTTGGAAACAGACTTATCAGTAATACTATTTTCCACTTGCTGAATTTTGAAAAACACAGCAACTTCCAGTCTGCAGTAAGAGAAGCTGCAATTAATAACGATTTTCAGCTAATTTTATTAAGCGAGGATTTTAATCCGATTCTGTCTATAGAAACAAGACATAAAGCTACCATACAGGACGCAATTAACCTGGGCAGGGAAAGAGATGTTGAGAGATCTGCCGTATATACCATGATAGATGTAAATGGTGTCCTGACTTACTGGGGACCAGTTATGATTAACGGCGAAAAATACTTTATGTTTATTGTAGATAATGAAGATTCTTATTCTGCAGGAGAGATTACAAAGTTAGCAGAAATCATTGAACTGGCTATGGGTATGTGGAAATATACCCCGGAGAGAGATGCCCGGGCAGAATTCATAAAAGCATTACGACGTGGAAACAAGAGCCTTGCTTATACTCTTAAGGAGGAAGCAGGCATAGACAGCGAGGATATATTAAGTGTTTTCTTTGCAAGAGGTATAGAAAACGAAGAAGGCTACAGAGTCCTGCTCAATTTTGAAAAAGAAGAAGAGTTAGGAATCATGAAGATTACCGAAGGTGAAGAAACTTACGGCATGATTTTAAACAGAAAAGTACAGGCCGAAGATGCAAAATCCGTGAAAAGAGCTTGCTGTATCAGTTTATTTAATAAGCTAAAAGAAGAAAAAACCGTGAGAATTTTTCATGTAACAGGATTAGACGGCATTGAAGGTGCAGCAGATGCATATCGGCTGATTAGTGAATCATGGGGATTTGTTCAAAACGTATTCCCATACAAGAGAGTATTTACCAAGTATGAACTTGCACTGGTAAGCAATTGCATTAATATACAGCTTCAGGGAGGATACGTTAAAAAGAATTATATTGAGCTACTGGAACCTTTTAAAGAAGCAAAGGAAAATAAGGGCAGGCAATTATTAGAAACACTGGAGACCTTTGTACTTGATGCGGGTATGAACAGTGCTAAAACCTCAGAGTTTATGGGCATACATACCAATACAGTTCAGTATAGACTGAAGAAAATCAATGAAGTTCTTGATGTAGAAATAACAGGCAACCGTGTAATACCTGGGCTGACCATCGCATTAGCCCTGAAGAGACTGGAACGGGTTGTCCATTAGCAGGGAATGAATATAGTAAAATGAACAGTATAGTTTTAGATGAAATAAGAAAATATTTAACCAGAATTATTGTAGTAGCTGTTGCCGTGGCAATGGCTACTACTTTATCGTTTGGACAGTCTGCTGAAAAGGGCAAAGCGGAATCTCTAGATAAGGAAAATCACCCCAGAATTTACGAGAAGATGATTGCACATGGGGGCGGAACCGTAGATGGATTTGATACCTCCAGTTCAGTGGACGCAGTGATGCAGGCAATAAACAATGGCTTTAAAGTAATCGAACTGGATATGGAATTTTCTT